>JBJKPE010000163.1:0-35453 GCA_046706685.1 Thermodesulfovibrionales bacterium | reverse complement strand
GCCTGTAGACCTTGTCATAGAGAAGATAGAATCGGAACTCCTTCTCCTGCTTGGCCTTCTGGTATAGTTTCCTCTGAAGATCCCGAATCTTTTCCGGAGTTTCCAGCATTACGCAATCTCCTTTCCTTCTCTTCTTAAGAAACGTGATAAAGGCATTGCCCCTTCCCTCTCTCGAAGTTATGCTGTCTTCGAAATACAAACGGTAGTATGGGCAACTCCGACTCCCGCACCGACCCGGTGAAATTTCGTTGCCTTATATCCACCTGTTGCCCCCTGAAGACATCGGTACGGGCCTCCTGTGTTCATTATCGTATGGCTTCCCCTGCGTGTCGTCCCTGCTACCCCGGAAGTCCACCTATCGGTTATGGCAGTTATTGTTAGGATAGATGCTTCGGCCTTCTCCCGTTCAGTAAAGGATCGGCAACTCCATCGTGGATTTCGAGGCTACGTGTAGGTTCGCTTTCGCTACAACCCGCAGGCTCGCTCGACTCCCTTTCGGAGCCTTCGTCAAGGAACTCAGTGTTTCAGATCACTCCTTACACCTCCTTCAAGCTACGTGGCTGCACTGCCGAACTGCCACGGTCGGACTTTAACCGACAAGTCATACGTTTTACACAGCACACACTGATACTACGCAATGAGACAAGTAACTCAGACGTAATGATTGTCGGCTGAAACCCTCATAAATGAATAATGAAGGTTTGACCCCAATTGCATTGCCCTTATTGTTTGGATTCCAACCGGAATTAAACAGTCAATTCTTGACACTGATCGCGGCCGCGAGGTATATAAGATAGTCTTAAATATAGGGAAAAGGTGGACAAGCACGAAGCGCATAGACATAGAACAAGTTATAGACGCAATTTCCTCGGATCGAGCGACGCTCCGCGAGACACTGGCATCGCTTTACGCAAACCTGCCACGACCGGGTTACTCGTTACCGATGGCGTGGCGTCGCGCTGTCGCAATGAGCAACAAACTCGTTGCAATCCCGCGCTATTCCTCAGCGGACCACGGGAGCATTTTCAAATCCCTGCTCGCGGTCACACAGAGTGCCTTGAAAGCGCCTAGAGCTGAGTTCGCAGGACCTCACTTCGACCTCGCACTTGATTACGATAAAGCTGTCCAATCCTGTCTCGACATGGAATATCATCAACTCGGCTACCTGAATCTGGAAATCTCTCTGCGTGAGGAATACTGGCGCATGTTATACGATGCGGATGATGATTCGTTCCGGTTATCGTTGGCGGCGCCACAGAGGCGCTCGGCCCTGATACTGCTCGATCATAAGGCGGAATTTCTCGGTATGTCGCCAGAATTGAGCGAGATCCTCTCTAGTCCACCCTCGGTGAACAGGACGGTTCCACTCGTACTCGCAACGGGTATGCGCGAAATTGCATTCCTCGGTGAAGCTGTCCCTGATGCCTGGCACCTGCTTGCTGGACGGATCGGGTTTACTATCAGTGAGGCTATCCCATTCCAGGCTTTTATTCAGGCGCTGCTGGAGAGCAGACAGTTGTGGTTTCGCGTCGCCGATCTGCAGGGTATGTTTACTTCTTTTGCGGAAGAGTGGGGCCTAGCTCCAATCGCCGACGATCGATTTCGCCGATTGGTCGATTTTTTCTCTGCTCCACCGGAAATCGTCGAATCGTGGGGTATTGCTGTTTCCTTTGTTCGATTTGGCGACTGGTTCGCTTATTGGCCGTTTGTGCATCACGTTCTCCCGCCCAGCCTCACCTTTCTGTCACTCCTAATGCGGAAATATCCCGACGACTGGAACAACACCGTGGGCTCCGATCTCTCGAAGGTCGCCGATGCAGTTTGTGCTGGGTTGCCGACCACTCCCGGTCTGCTTTTTGTAACCAGGAAGACGAAGACAGGCGTAGGCGACATTGATCTCGGCATCTACGACCGGCGATCGCGTGTGCTTCTGTTATGTGAGATTAAGACTGTATTCGACCGCTTCCGGACTAATTACCAGTTTTCAAACTTCAGTGGCCAGCGTGCCAACTTCGCAAAAGCCGCTGCCCAACTCGCTGCGGCGAAAGACGCGATCATAAACGGTGCGTGGAAGCTCTCCGAGATATTTGGCCAAAAGCTCGATGGTCCGCCTGCACGTGTCCTGTCACTCGTACTCACCTGGTACGATATTCACAATCCTTGGGTCGGCATAGAAGCAACAAACCTCGCGAGCTGCAACTTCCGAGTTTTTCAGTACCTGTTCACTCAGGCTGGTGGCGACCTCGCCATGTTGCATGAAGCCATCGCGCAGCTCTCGCGAATTTTTTGTGTCGCGGGACTCCACTCATGGCAACTCCCAGTTCAGGGCGAGAAGGTAGCGGTGAAGCGTGAGGTGCAGACGGACCTATTGCCTCCCAAGGAGATGCTGGACAAGATGCCGCTCTCCGATCTTGTGATACGAGAGATAGAAACGCTACCAAAACTGCCTGCCAATTGGAGGGAACAACTCGAGGCGATAGGCCAGAGTCTACGCGATTATCACATCTATGGATTCGATGAGCAATGAAAATCCTCAGTCAAGTCATTCACCTTTTCTATTTCGAGTTGCTTAAGCGCACTGCTCATGCGCTCACATAGCATTCTATTTTCATGTTTACCCAAAGCCTTCTTATCAAACTGGGAGTAGACACAACTTGCAAAGATCGCGAATCATATCTTTTGAAATAGACGTAGGTCGTATTTTGTAATCGGCACCCTTTTTAAGCCCTTTGAAAACTTGTTCCCGAATAATATCGTCAGTTTCAGCATAAATAAGCCCTTGAGCTCCTATAAAAGCACAGGAGATAGCAGAAAGCGCTTGACCATATTGAAGAGCAGCAACAACTTCCTCCCTAGATAACCAACATTTACTGTTTCTATATTTTCCAACCAACCCCATAATGAGGCCAACCGTGCACCAATCACCTGCCCCGGATGCATCTATAAGGTGGGAAACCGGTTGAGCCCGCAGGTGCGCCCATTTTGACATTGTGGCATTGCGCATACGATAGGAAAAATGGAGACCTTCTTCTCCATCTGTGTGCACTATAAGAACTGTTGATCCTAAAGCAGCCCGGTTTCTCAGTTTTTCTGCAAGACTCAGTGAAACCTTTTCAGTTGAAAATTTGACAATGTGGGAATCGAGAGAGTTTTGCAAAAAACCCTCAATATTCCTTGAGCTGTTCGGTTCATATATAGTCCAATTTCCTCTATCCTGAAAAACCTTTCTCAATATTTTTATTCCAGCTGATGTTCTATCAGCGTATAGCACATTAAATTGCTGTGCGTTGTTAGTTATTTTTTTTGCTGATGCATCATCCAATGGTGCTATAGATGGTAATTTTTGGCCACATTCAGGACAAACAAAAAGATATTTATGGTCAACGTAGATATCATTTTTCATCTTGAGGCACTCAATTATTCTGGGTACTTCCATTAATTGAGGCTCCGTCTTGATTTGAGAAATGCCCAGTTTTGCTAAATTTGTCATAACTATTTTTCCGCCAATGCCTTTATAAGAAGGAGTAACAATAGAGGCCTTCCACCCTAAGAAGGCAAGACCAGAGATTACATTTCCGCACGAGCCACCATTAAAATAACGAGGGGCTCCATCAGCTTTAATGACATCCAGACACACTAACCCAACACCTAAAATACTTTGCTTTGCAACTGTTGAAGAAGGCCAACTAGCTGTCATAGGCTTCTCCTGTAATCCAAATTTCTACCGGCTCGATGCCCACTAAAGGGTCCAATAACAGTTTAGCATTGAGCACCCTGTATTGCACTGTGTCAGCATATATCAATGGAAGTTTCCTTTCTACTGCGGCTAATATTGCCCCTATACTCGAAGTCTTATCATCGAGGGGAGTTATCAGGACTTTTACTCGCCCCGGCAAATCCTTTAATAGCCGTGTATAATATTGCGACAACTGAACGATTTCTCTATATACGGCAAATGGAGAGCTATGGTCTATATACAAAATATTGCTATAAAAAGTACGTATTTCCCCGAAAAGGACATCTCTTAAATTGACAATCAGGTTATCAATCTGCCTAGGATCATGTTTCCGGAAAGGCAGGACCGGACACGTTTCAATACAGTCCTTTTCAATCTTGTTATAAATGGCTCTCAGTCTATCAGGGTCATTTTTACCAATAATCGGAATCCAAACGAATTTGTCATCAGCTGACGGCCTATCAAATCCATACATGAAATTTGGATCTAAGAATTGACCAGAAATAATCTCTTTGTCTAGTAATTCGTTAGGAAGACTCGCAACATGAAGATTACTAAAGCCAAGTTCCCTTTGTTTATCAATCAAAAAACTCAGCAGAGGTGCGAATAAGGCACGTGGCAATCCGCCAATGTCGATAATGACATCTATAAGACCCGCTAGCTTTTCTCGGATTCCATAAATGCTCTCTATAGCATGCCTGCCACCAACGGGTCTATCAAGGGCATCAAACATGGCTATTTTTAGCGGACTATGAACTATTTCAAACCTAGTTAGTAGCTCGCAATTTTTTTCTATTGCTTCGCGAATTGATTGGTTTTCCTTCTCATAAGATGCAATTGAGAAATCGAGTGAAAGAACTTTCGGTCTTATTCCTATAGTTGAAAGAATATTTGCCGCCTGCATCGACCTAGGATCAAATCCCAAGCCTGATATAATAAGCGGCGGAGTCGCAATTTCTTTTAATCTATCACTCCAAAACTCTTTAAACCTATCAGTGCAAAAGCCATCAGCCCACTTCATCAGAATACTCCCATAGATCTGATTGCCGACCTTTTCGTTTCTTAATATCTTCAGGTTTAAATGGGTGAATACACATCTCTTCAACAAGATCCAAAGGCAGTAGTTGAAAATCTCCTTTTTGCATTGGCAACTCGTATTTGATACACAATAACCTGTTCAGCGAGAAAATATATTTAAGTTCAGATCCCTTCGTTCCCTGATGCTGGGTCCCTTCTGGAACAAATACATTGTGGGCAATCGCAGTTGTGAGTATGTTTGATAACTCCGACTTAGATGGAAGCATTGTAGGCTCCTCTATGTCAGAGGCCAGCATTGCAAATTGTGTAATGCCAGGAGCATGGGGAGCATTCGGTTCATAAGTTCGAAACGAAAAAAACCTGCCTAAGTTATCTACGAGTTGATAAATTTTATTACCGTAATGCAATCGCAATATTATATTTTCGATATACTCTTTGACAACCTTATCGAAAATATTCGCTTGCTCTTGAGGAGATATAGTTTGTATTTTATTGAGTTCTACACGGTATATTAGACGATCAATGAAAGGTGAAAAAATACGCATGAATTGCTCAACATTATAATTAGAAGCTGCGAGTATCGAATCGAAGCCCGAATATAATGCTAAGCCTACTCGTTTTTTCCAGAATAGTTCTGCTGCCTGCTTATCTTTTGATGCAATGTTATCTAAATCGAGCGTTTGGAAGAAACTCTGCTGTTTTTTCTTAGATGCACGATGAGCTTTTATTAAAACAAGTTCACCATCAATCGGATCTAGGGTTTTTCCCGCTACAAATTTATCGAGTTCTTCCAAAGTAAACATGAGCTGCTTTCTAATCTGAAAGGCCTCTTGTCTTTGCTGTTCGCAGCCCGAGTAAATTTTCTCTTCAGTCACACTACTCTCAGCCGGCAGCATTCCCTCGATGTAATCAGCATTAAATTCATGAAGCGCCGAAGTCAGCTTTAACCGTCTATCCACGAGGATCTTTATGAATTTCTTGTATAGGGAAGATTGCCGGAGTTCGCGATCAACATCTATAGTTATTACCTCTCTTCCGTCAGTAGTTCCGTTTGGATTGCCCAATAGCATATCGATGGAATAAATATGCTTACGAGTCGTGATCCATCTGGGAAAAGAGTAACGCTTTTCAATGGCCCCTATCAATGCTTTAAGTTGCTCGGGGTAAAGTTCGTGAGCATCATCCACCATGAGGATGAAATTAATATTACCATTCGCAATTTGCGCATCTATCAAATCTAGAGAAAAGAAACGATGATGCAATTCCAGCCTCTCCGGAATAGGAGTCCCTGGGAAACTATTTAGTACTTGAGAGACCAACATTTCTTTGTCTTGGATTTCTCTTTCCATCGCATCTATTGTTTTGGTTTCAGAAAAAATGCGAGGGGGCATACGATCGGAAGGCACTCCCCTAACTGGAGTACCGCTTCCCGCTTTCCCATAAAATGAACGTAGCCTTTCCAATGAGTAATTCAACTGCCTGGCAACTCGGAGATCAAAAAGAGTATAAAATAATTTCTTATTGTCCACTTGATCTAATTTGACGTTATCGGTTTCATAAAAAAACTCATCTATTGGGACGTAAAGTCCTATAGACTTAATTATGTCACCATCTATTACCTTAGCTTCTGAAAGGACATCATAGATATGTAAATAGGTAGTCTTTTGCCTGATGATTTCCGTAAGAATATCGACGCTAAAAAGTCTCAGAATGCTGGACTTTCCCGAGCCGGGGATACCAATTAGTCGAGTTGCCTTTGGGAGTAGAAGGTTTTCATTTTCTAATAACTCCCTCACAAATTGTGGGGCGTACATCGACAGGAAAGTAGAATTCTTTAGCCCTGTTCGATCTGAGAATCTGCTCAGAAAAGGATTCCGAAATGTTGCCATTAAGTCTTAGTACTCCTGTGTCTTTCTATACGTACAAATAGTGGTTGAAACGAAGGATTTTTCCCATCGCCCTTAATCGCAAGCCGGTTCCATAAGAGGTAAAGGGAGTTATTAGGAGTATTATGATGAAGAACTAAAGTAAGGCCACAATCCCTATAGCCTAAGAGTACATTCCCCGTATGTTCATCTCCCATTCTTTCCTGGTAGTATTTAATGCACAATTTGGTTAATTGTTCACAATCTGCATTATTGTAAAGACTTTGTGTAAGAATAGCTGCCGGTTCAATCTTAAGGTGGGTCAAAGGGGGCGATAGTTTGTTGAGATGGTCGCCAATTTGTGCAATTGCAGCTTGAGTTGCTAGTAATGGACACAGATATATTTCACTATTGTCCGCTAGTAAGCTGTTCAGCATTTTGGGCTCTACAATAATTTCTTTTCCATCACTTATAATCTTCTGAGGAAAAGTCTTTGCCGCGAGCTGCGATAATGTGCCCTTAATTGACCCTTGTTCATCGATACGAATCAGTGTGCTCCCGCTTCCGCAATAATCATCAATGAGGAAGACAATTCGAAATCGTGCCCCCTTTCCACAGGCGCTCTCGAGCTTATCCAACATTTCTTTACATTTATGTTGATCTACATGATAAGTACCCAGGACCTGTTCATTGCCAATTTGTTGATTTTGCCGTCTAAAATAGTCAATTCTTGCTCCATCACTCATTCCAATGTATAGCGAACTGCGCTCTATTTTGCTGAGAGCGGCAGATTTAGCAATACGACTAACTTTATATCTAGGAATTCCGGAGTCCTTTGCAGCAAGATCAAACTGTATCTTCCGCACCTTCTCCCAATACAGAACGCGAGACAATAATTCAAATTCTCCTCTGGAAATGAATATCAAATGTTTGCGGACAAGATCTAAGGCAACAGGTCTCTCCATTTCGTCCAGCTGTTTGATCCATAAGTAGAAATGTTCCAAGAAATGTCTACCAGGTGCGAACATTTCGTAATGATCATACTTGTACTCGCTGAGAAACTGCAATTCTTCAAGGATTTTTTCGGCAGCCGCTTCGTTTTCAACTATTGGCTCGATAATATCTTTTAAAAGTTGTTTTGCAAGTTCAGGCTTCAAAACATCAGTTCCTTATCATAATTTATCAAAGTACAATCTTAAACTGGGCACCATCTTTTTTAATTGCCTTAAGAATAAATAAAGTGCCAGATGATTCCTGCAGATGGTCATGCTTGCCGACCCATAAACATCTATTGGAGGCCGGACGTATTTTGCCTACACTAACCGATGGCTCCCAACCCAGCAAGTCCTCATCATTGCCATCTATTTGTCCTTGATCGCCAATACATAAAACATTAGCTTGAAGATCTTCAGCAACAGCCTGTACAACAGTAAGTTTTGAGGCCCAAACAGGGGAAATGTCTAGGGAATGGCCAGATAATCTCATTTTTACAAACCGCGATTTCTTTCCAAGCCTCAGAGAAATCTCCTTCATAATTGCTTCTCTATTGACTTTTTCTATACCTCGAAGTGAAATTTGAGTGGGCCGAATCTTTATTTCTTTGACATCATTGCAAATATCGGTTACAACGGGTATTATCAGTTTTTGAATAGGCCATAGATCAGTTTTGGGGTTAGGTTCGCCGGAGAGCGGAATAAGAACTGTACCATTGTAAACCCCAACTATTATGCTTTCATGAAAACACTCAGGCACCTGTTCTCTAAGCATTCTGATAGCTGATTTTCCCCGACCGGTGGCAAAGCCAATCTTTAACCCGTTAGAAAGAAGCCTTTTTAATTCTTCCGCTATGTCTTTCCTTATAGGATCGTAACGGTCCACTGTGTTGACTAATGTTCCATCTATATCCATCACAACACCGGCAAAATCCTCACATAGTGCCGGATACAAAGACTTCTTCTGGGCATCCTTCTGGGCTTTTTTCAATAGGTTTCTCTTACTCTCCACTCGCAAATTGTGAATCTTACGGCCCCACTGAGGGACATTAGGTTTACCAGGATCTATTCCCTTCTTCTTAGCTAAGTCGCCAAAAAGCAACATTGATCGAGTAATACAGTAAATCCCTCCAACCAGGCCAGCATAAGGAGCGCTTATTGTGTAACAAGGAATATCAGAAGGCAACAAGCGTCGGAATCTCTTAATAAAGGCTTTTGATTCCGCTGTATGAATAATTATGGTGAAAGTATTTTCTTTTCGGGTATTAAGCCAGAGAAACCTGCCATGACCGAAATTACGTGGATCGCTCATGAAGCAAGAGCTAACGCCAGACTCAGCGAGACGAGACTCCAAGTCAAGAGCTGCAGCGGTGCCCCATTCCGAAGCAATAATCTGAGTAGTGTAATCTTTCGGCATAAAAATATTCTGACAAGAATCTTCAAGGTGGTGTTCGCATGCAAGTTTAACAATAGAAATCTCATTAAATTCTTTGCAAAAAAGATGATTTTCCATCTGCACCATTAAGCCACCTATTGCTATTACCGAATTAACGGCGAGAAACCCGTCTTTAGGAATTTTAGTAGACGGATAAATAGCAAATGCCCTATCAGCATTCATTTTCGTCAGTCTAAGGAGAGGAGATTGTTTGGTCGAAGTAAAAACAACAATCTTACATCCACGATCCATCGCTACTCTAAAGGCCTGTAATATATCGTGGTTCTTACCACTGGCAGAGAACAGTACAACGGTATCTGAAGAGATTTGAGTCTGAAGATATTCGTATGGCGTCACTGTTTTTGCCATCCCTAACCCATAACTTTCATGTACAAATTGCCATAGCTTTGCCAGAGCTAAAGAGCCTCCCGACCCTATACAGCAGGCTGTCCCTGACAGATGTGAAGAATTAAAATCCGAAGGGATTGAATTAAAAGATGTCGTAATTGTTGCCCACGTCGATTCAATTTCGGCAAGCTCTTCAAAATATGATCGTTTGGCCATTTATCTACGACACATTTCTTCTTTATTGTATGCTTTTCATAAAAAATGAGATCACAAAGTTGTTATATTTCAACAGTAATTTGCGATAAATTGCAAGGCCATATGTTAGACCGGCGTGTAACTGTCCGAGCTGAGCAAGCTGGGATTATGGGCACTTGACAGGGATAAAGTAATAGCGACAAAACTACCCTTCGGAGCCATAAGGGGCATGGGAAGCGCCGAGGGCATGTCTTTATGCTTATCATTTCCACTAAGCTTACTTGCTACTCTGCGATCCCTTTTAGCCACGTTGATCCGCTCTATATTTCTATACAGAGTAACATCAGCGGGGTCAAACCTTCATTCTTCATTTATGAGGTGAGACCTTTGCATCATGATAGTAGATGGCTTAATGATTTCCGTTTGTATCCCTCAGAATGCCGAGCACAGTCCTTGTTGCGACTTTCTGTGAGAATTTTGGTATCCAAGGGGTCGCATATGTCGCGCAGACTTGCAGTGAGGATTGCTCGTTAGTAAGATCCTAGCCAAACTGATCTGAAAAACCAAGGCGGTTATTTGGAACTCTACTGCTCTCTCAGTCGAAATTGCTGTCACTTTCCCAGGCGATCTTATCGGTTATTGGTCTAGAACGTTAGTCTTGCAAGATTTTGGAGGCCTGCTCTCCTTACTTTCCAAAATAAAAGTCGAAAACACCCATATTCTTTTCACAGTTCATGGACTTCTCCAGGGATAGTCCAGGGATAGTGGTTATGTAAAATGTGCTGCTTGAATCTTTTTGATTCTAAAGGAAAGGGATGGTGCCGAAGGCGGGACTCGAACCCGCATGGATTTCTCCACACGCCCCTCAAACGTGCGTGTCTACCAGTTCCACCACTTCGGCGCAGAGTAGATTAGAATATTACTATATTGTCACTGGTGTTTTCAAGCAGAAGTTTGTCGCTTTCAAGCCGGCCAGTCCCCAGGGGCCCGTACTCCTCCGGCCGGTCGTGTAGATAACGGGCAGATGTTTCTCCCTTCGTCAGTGCGCCTGTTGATTTTACCTCCCTTTTTCTGCAAACTATGTGTATTACGGGTGCAAAGACTTAATAGGGAATCCTGTTGAATTCAGGAGCGGTCCCGCCGCTGTAATCCCGATTCCGCGTTTGCGGAATAAACACCTTTGCCGTCAAGTGGCCACTGTTCATTTTCGGATGGGAAGGCCGGCAAAGGTCGGGAGAGCCAGAAGACCTGCCTGTAAGGACAGTAGAAAGTGAAGATTAAAGGGTAAGTAGTCTTTTGCACTTCTTACTCCTGACTTGTCACTTTTTATGTGCCTTTCCGTGGAGAAGGGTGAGGATGAAGTAAAACAGGGTGCAATCCTCAGGGCTCTTTTTTGAGTTCTGAGGTTTTTTTTTGGAGGCGGATTGCTGAAGAGGTCCCTGATAGTACTGATAATTTTTATATGTTTTTTCCCCGTCCCCTGTAATGCCGGGACGCCGGAGAGGATCATATCACTCGCGCCGAACATGACCGAAATGCTCTTTGCGCTGGGGCTGGGGGACCGGGTGGCCGGGGTCACGACTTTCTGCGACTTTCCTCCGGAGGCCAGGAAGAAGCCGAAGGTCGGGGGAATGTCGAATCCGTCTCTGGAGGCCGTCGTGTCTCTGAAGCCGGATATCGTCGTAATGACAACCGATGGTAATTCCAAGGACTTTGAGGAGAAGCTCCGTTCCCTGCATATCAGGACTTATGTTTCAAGAGCGAGGAGGATCAAGGACCTTCCGAAGGGAATAAGGGCCCTCGGGGCGGCTCTTGATGTCAGAGAGGAGGCTGACAGACTCGCAGACGAGTATGAAGCCCGGCTCAAAAAGATCGAGAAAGTTAAACCCGTGGGACCGAAGAAAAAGATATTGTTCATCGTCTGGCCGGACCCGCTGATCGTTGCCGGACCCGGCACGGTAATCAACGACGCGATAAAGATCGCAGGGGGAGAAAATTTGGCAGAGCGGTCGATAGCCGAGTACCCGAAATACTCGTTGGAGGCGATCCTTCGGGACCCACCGGATATGATAGTGATAGGGCCTGACATGAGAGAGGAGGAAGGGGGCGCCATCAGAAAACTGGCCCAGGGGCTTCTCTCCAGACTGCGGGCGCTGCCTGCGGTGAGAAACGGAAAGGTTTTTTACGTAAGCGACGACCTCTATCGGTTGGGGCCGCGGACCGTCCGGGGAATCGAAGAACTGCGGAAAGTAATGGAGCAGTAGCATGAAGGCCGGCATATTCTTTATCATCCTGGTATTTGCTGCGGTCATAGCGGCGTCTCTTCTTTTGGGGCCCAGCGTCATAAACCCTTTTGCACTGGACGGGACGACAAAGGTTATCCTCTTTTCTATCAGGGCACCAAGGGTCGTTGTGGCGGTGCTCATGGGAGCGGCACTCGGAGCATCAGGGGCTGTCCTCCAGGGCATCCTGAGGAACCCGCTGGCAGACCCCTATATCCTTGGAATTTCAAGCGGTGCATCCCTGGCAGCCGCCTCGGGCATAGTCCTTGGTCTGAGCGTCTTTGGGACTTTCACTATACCTGTATTTGCATTCATAGGTGCGATCGTAACCGGCGGCATCGTGGGGATACTGGGCTGGAGAAGGGGCGGACTCTGGCCCGAGAGGCTTCTTCTGGCCGGAGTGGGACTGAGTTTTCTGTTTTCGGCGCTGCTTATGCTCCTTCTGAGCGTATCGACGACCGAGGGCCTCAGAAGGGCAACGCTTTGGATATTCGGGGACCTCTCGATGTCCGACTGGTCCGTAATGCCCTACGGCATGCTTTTTGTAGCAGGCGGAATGGCTGTCTCGCTCTGGAGGGCAAAGGCCCTCAATGCCCTTATCCTGGGCGACGAGCTTGCACACAGCCTGGGCTTTTCACCCCACAGGGAGAGGCTTCTGCTCTTTGTGGCTGTGGGCCTTATGACTGCGGCATCGGTGGCGCTCGGCGGTATGATAGGCTTCATCGGCCTTCTTGTTCCCCACATCGCACGGTTCTTTCTCGGCTCCGACAACAGACTCCTCGTTCCCGCCTCCGCGGTCCTGGGGAGTGCACTGCTCTGCATAGCGGATCTCATCGGGCGGTCTCTACTTCCCCCGATGGAGCTTCCGGCCGGGATAATCACAGCCATCATCGGTGCACCGTATTTTCTTTACCTTTTGAGGAGGAAAAATGTCCTCAGCTTCTAGCTCGATGATATTGAGACTGGAGGATGTCAGGTTTTCCTATGAGAAGGGGAAAAGCTTCATCGAGGATCTAAGCCTATCAGTGGGCGAAGGTGAATTTATCGGCCTCCTGGGCGCAAACGGATCGGGCAAATCGACGATACTCAGGCTCTGCGGCGGCATACTTAAGCCTTTGTCGGGCGGACTGCTCTTATGGGGAAAAGCCCTCCATTCCTATCACAACAGGGACAGGGCCAAACTGATCAGCTACCTGCCGCAGACACTCGATGTGAGCATTCCTTTTACTGTAGAGGAACTGGTAGGCATGGGACTCTATCCCTACGACATACCCCCTGCAATGAGTACCGATGACGCCCTCGCCATGGTCGGCCTGAGTGAAAAGGCGGACGCTCATATCACCGATCTGAGCGGCGGAGAAAAGAGACGGACATTTATCGCGATGACGCTTCTTCAGGGTGCGGGCCTTCTCCTTCTAGACGAGCCGCTTGCGAACCTCGACATCAAGTATCAGATAGAACTCGTCAGGCTTCTGAAAACACTCAGGAAGGAAAGGAACATCTCTATAGTAATGGCCCTGCACGACATAAATATCGCTATGCAGTTCGAAAAGGTCATATTGATCAAGAACGGAAGCCTGCTCGGCGCCGGTTCGCCTGGAGACGTCCTTACCGACGCTCTCATCAGAAATGCTTTTGACGTCAACGTAAAGGTCGTCAGAAATCCGCATGGGAAGTCATATATCAGTTATGAGGACAATTTCTAGGATGGGAGAAAACAGGAAATGAGATCGGAACGAGAGAAACGGCTCACTATCATGAGGGGCGTCAAGGTCGGATATAAAGGCGCGGCGGCGCTCGTCTTCACCATCAGTGAAATAACGGCTATATCCTTTTTATTCAGGGTGATAATGTGGTCACGACTCTCTATCTGATCAGGCACGGCGCGGTCGAGGGAGGCGGGGCAAAAAGATATAATGGAAGCATTGACGTGCCTCTTTCGGAAGCAGGCGTCCACCAGATAGAGGCCGCCGCTGCTTTTATAAGCGCTCACCTCGGCAACTCCGCTTTGTCAAAGCACATGAGCTATCTGAAAGACATCCATGCAGAAGAGAAAAATCCGGGGAGCGGAGATGAGGAAGGGAAAACGCCGGCGCTGTCGGCCGTTTACTGCTCTGACCTGGGCAGGGCGGTCAGGAGTGCCGAAATAATTGCCGCGCCTTTCAAGCTGACCCCCGTGATAGTGCCCGGCCTGAGAGAGCGGTCTTTCGGTATCTGGGAGGGCATGACATTCAACGATATAAAAGAGAGCTATCCTGAGGAATTCGGCTTGTGGGCCGAAAATCCCCTGAAGTACAGCCCGCCCGACGGAGAAGACACGAGCGATGTGAGAGACCGGGCCATCGGTTCATTCGATGCGATAATTAAAAAACATGACGGAGATTATATCGCCGTGGTCGCTCACGGAGGCATCAACAGGATCATTCTCTGCCACGTCCTCGGGGTACCGCTGGAACATATCTTTCGCATCGAGCAGGACTATGCGGCGGTAAACATCATCGAATTCTGGGAAAAATATCCTGTGGTCAAACTGCTGAACAGGAGGCCATATGAAAAACTGTAGCAGTTGGTTCCGGCTTGGCCGTCTTGGTTTTTTGATGAGAAGCAACATGAATCCATGAGGTATTTCAGGGGAATCCCGTCGAAACCGGGAACTGCCCCGCAACTGTGAAGGGAGCGAAAGCCGAAGTGCCACTGCCTGCTTAAGCGGACGGGAAGGCCGGCAAGTAGGATGCCCTGAGTCAGGAAACCCGGATACCTCAAAACTGATGCCCTTCGAGGGAAGAGGAGGTTACGATGAGACGTGCAGTTCCATAGTTACATAGCTGGGAGTGTGAGTCACCCTGCGAGATACTACCAGACGCTCGCAAGAAGTCGTCATACCCGCGAAGGCGGGTATCCAAGGGAGATATAGGCGTTGAGAAGAATGGATTCCCGGCAAAAAACTTCGGGAATGACCGCTCTGGAAAAGACTTCTTACAAAGTAGTTACTACCGAAAAGGAGAAGAATTATTCATGAATAAGATCGTGAAAATATTTATCGTATCGATAATTTTAGCGGCGGCACTCCCGGCGTTTGCTGAAGCGCAGATCAAACTCGAAGAGGTGGTTGTCACTGCTACAAGGCATGAAGAAAAGACAACCGACGTCCCGGCGAGTGTTTCGGTGATCACGGAAAAAGACATCGAGAACTCGACTGCTCAGAATATCCCCGATCTCCTGAGGACCGAGGCCGGCGTTCAGGTCAATGACATCACCGGGAACGGCCGTTCTTACACGGTGGATCTTGGCGGCTTTGGAGAGACGGCGACGTTGAATACACTGGTGCTCGTTGACGGCAGACGCATCAATGAGGCGGACCTCAGCGGCGCAGACTGGATGGACATTCCGCTTGCAAGGGTCAAACGGATCGAAATCATAAGGGGGGGACGGGGAAGCGTCCTCTATGGCGACAACGCCACGGGCGGCGTCATCAATATCATTACAAAGGAGGGACCCGCCGGTCTGAAGGCAGGGGGGACCATCGCCGCGGGGAGTTACGGCACCTTCAAGACAGACGCCTTCGCGGGAGGAACGGCGAAGGATTTTTCAATTCGCCTTTCGGGAAATTACATAACCTCGGACGGCTACAGGGACAACAGCAAGACCGATTCAAAAGATCTGGGCCTGAACGCCACCTATTACCTGAAGGATTTCATGAAAATCGATTTCAGCAGCGGCTATCACAGAGATCACTCGGGGCTTCCGGGCGCACTGAAGGAAAGCGATTTTGCAGCCGGAGCTTCGAGGACCGATTCGATATATCCGAATGATTACTCGAAAACCGAGGATTATTACGTTGCCATGAACCCCGAGATCTATCTCCCGGGAGACAATGTCCTGAGGCTGGACACATCCTTCAGAAGAAGAGACTTCAGTTCCTTCAGTTCGGGCGACTGGGGAAATTTTCTGGGTGACAGCATTCTGAAGACCACTGCGTTTTCACCGCGGGTCATTCTGAAACAGGACCTCGCCGGAACGAGGAACATGCTGACCACCGGCGTCGACTACGAGAAGAACGACGAAGACATCGTGAACGACTCGCTCTTTTTCGGTGAGCAGTCGCTCGGGACCTTTGACCTGAAGAAAGAGGATGTCGGGTATTACGCCCATGATGAACTCACGGTTAGAGACAACCTGCACCTTTCCGGCGGTTACAGGCATGACCGGGCCGGATTCAGCTTCAGCCCGAGTTCTCCCGCAAGCATTTCCATGTCGAAGGATGTGTACACGGCCGGCATCAACTACGTCTTCTTCAAAAAGTCTTATGCCTACATCAGTTATTCGAGGAGTTTCAGGTATCCGGTCCTTGACGAACTGTACAGTTTCATTACCAACACTGTCAACCCGGATCTCATCCCGCAGACATCTGATGATTACGAAACCGGGGTAAGGTACTATTTGACCGACAATATCACCGCAAATGCCAATGTTTTCCTTCTCGATACAGAGCACGAGATCATCTACAATCCGGTGACATATGAAAATGAAAACCTGGACGGCGCTACCAGGCGGAAAGGCGTGGAACTCTCTTTCGACGCCAAGGCGGCAAGCTGGCTGACCGTCAGAGGCAGCTACACATACATGAGCGCAAGAATCAAGGCAGGCATGTTTGCCGGCAAGGACATACCCAATGTGCCTAATAACAAGGCGACCGCAGACCTGGTCTTCCATGTCGCAAAAGGGGCCGACGCTATTCTTAATGGCGTTTATATGGGGAAAAGACCATTTATCAGCGATTTTTCGAATGATTTCAGCGATCAGGCCAGCTATGTCGTTCTCAATGCGAAGTTTGCATACCGGTGGAAGTCTCTGAGGGCCTTCCTTGACGTCAATAACCTGACCAACAAGGAATATTCCGAATACGGGGTCATCGGCGGATTTCCTCTGGAAAAAGGGTTTTATCCTTCGCCGAAGAGGAACTTCCTTGTGGGGCTTTCGGTTGACTTATAAGAAGGGAGAGATTGCCCTCTTTAGCAAAGAGGGATCTGGGGGCGATTTTCTGATGAATTTCAATCTAATCGGAGGACCTCAGTAAGTTGGCAGGGCTGGCGACAGGAGCATGAAGTTCGAGTCAAACATACTGTTTTCGACTGCGGTTCATCTCACTTTTGTTGCCGGTGCACTGTTTTTTATGGGCAGGGACGCGGTACCCCGCGTCCCTGAGCGATACATTCATGTTACTTTGCTGAATCACGAGGCTGAAGTGAGTGCAGGCCGGGCAGGGGGCGGAAAGGCAGTCGCCAAGGCCGTTCCGGCGCCTGCGCTGCGCCCGGAAGAAAAAATTCGCCGTAAAGCTCAAGTGAAAGCCGCAGGGGCGGACGACAAAAGGGAGGTCAGCAAGGACGTTCCTGTTTCAGTGCCTTTGTCAAGGAAGCAACTTCCAGCCTCGAAAGTCTTCCCACCCCAAATTCATAAGGAGATAACCTACAGGAAAAAGGATCTCCCCCTGCCGGTTATGGAAAGCGGGAATTTGCGTACAGGCGGAGAATTTGCAGCCGGTATTTCCAAAAACCCCGGCGCCAAGCCTGCCGGCCTGATTGGCGGAAGCGCCACTGCGGTCTCTTCTGCCGCCGCGGGACTATCTCCTTACGGCAGGCCTGGTAAAGACAGCGACGCGGGACCTGGAGGGACCAGGGCTGAAGAAAACGGCAGCTACAAGGCCACCAGTAAAATTAGGGCGGCCATAGAGAGAGCGAAAAGGTATCCGTCCTTCGCGAGAAAGAGAGGGATAGAGGGGACAGTCAGTGCTGAATTCTCGATCAACGCCGAGGGCCTGCCTGAAAATGTGTCGATCAAAAAGAGTTCGGGGTTTACGATCCTCGACTCTGCAGCGAAAGAAACGATCCTGAGGGCGGCGCCCTTTCCCGTCGTCGCCGGGAAGATAGAAATACCGATCACATTCAGGCTGAGACATGAAGAATGAAAGGGGGAGAAGCCCGTGAAAGCCTCTCCCCTGCCTTAAATCAGGTCTTCTGGATGTAGAGCTCCCAACTGTTTTCGAGCTTTACTACTTCGCACGGATATCCTTTGTCCTGGGCGAACCTCGGGACAGAATCCTCGGCAGAAGCGGGCGCGTCGCAGAGGATCTTCAGGATCCCTCCGCTGGGCAGCTTTTCGAGTGCCTTCTTCGTGAGAACGAGCGGGTACGGACATACCCTCCCCAATACGTCCAGTGTCTGTGTAGGGGCCTGTGATTTCAGATCAGCCATTGTGAATCCTCCTGAGTTATTATTAGCAAAAGAGAAGATGGTCTACCGCTTCCATCTCCTTCATAATCTCGCTGTAAGGCACTATCTGGGCCTTCACCTCTCCGCCGATATCATCCGCATCCATAAGGAGATCGGCTTCAGTAAGGCCGTACTTGTCGAGGTCTTCCTTGCATACCATTACCTTCATGTCAAGGAGAAGGGTATTCTTCATATGTCCCTCGATAGGTGTGATGCCGTAATGCTTCATCGCCTGCTGGTTCTTGTGACAGTTCAAAACTCCATCACCGATAAACGCGATCGTAGCTTCTACAAGATCGCCGTCTTTCAGATATATCTCAACCGACTGACTTGCGATTGCGTGTGTCAGGGCCAGCCTCGACGCCTCCGTTTTATATGGAAGGGCTCTTACAACAAACAATAGTTTCTTCGTCATAATTAATCACCTCCCATGTGAAGGACTCTGTCCGCATCAAAAGTACTTGCGAGATACCAGTCCATGCTGTGTCTCTTGCATCCCTCGAGGGTATCTTCCTTGTGGTAACCCCTTGCCTCGGCGCAGGCCTCACATGCCGTCACCTGAAGATTCCCTGTGCCGATGAGTTCTTTCACAGTTTTTTCGAGGAACGAATAATCCTTGAAAGCCTTCTGCCCCTTCTTGGAAAGCATGGTCGCATTCCCGGATACCCAGAAATCCACCTTGTGTCCTTTCTTCACTGCCGCTTCCGACAGCTTCACCGCAAAGTCGAGGGACAGAGAGCCTACCAGCGATGAAAAACAGCCTATAGTCAATTTTCCCATGATCGCCTCCTTTATATTAAATCCATATTATCTTTTCGTAGTCATTGAAAATCTGGTCAACCACGTCGCCGTAGGTCACGGCCTTAACGCGGCTGTCAAGGTTCTCGGCAGTATATCCCCTGCTTTCCAGATCCTCTGTGAGAACGTAGAAAGACAAAGGTTTGTCAAGGATCGAAGAAGACTTCCCGTTCTCCTTGACCGTTGCGTGATATACTCCGTTACCGACAAAGATAACGCCGAGTTTTTCGGCGCTCAGCCTGTCTATAATGTCAGAGCCGGTCCTGAAATCACTCATAAAGACACCTAATTTCATAGTCACACCTCCTAAAAAGTAAATTTTGGGAAAGCAGAATTTTATAACAGTTACCACCGTTATTTGTCAACAGCAAAGTAATCGTTCAGGGAAGTTCAGTCTACAAAAATCTCAGCCTTTTCGAACGGTTGCGCAACTATAAAGACGCCGTCCGCCTCTGACAAATCGCTCCCCAGTTTACGGTCTGTAATTGCAAAGGTTTTTGCCCATAAGCCGGCCCTTGCGCGGCCTTACTTCAAGCTTTTATCCTTAAAACGGCAAATGGCCACAGAAGGCACAAGAATAATATAGAAAAAACAAGAGGTTGAAAGGGAGAAAATGCTCATCAACTGGGTGAAGTATTTCACTAACATAAGTTTTTGATTTTTTTGTGTTCTATGTGCTTTTTGTGGCTCAACTGCTTTTTTTAGGGAAGATTCTTCGATCTGCTCAGAAGGACAAAGAGACTGAAACAGCATTGTGAAACGGACTCCAAAATAATTTTTTAAAAAAATCCGAAAAACGTTCCCGGAGCCTTGCCTTTTTCCCGCGGCTGGATTTATAATGTTGAATGCGTAAATTAATATATGCGTCATTGATCATATCTTTCGCACTGTTCTTCACCACCCGAAGTGTATGGGCCTTCGACAAGTGCGATCAAAACTGCTCCAAGTGCCACAGTCTGACTGCAAAACAGGCAAAGGATACTCTCGAAAAGCTGATTCCCGATGTAAAGGTGCTTGAGGTCGGTAAAGGGCCGATAAGGGGTCTATGGGAAGTCGGCATGGAAACACAAGGAAGAAAAGGGATCGTCTATATCGACTTTTCAAAGAAGAAGGTCATCGCCGGCAACATCATCGACCTGGCGAGCAGAGTAAATTACACGCAGGAAAGTTTTCAGCGCATAAACAAAGTCGACTTCGCCTCAATACCGCTTAAGAATTCGATCATAATGGGCAATAAAGATGCCAAGCATAAAGTAGTTGTATTTATTGACCCCGTTTGACCATTCTGCGCACGACTTCATCAGGAGATGAAGAAGATCATAGAGAAGAGAAAAGATATCGCATTTTATATAAAGTTCTTTCCGCTGCCGATGCATAAGCAGGCTTATGGGGATTCAAAGTCAATAGCCTGCAGCAAGAATCCTCTAGCGCTTCTCGACGAAGCATATGAGAGGAAGCCGTTACCTGAAGCTAAATGCAAATCTACTGTGGTCGATGACGATATGAAGCTGGGCAAAAAGCTCGGCATCACAGGAACACCCGCCTTAATACTTTCCAACGGTACCGTAATACCGGGCTATCGCGATGCCGATTCGATTATCAAGCTGATCGACGAGAAGTAAGACGATCACCGGCGGTCCGCAGCGCCCCGCCTTGACAACATTCCCCCCTCGATATAATATAAACGGCTTGCCGAAGTGGCGGAACTGGTAGACGCGCTAGGTTCAGGGTCTAGTAGCGGAAACGCTGTGGGGGTTCGAGTCCCCCCTTCGGCACCATCATAATAACCCGCTTGAACCTGTCTCCTCAGGAGCCCACTTATCAGGCAAGTGATGAGAACCTATCTCAAAATTGAAATACTGTGATATCCGCTTCTTGTGTCATTCCCCGACACTCTTCGGCGCCTTAACTGCTGTCCGGCTCTTCCTGTTTTTTGGAGGCTGCCTGTTGTCCCAGAAGGATGCCGACGGGGCCTTTTTCCCCGTCAGGGCCTGATACCAGTAAGATGACGGCTTGTCCTGTATTCTCTTGTATGCACTCTGCACTGCATAGCGGACCTGATACCGGTAGAAAGAAGGTTTGCGATAGAGAGGATAGAGCTCCTTGAAATTTGAGAGAGCCCTGAGCCTCTCACTCCATGACATGATAAGATCCGTCGCCCGGTCAATTGGAACGCCCGTATCCCGGCATATGAGTCCGAACGTATAGGCAATATTGTGTATGCCCGTTTCGGACTTAGGCAGGATGTTCAGCAATACCTCACACGCATCCTGAGCGGCACTACCGTCTCTTTTCTTTTCGTCCTTCACAACACTACTCCTCTTCCCTGGCCGAACCACTTCATTCCATAGTTATAACTTGGCCTGAATCGACGGTCATATCCCGCCGGCCCGAACGTCTTTTTTTGAATGACTGCATCTATATCAATGATATAAATGTTTGTACAGTAAAGGCAACAGACTTCTTGACTGAGTTTTCAGGAGGGTCCAAAGCCTTCATGGATAACGAGAACGGATTTTCCCACTGCTTTCGAGGGTGCAGACATATCCGCCGGTCAGCGGCGGTTCGTTCCCGGTTCCTCATCGTACGCCGGTATTATGCATCTAAACATCCACGAAGTAATTTTTCCACGCGATATCTATGCCTTCTTTCGTAAGCCGGGGGGGGTGATTATAATAATGAGCATCGTCAATAATATGGTCCACAATGTCCCTGGGATGGCAGGCATTCATCTTTACATCGAGTTTTCTGTAATAATCTCTCTTCAGATAATCGAACACTTCCTGCCTGAATTCAATCCCGTTATACTCGCATACCTTCCTGAAGATAGACTCAAACTCTTCGTCCGTAGGACGGTCGATCTTGACCTTGTATCTTATCCTTCTCAAAAAAGCTTCGTCAACAAGCTTCCTGGGTTCCATGTTTGTCGAAAATATGACAAGCTGATCAAACGGCACATCAAATTTCATTCCCGTATAAAGAGTCATGAAGTCTACTCGTCGCTCAAGAGGAACGATCCACCGGTTTAAGAACGTCTGCGGGTCAACCCTCTGCCGTCCGAAGTCATCCACGATAAACAGGCCGTTGTTCGCCTTTATCTGGAGAGGAGCCTCGTAGAATTTCGATATAGGGTTAAAATCGAGATCCAGCATCTTTATTGTGAGTTCCCCGCCGGTCATTACGACCGGCCTCCTGATAAGAAGCCATCTTTCATCCGCCGCGACATCTTCGTCGGACTTCTGCGGAATATGATTTACCGGATCGAAGACACTGATGATCTGGCCCATCACAATGATTGCATAAGGCATGTACACTTTACCGGGGAGAAGCCTGCCTATCGATTCCGCTATGGTCGTCTTGCCGTTTCCGGCTGGCCCGTAAATAAAAATAGCCTTACCGGAACTGATAGCGGGACCCAGCAGCCTCAGCAGCCCCTCACCCACGACCAGATGGGAAAAGGCTTTCTTTACGTTCTCTTCGGTGACAACGACATTTCTCACCGTCTGAAATTCCACCATCTTCTTATACTCGTCGAGCAAAACGGGAGCAGGACCTATGTAGCGGCTTATCTCTATAAGTTCAGTGGCCCTGTTTCGGCCCTGACCTGTGATGTTGAATTTATACGTTACCCTGGCGAAGTCCGTCGCCCCCTTAACCTCCACAAACTTCTCCCTTCTAAGCAGCTCTATCGCCACATCGAGTATAGGAATGGGCAACTTAACACGATCCGATATATCCGCAAGGGTGAATTCGCCCATGAAGAGAATATGCTTCATGACAAGGTCGGCAATGAACGGCAGATCCAGGCCCGTCTCTTCAATGGTCTTGGGGACTTCGGGCCATCTATTGAAGTATGATCCCAGTTCCTCATGTGTTGTAAACCCCATTGCTACAAGGTTATGCCCCAGCCTCCCTCCCCGCAGTTTCTGTCTCTCTACCGCCCTATGGAGCTGTTCTTCTGTGATTACCTTCTCTCTCAGAAGTTTCTGTCCTATTAATTCTTCCATACACCGTCACCTCAGCGAATATGCTCTTGCTAATAATCCTTCTTTTCTTTCCAGACCAAACCGCTATTGTAGTTGAATTTTGTAATATAATTCGAATCCTCTATGCTGCCAGTAAAACGATCTTCGTCATCCCAAAAAACAGCCTGCGGAAGCATGAACCGGAAACGAAGGGCAGTTCCTGGCAACAGCCTTAAATCTTTGTACGTCTTGATTCTCTCCCGATTTTCTCCCCCATAAAGAACGAAAGTCATATCCGCTTCATATGGTTTTTCCCCTTTGTTTTCCATAACAAAAGTATAGATGCCTTTCCCCGCCTTTGCAACCGTAAACATCTTCTCTGTGCTCACTCTTCCCCCGATTGCAATATCCTCTGTTTCCTCTTTGACGGCAACCTCATGATTCTCCGCAGTTGCACTCCCAGCGTCGTCTGAAAGAGGCCTCTCCAAGAGTCTCCGGGAGACTTCCGGCATTTCAGTCCCTTTTAGAGAAACCTGGATCTTTATATCTTTGAGGAAAAAGGCATCCGGCATCGGGAAACCAATAACAGTCTTTTCACGTCCTGTTTTTACTGCAACGGGCGTCGTAGCCCGCATTTGTTCCTCCCCCCCCGCTCCATTTTCAGAAAGAACGTCCCGGCCGCGTATCTGCGCATCCGTATTGAGGAAGGGCTTGGCGTTTCCGTCGCCATTAGCCGGCCCACCGCCCAAAAGCTCTCCCGCCGCCGGATTGAGCTTTATAGCCGGCTGAGAGGGTCCCGGAACGGTAAGTACCAACTGCGGCGACGCGGGGCTTTCACCGCCGCTTTTGCCGGAAGGCACTTGCGGCCCATTTTCCTCCACACCTGCCCCCGATATCTCCTGTCCGGAGTCATAAGTGGTTTCACCTATCCTTGTTACGGACGACCGGATCTCCTCCTCCACACTGACGGTTTTCGGTATGGCATCCGGCCCCGGGTTACTGGCTTTGTGCTCATCCTTGCCGACAGCCTGGGCGGCTGATGGCTGGTTACTCAGCGGCCTGTTTTTCTCTTTATCGACAGCCGACGTCTTCGGGGCGGAGTCATAAGTGGTTTCTCCTATCCTCGTTACTGACGACCGGATCTCCTCCTCCACACTGACGGTTTTCGGTATGGCATCCGGCCCCGGCTTACCGGCTTTATGCTCATTTTTTCCGATGTCCTTAGCGGGCACGGGCAGGGAGCTTGCAGCCGCAACGGGGGATTCCGGCAACACCGGGACAGACGGCGGTGACGGTGATGCATTATTTTCCGGTAAGACAGTACCAGGTGCGGTCTCATGAACAATGCCGGCCGGCGACGTACCGATATTTCCAGGAATTGGCGCATCACCGGAAACGACTGGCGTTGACTTCTCACCGGCACCGCCGGCTTTTTCATCTGCCATGGCTGTCGCTTTTTCGGGCGCAGCCTGATGCGCCGGCGGCTTGACGGCGGGCTCCGCCGATTCCGCAGGGATTGCGCCGCTTGAGGCAGCCGCCTTTTCGGAAGAACCTTTCTCTACAGGGATTTTCTCCCCGCCCGGTGAGCCGGGGACGCCTTTTCTCCCTGCCGAAGAGGCTACCGGAACATCGAACAAATCCCGGACCATTGCCTCGATCCTGTCTTCACTCCCGGCCTTCGCAGTTATGACCGGATAGCTCTCGCGACCGCCCGCGGCCGCTTCGTCCTTCTGTCCTGGTTTCTCTTCACTCGTAACCGGGCCTCCGGTCGATCCGGAGACATCTTTCGCAGTTCTTGCTTCCCTGGCAGAGTGGAAAACCTGCTGCTGTCTTTCCTTTTCCCGACGTATGGTATCAGCCCTCGCCTGTTTCGACTCATTATGCCCGGTCACGCTCTCCTTAGTTAAAGCGGGTGATCCCGCAGGCTTTCGTTCAGCGGGATTCCCGATCTTTGCGACCCTCCCGCTCATAACTTTCTGCGCTGTTCGTAAACCCCCTGAAGCCTTACCATTCTCCGCGTCCTTCAGTGAAACCCTCAGATATCCATAAGATTTCGGATGAATACTGCCGCTGTATATGGGTACAGTGAGAAGAAGAAAAAAGACAACCGCGTGCATAAGCAGCGACGAAAACAAATTTGCGAACAAAGCGGGCCTCACCTTCATCGGGCAACGAGAGTGCCCCTCTTCTGCGCAGCTCTCAAGGAACGGGCATCCCTGCCCGCAGTCCCGGGGCAGCCCCCCTGCAGAGGTCACTTTTATCCCCCCGTCACACGGAACAATGAGACCTGGTCTGTTCCGCATGTCTCGGAGGAGAAGTCACTGACAGCTCCATTGTTGAACATGTAATTCATAAGCCCCAAGTTAAGCGCAATAGCTATCCCGGATTTCATTTGGAGACGACAGGTTCTACATGTCTGTATCGCTCCGTCCATTCCTTGTTCTGCGGAATATTTCTCACGAAGATGTCCGCGACCTTGTCGGCATATATCAATTTCCACTCAGGCCGCTGAAGAAGGAAAGTCGCAAGGGCCGAGTCAGCGTCATAAAAGATCCAGTTGATATCATATTTTTTCAGTACGTCCTGCCATCCGGGCTCAAGTTTTGTCACTTTCATGTACTCCTTCATATTCTTAACACCGTACATGTCGCTTCTGCCGTCGAAAAAAACCCTGTATTCAGGCCAGCCCGCATAGATCAGATAATCTCCGAACTCGTCGTTGTTAAACACGTGGCCCTTCAGGTGCTCCTTCTTCAGGAAATCTACCGCCGCCACAGGCTTTATTTTTCCATCAAAGACATAATCGATCTTATGGCCGGCAACCAGGACCATAACCAGCGCTACCGCTGCAAAAGGCCACAGAAATCCCCTTGTGGAGAGATCAACGCCGGCTATTGTAGATGCCCTCTCCTTAAAAAAACGCGCCGGTTTTCCGTCCCACCGATCGAAGAGCAAGCCCGTCTGGGTGACCAGGATCGGCGCTGTAATAACAGCGAAAAGCGGTATATATCTGGCCGAATACAGTGCCATATAAGTAAAGAGCAGCATCAACATGAGTTCCGCAAAATTCAACCCCTTTTTCGAAAGAGCGAAGACTGCCAGCATGAAAAAAAACATATACTTGAACTTGATAGCGTCATGGAAATTGACCGACAGAAACTCGCTCACGTGATCCATGATGAATTTGTTCGATGTCAGCTTGAAAGGAAAAAGGAGTATGTGATAGCCGAAAGGATTTATCAGGGACATAAGAAGGCAGGCGGCACCGGTCATTCCCAGCGCCACCGTTTTTCCCGCGTAGAAGTTTCTTTCATCACTGCCCGCCCTCAACATTTTTATAAGATTATCAAGGAAGTAGATACCCACCAGCCCAAGGCCGATAATATATCCGCCATGCAGGTTGACCCAGGCAAGCATGATAAGAGGGAGGAAATAAAGGTAGTTTCGCCTCCTGTATTGGTAAAGATCGAGCAAATAATACCAGACAACAAGGAAGAGCAGCGAAAAGATATGGGGACGGGCCAGCCAATGTATCTGCGATGACGCTATAACCAGTATCACCACAATGATCTTTGCCAGATAATCGCCGTCATAGGTCTTAAGAAGGTTAAACATCAGGTAGTATGTGAAAGATATGAGGAAGGCGTAAAACACAACGACCCCGGTAAGACCGGAGACCCCGTAGATCAGAGCCATGATGGTCTCCGACAGCCACTCGTGAGCTGTCCAGGGCAAAGCGGGGCTCCGGAAGGAGAATATATCGTTCCTGGGTATTGACAGCGTGTTCAATATATACTGCCCCGCCCTTATGTGATAGCCGGTGTCGCAGTCCGCCAGAAGTTGTTGTCCCGCAGAAAGGGCGAGATAAAGGAAGATGCTTACGAACAATATGTCGGCGACAGAAGGTAGAAAGAAGTTGTCTCTTCGCATCACACCTGAACGGGACCGCCGCTCCGCATCGAACTATTGCCGGTCATTCTTATCATTGAACGAACTCGAAGCACTTCACAAGTATACCACTTTTTGGACGCCGGTTATCCGTCCCGGGGTTCATTTCAGGCCCATCTTCAGCGGAAAGCGTGATCTTTGCCGGCGCAACAATGCCAGAATCAGAAACGAGCCGAAGGAAACGAACCAGGAGAAGCGCCTGAGGGGTGTGTCCTCGAAGGTAAGCCTGAGGGTGTGAATGCCCGCGGGGACATCGACAAGCATTGCGTCAGTCCCTTTTTCAGCTGCCACAGTCACCGGCATCCCGTCCAGCCGTGCCTTCCATCCAGGGTAATAGAACGTTGAAATCTTCAGGCTGGCGTTCGTATCTGCGCGGATCTCTATTACTCTTCTTTCAGGCTTCCATTCAACTACACGCGGGGCCGCGTTGCCGGAAAGAACGGAGACACGCCCGCTTTTCTCCAGGAACACCTTGTTAATGTCAGTCGTCCACACTGGTATGTATTCGATCCCGACCGCCATATGCTTGCTCACGGTGTCGGGACCGATCTTCCCGTACAATGCCTTTTGGTCAAGAATATCTGCTGTGGAAATAGTGAGAAATGAGGCAACAGAGATAGTAATCAGCAGAAATATGATCCATCTCCGCCTGAGCTCCGACAAACCGGCAAATATCTTCCCGCCGGAAAAGACACTCGCAATCAGAAAACAGAGAGACAGTTCCATTAACTGTACCCAGCGCCAGGGAAATTGAATAGTAGGGAGGCCCGGCAGGACCCTCCATACAAACACGGAAAGGGGGAGCGTGAGGAAAAAAGCAAACAGAAAAAGAAAAACAAAAAAGGTTTCCCCGCCTCCTTTCTGACGGGCCTGTCCACCTTTTTGTATGGCCCTCGCAACAATGATGAACAGGGCCAGCTCCAGTACTACTCCGACCTGGAGGGGCAGATAGAAACCTCCAAGTCCGGCCTGAAGTTTGTCCCAGGCAAAAAGAAAATTCTTTCTGTAATCTCCGACACCGGAATTTACGATGTAGTCTATATGGACGAACTTTCTTTCATACACAAGGGGAATAAGATAGAACGACGTTAAGCCCAGCCCGAGAGCAAGAGACGAGACCGTTTTCACGAGTTTCTTCCTGTTGCCCGAAAAGTATTGATATATCAGGAACAGGCCCGCTGCGAGGCTGAAAATAAAGCCGCTTACCAGGTGGGTGAGAATCAATCCGGCATAAGATAGGCACAGTCCTGCTGAGATGACCTTCTCATCACGGGACTCCCCATGATCGTTAAGGTACAAAAAGAGAAGCGGCAGCCAGACAAAGGCAAAAAAGGCGGCAACGCTTCCTCGTACGTAAAAATCGGAGACGTGGAACGGCAGGGTCTCATAGACGATCGCTGACAGGAGAGCGCCTTCCTTTCCGTATAATCTCCGGGCCGCAATAAACATCGTCAGACCGGAGAGGAAAAAGGCGGACCAGACTGCTACTACCATGGAAATAACAAGGGACGGGACAAAAAGATGAATTGCCGATATGAAGTAATAGCTCAAGGGAGCGTAAAAGATAGCGACAGGACTCCCGTAGCCGTTGTTATACCCGGCCATCCAGCGCGGATAGAGGGCACCGTCACTGAGAGCCCGGTAAAATTGTTCGGACTGAAAAAGGTGAAAGACCATGTCTCCCTGCCACGGCAGGCTCTGCCCGAAAATGACCGGCCACGAGCAGTAAAATGAGGTAAGAAGAAGCACCAAGACTGAGATCGTGTTGTAATGCTTACGGAGCAATGTTCGGCTATTTCGCATCATGGCGGGATAGTCTCCGTGCCTTCATAGCGTCTGTAGTACGAAATGTGAATCTCCACAGTCTCGTAAATATATAAAGAGATGCGATGAGCAGCAGGCACGCTGCTTCCAGCCCGGCCACGCTCCGATTCATGGCGTATTCATAGGCCCACCAGAAATCAGGCACATGCATGAATGGCATCGCTTCAATCCTGTCCACCGGCCGCGCATCCGCCGGCGGCGGATAGTAGCGGTAGCTGCCCTCCTCCCTCACGGCATCATATAGAAACATGAACTGGTAGGGAATGGGAGAGTCCGCCCAGTTAAAGTACACCCAGGCAGGAGGCTCGACTATTGACCACACACCTTCACCGCCCGCCACCGAAAAGTTCACCTTCTTCTCAAAACGAAGATAATTAAAGTATCTGTAGGGATGAACTGATACCGATGCAATCTGGATAAGCATGCTGACAAGAAAGATTGCCGCTACGACGCCTTTTTTGGCCTTGTTCTGCGGCCTGTCCGAATCGAAGATTTCGGCAGCCGGTATCATGAGAAGGGGTGTCAGCACAAATAGATACCGGGGCCCCCAGGTGGTGTCTCCGTGCCAGTAAATATTTTTTGAGAAAAAAAGAAGATAGGAGACAGCTATGCAGATAAAGGATATGGCTAAAGCCATGTGTTTTCTCGAAAACTTTCTGATGGAGAAGAAAAAAAATATCGTGACAGGAGAGTAGTAGAAAAAACCCTTGCCGGGGCTGACCAGAAATCCCTCAATTCCTGTAAGCAGGGGAGTGCCCGAAAAAAAATTAATCCCCATACGCGAGGCCATCAGGGAATATCCGGTCTCAAAGACGGATCCGAAGCGGTAATAATTATACCAGAGGTCAAGGCAAAGGAAGGGTATAAATACCAGTGAGAATATGAGAACATCACGTGCAAGCTGTCTGATAAGCTCCTTTGACGGAGTCTTTCCATAATGGAATAAAATGTACAAAATAAGGAGGGAGGGGACGACCAGCATTGAAGTCATCCTGGTTAAAAAAGCTATACCGAGCGCAAACGCTGAAAGCGTCAACAATAAGGTCTTCCGGCTGACAAGATAGCGGTACATAGCGAATACTGAAAGAAGGACGAAGAGCGTTTCGATGGCATGATCGCCGGCATCCTTCGACATGAACCATGCCACGGTACCGAGCCCGTAACAAAAGCTGACAAGAAGAGAAGCCCGTCTGGAATACCCGAGATACGCGCAAAAAACAAAAAGGAGTACGACAGTGCCCGCTCCGGCGAGTTGGTTCTCCGTTGAAACGGCAATCCCGGGAGGGACGCCCGTTGCCTTGGCGAGCGAATAAAAGGGGACGGACAAAAGGGATGAGCCTATGCCAAACCACGAATACTGCCTGCCGTCGCTCCCCTGTATCCCTACCGGGACCGTGAGGTCGAATCTTTCGACCAGAGATTTTGTGACGGCTACCCTCAATTGGCTCACATCGCCCCAGTAGGCATTCAGCCACGAGGCGGTCAAAAGATAAATCGTGACAAAGAACAAGAAAAGATAAAATGCGGCCAGTCTGTCATTCCCCGGTCCCCTGTTCACTAATGAAGGGAGTACGTTATTCGACGTCATATGTCCCGGCGTTGTCCCTGGACTTTTCAGCGGCCGGTCCGACATCCTGCAGATGGAACCTGAATCCTGGGTATATCCGGGCGACTGCGGTGATCTTTCCAGAGGCAAGAAAAATTTGCGTACCCTTTATCCTTTGTACAGTTACTCCCTTGATTCCGTCGGCCTTCCTGCTGTCCCCGCTGACAAGGGCTGCAACAAATGTCCTGATGTTCCCCGGTACGGCTGCATCGGCATCCAGAAAGGTCCGCCTGCCGACCCCCCAGAATGTTTTTCTCATTTCACCCGTCGGGGCCTCTCTGACATCAACCTGATACACCCGGTATGCCGGCAGATAATACATAATCTGCCTGTACCCGAAAAAAATGTATGGTCCAACGAAAAAAGCCGTACTCGCGGGGTCATACTTGCTCAGGCTTTGAAGCATGACTTTCAAGTCGCGGTCATGGGCCCTTATCGTCGGATAGGATACGGGATAAGTCGTAAAAAAAAAGATGAAAAGATTAACAGCAACCATTATGAAGGCAACGGGGATCGTCAATTCTCTCCGCACGATCTGGCCCAGTTGGTCGCCGAGAAAACATATCGACGCGGCCGTGAGGATGAAAAGAGCGGGCAGCATGACGAGAACGTAGCCCGGGTTTGCCGGATGTATGAATACCAGCAGATAAAAAAGAGTGGAAGGAAGCAGCCAGAAAATAAAAAATAGCGATTTGCCACGGAGAAACAGCCGGGCCTCTCCCCCTCTTAAAACCGAATAGACGGCAAGACAGAGAACAAATACACCGGCTCCTATTCCGTAGAAGACAAAGTTGAACACCGTAGACGAAAATATCCTGAAAGACGACCAGCCCCTGTCAAAGACTGAAACATGGCCCGTGTTGAACAGCCAGAGTTCCCTGAATGCGGAGGAGTATGCCTTCCACCCTCCGGTCATCCAGAGCATCGGGACGAACCAGGACAGGCAGGCTATCGCCATCAGTCCGGCAGCCGGTATGATTTTTCGCGGGGGAAGAGCCTTAGCAGAAAACAACCAGAGCGGCAGTAGGAAGACAACTGTATCCTGTCTTATTCCTCCGGCAATGCCGAGCACCACCGCGGAAAGCCAGACATGCCTTTGTTCTCCCTTATAGATCTTCCAGCACAGGAACGCGGCTGAGACACTGAAGAAGGCCTCCAGTATGTACGTCAGGGCCACTTCTCCATGGAACCAGAGGTTCGGGCTCGTCATGGCCAGAACAGCGGAGATCAATCCTGCCTTCGGCCCAAAAAGCTCTTTGCCGAGAAGATAGACCATGACTACCGTGAGCCCGCTGAAAAAAATGCTGATAGAGACATAGGCGGTATTTGCATCGGCCGCGAAAAAATGCACCAGCCTGCCGAGCATAACGTAGAGGAAGTAGCCAGGCGGATGTGGCTGGTGCACGGTCACATTATAGTTATTAAGGGCAAGTGCGAACTGGACGGAATCCATGTGATACAAGAGCTTGCTGGTAAAGGGTATTCGTGTGAGGATGGTTATCAGAAAAAGGCAGAGTGGAAGCAGAATTCCCCTGCGCCCCATGGCATCAGGCAATGTTGATTCTGTCTCCAACCCGGGTATCCGTTGCCGCGAGTGTCCCCGAAGGTAATTCAAGAACACTCGCGGCGCGCGGATACAACAAAGTCATTCGGTTCGGCCGCAGGCTTTCCTTCACGATCAATACAATATTCTTGTCGTCCATAAAGACAGCATCTATAGGAAACTTCATGCCGATCGTATGTATCGAATTACAAGGCCGTAACCAGAGGGATTCTCCCCTGTCAAGCTCCTTTCTTCCCAGAAGCCCTTTCATGCGTTTGATCAGACCGGCGGCAACTACCACGTTTGAAGACAATTCTTTTTTGTTTCGTCCGTTAGAGGCGTTCATCCCTTTTACCGCTTATCTTTTGAGCTTTGTATAAATTAATGCCAGTTCCACTGCGATCACTATCAGTAAAACAGTATCAAATGTAATCATCCGGCCTCACCTCCTTTCAGAAATTCCCGAATGTCTTGATCACCCTGATGACCCCGGGCCCCAGAATAATGAACAGCAGGGCCGGAAAAATAAAAAATACCAGCGGGAACATCAGCTTTATCGGGATTTTGGCTGCGGCCTCCTCGGCCCGCTGCCTCCTTGTTACCCTCAACGAATCCGAATGCACACGCAGCGACTGTGCGAGGCTGGTGCCCAAACGCTCAGTCTGAACCAGCATCGCAACAAACGATTTCAAGTCATCCTCCATGGTCCTCTCGCCCATATCCTTGAGCGCTTCAGCCCTCGGCTTCCCGGCACGAGTCTCCTGAAGTGCTGTTTCCATTTCAGTAATAAGCGGGCTTTTCCTGAATAACGCATCATGACAGACTCTCACCATGGCCCCGTCTATACTCAGACCCGCCTCAACACATACGGTCATGAGATCAAGGACGTCGGGCAGGTCGTGAAATATCTGGAGCTGCCGTTTCTTGACCTTCTTCGACAACCACAGACTCGGCAGGAGAAAACCTATAATTGCGAAAACGACGACGAAGAGAATCCTCGTCGTATGGTCCTTTTCAAGAGGTATGCCGTAAAAAATAAGATACAATAAAACAAGCGCTATCGTCAGCAGGATCTTGACCCCCAGGAATATCGGCACCTTGTTTTTCCTGAAGCCTGCTGCTGTCATAAGCCTCATATATTTACCGTAATCCTGGACCCTGAGGGGAATGTTGGCGCCCATACGCGCTAGGACCTTCTGAAACGGGGTGAGAGGCGTCTCCAGGAGGTGCATCCCCCCCTCTTCAGTTCTCCCTCCTGAAAGGTTGTCAATCCTCTCTTCTAAAACGGTTTTCTTGGGCATCAGCAAAGACATCAGGAAAAAAAGAAGGGACACAATCCCCAGAAAAACCAGAACGACTATGATGTATAACTGCATGGTTCCTCCCAATCTAAATCTTTATATTTATAAGCCTCTTGATTATGATGAAGCCGATAATCTGTGCCGCAACGATGACCGCTATGGCATATTTCCCGACGTCAATCGAAACAAGCTCCCCCAAATAATCGGGCGAAGTCAAATATAGGAAGATCGCCATGGCAATGGGAAGGGCGGCAAGAATGTAACCGGTCAGTCGTCCCTGTGCCGTGTAAACCTTGATCTGCCTCCGAATCCTTATCCTCTCCCTTATAGTCTGGGCAAGCCTTTCCAGGGTTTCCGAGAGATTGCCCCCCACTTCCCGGTGGATCAGCACGGCTGTCACGAAAAGCCTCAGGTCGACGCTCTGCATTCTGTCCATCATCTGTGTCAGCGAGTCCTTCATTGACAGTCCCAGTGTCTGCTCCTCATAGGCGGTTTTGAAAAGGCTTGCAAGAGGCTCCGGCATCTCCTCGCTCACCAACTGGATGGCGGCAGATACTGAATGCCCCGCCTTGAGTGAACGTGATATCATGTCCAGTGCGTTCGGAAAGTCCTCTGTGAATCGATCAACTCGCCTGTTCTTGTTGACCTGCGCGTACACCAGGGGTACCACGGCGCCCACTACCATGAAAAGAATAGCCAGGAAGAGCCCCCTTCTCAGGGAAAAGCCGATGGCAAATCCCGCCACGGCGCTCGTGATAAGGACAAGGATAAACACCTTGGCATCCATCTTCAGGCCGGCATTTTGGATAAGTCTGTCCAGGCGCCTGATAACGGACGATCTGTAGAGAAATTTGTCGATTGGGCTCATCTCTCTCAGGATCTCTACTCTCAGGTCGGCGGGCAGCCTTTCGTCCGACTTGACAGCAAGGGTTCTCAGTCGTCTCCTGAGGTCATACTGCGGCGATGCCTTGACCGCGACATACGCCATGTAAATAGTAATAATCCCCAAAAGTATGGCAAGAAAGAATGTTATCGCTATCAGCGTAATAGTCATATCATGCCCTTTCAAAAATATGCTCAGGCACCTCGAAGCCGGTCACCCTTAATTTATCCATAAACCACGGTCTTACACCAGTAGGCATAAATTCTCCCAGCACCGCCCCGTCCGGACCTACCCCCTTTTTCTTGAAGACAAATATGTCCTGCATCACGATAGTGTTGCCTTCCAGGCCCGTTATTTCAGATATTGACATGACTTTCCTTGCACCGTCCGACAGTCGTGAAAGATGTATCACGACATTGATGGCCGATGCCACCTGTTCCCTTATGGCCCTTTCAGGAAGCTCTACCCCGGCCATGAGCACCATCGTTTCGATCCTCGACAATGCGTCTCTCGCCGAATTGGAGTGTATGGTCGAGAGGGAACCGTCATGGCCCGTGTTCATCGCCTGGAGCATATCAAGCGCCTCGCCGCCTCTGACCTCTCCAACGATTATCCTGTCCGGTCTCATTCTGAGGCTGTTACGGACAAGGTCCCTCTGAGTCACCTGTCCCTTCCCTTCTATATTCGGCGGGCGCGTCTCAAGTCTCACCACATGCTGCTGTTTCAGTTGGAGTTCAGCGGAGTCTTCAATAGTGATAAGCCGTTCATCGTCAGGTATGAAGGCCGAAAGGATATTCAGGAGAGTCGTTTTCCCGGAGCCCGTGCCTCCCGCTATCAGGACATTAAGCTTCGACCTGACGCATCCTTCCAGAATCTTTGCCATATTCTGAGTGAGTGTTCCGAAGGCCAGGACATCGGATATCTTCAGTGGATCGATCCCGAACCGCCTGATCGAAAGCACCGGGCCGTCGAGGGCAAGCGGCGGGATGATGGCGTTTACCCTGGAGCCGTCCGGGAGCCGCGCGTCGACATAGGGAGACGATTCATCGACCCTCCGGCCGACCTTCGACACGATGCGGTCTATGATCTGAAGAAGGTGGTTGTCGTCCCGGAACATGAGGTCCACCTTCTGAAGCCGGCCCAATTTCTCGATATACACCTGATTATACCTGTTGACCAGGATATCGGATATGTCGGGATCGGCAAGAAGAGGCTCCAGCGGTCCCAGTCCAAACGTCTCGTGCTGGATATCAACGATAAGACTTTCCTTCTCGCTCTGGCTCAGCGGGATCTTCTCTTCCTCGATCAGGGATTCCACAACCTTGTCGACCTCCTTCCTGAGCACGTCGTGGGGCAACAGGTCGAGATTCGAGAAATCCAGTTTCTCAAGGAGCCTCCTGTGTATCCTGCTCTTCAGGTTCTGGT
>JBJKPE010000162.1:0-3927 GCA_046706685.1 Thermodesulfovibrionales bacterium | reverse complement strand
TTGTGGCCTTTGCACCGGGTTGGAGAACAGTGTCGACGGCGTAGAGCTTAAAAAAGTACCTGTGTGTCCCGGACGGAGGGCAGGGGCCGCCGTAAGAATTCTTTCTGAAATCGTTTATTCCCTGTGCTGCACCCTTCGGCACGGAACCTTCCTCTATCTCCCCTGTCGAGGGTGAAATGTTCCAGATCACCCAGTGGACCCATGTCCTGCCGGGCGCATCGGGATCATCGACGATAAGAGTCAGCGATTTTGCCGATGGAGGGACATTTTCAATCCTGAGGGGCGGGTTAACGTCGTCACCGTCGCATGTGTATTTTGCTGGAATTTGTCCGTTTTGTTCGAAAGCAGGACTGATGATCTTGAAGTCACCCATTCTTCTTACCTCCTTGCCCATGGAATCTGGGATGAACGATGCTGAAATAAACAGTACACCCAAGAAAAGACATATGGACTTCATCTTTTCCCCCTTCGAAGTTGATGCTTCTTCCAGTTTAGCAGATCGCGGCGATATTTCTATTACGCATTGATCGGAACGTCTCCCTCCGGTTTGACCGGCAAAATAGGTTAAAATAATACACGGTCTTTGCGTAACCGGTCTCCCGTCCCCACGAAGGCCGGGAGGATGATAAAAGCATGGAAGTGATATGAGAGTTTGCGAATTGTTTACCAGCATCCAGGGCGAGTCTACCTATTCAGGCCTCCCCTGTGTATTCGTCAGGCTGACGGGCTGCAACCTGAGATGCTCGTACTGCGACACCAGGTACTCTTACGAAGGCGGCGTCGAGATGACTGTGGCCGAGATTATCGGCCGGGTGAAGGAGTCCGGGGTCGGCCTTGTGGAAGTGACCGGGGGCGAGCCGCTGCTTCAGGGAGGGGAAACCACGTCGCTCATCTTCAGCCTCCTTGAGGAGGGGTATAAAGTGCTTGTCGAGACGAACGGGTCGCGGAGTGTCAGGGACATGGACAGGCGGGCCGTGATAATCCTTGACGTGAAGACCCCGGGAAGCGGGATGAGCGGTGATATGGATTTTTCGAACTTCGAACACATCAAGCCCTCCGACGAAATAAAGTTTGTGATATGTGACAGGGGTGATTACGACTGGTCAAGGCAGATAATATCGGACTACAAGCTGAAAGGGAAATGCGTGCTTCTCTTTTCCGCAGCACTTGGCAAACTGACTCCCAGGCAGCTTGCCGGGTGGATCCTGGAAGACGGTCTGGATGTGAGGCTCAACGTTCAGATTCAGAAGTATATTTTCGGTCGGCACGAGAGGGGTGTGTGACCGTCGCGAGATATGTGCTGATCTCGCGTTCAAAATGCCCGCTGAAGAGGCCTTTGCCAAGACTGTTCTTTATCTCATCCAATTCCCGGAATTCGACCGCCTCTATTTCATCTCTGTTGTAGGGAAACGGTCCGGAATGAACGCACGAAAACGTCTGCACAAGCTCGGTTTCCGCGGCCCCGGAAAAGAGATAGCGGTACAGAAAGGTCAACCCGCATTCCGATATCCCGAGTTCTTCCTGCATCTCCCTGCGTGCCGCTTCCTCGATGTCTTCGCCTGGCGCCACATGACCTCCGACAGAGGTATCCCATTTGCCCGGTGCGACATCCTTGGTCTGTGACCGCTTCTGCAGCAACAGTCTGCCCGCCTCATCGAAGACCAGCACATGGACCACTCTGTGGATCAGTGATGGATTGCAGTGGACCTCGGATCTCCTTGCAAGCCTCAGGACTTTACCGCTGCGGTCAACGACTTCCAGCATCTCTTCTTCATCTGCGGTTCTCACTGTTTTACCTCACAGAATATCATAATTCACCGCCCCGGGCTTGTAAACCCTGCAGATCGCAGAGAGCACTGAGCAACGGCGGCAACCTTCTGCTCTCCGCTCTTTGCGGTATGGCAATCCGTTTCAACCGTCTATCGGTTATAATATCCTGGATTCAGAGAAAGGAGAGGGACTTGAAAATAGCCATTATCGGCCTTGCCAATTCAGGGAAGACGACGATCTTCAACGCCCTGACCGGGATGAATCTTGAAACGGCACCCTATCCGACGCTTGTTTCGGAGCCCCACCTGGGGGTTGTGAAGGTCCCGGACTCACGCGTAGAGAGGCTCAGCGAGATATACAGCCCGAAGAAGAAGACCTATGCGACGGTGGAATATATAGACTATGTCGGCCTCACAAAGGGAGACATGGAACAGAACAGGAAGGTCTTTGACCTCATAAAAGATGCCGATGCCGTTGTGCACGTGGTACGGGGTTTTGTTGACGAGACGGTTGTACACCCCCTGGGAGGTGTCGATCCGGCAAGAGATGCGGAGACGGTGGAACTGGAGATGATTTTCGGGGACCTTGAACTCGTCGAAAAGAGACTCGAACGCATGGAAGAGGGGATGAAAAAGGGCAAGAAACCCGACGAAGAGGAAAGAAGGCTCCTTTTGAAGTGCAAGGATATTCTGGAAAGTGAGAAGCCTCTCAGAAATGAGACATTCCCGGAAGAGGAGCAGAAGGCGATGAGGCATCTGCAGTTTATGTCCATCAAGCCGGTTGTGGTGCTCCTTAATGCCGATGAGAGAGAAAAGGACACTGAAAATACGCGTGCCGCGCTGTCCGGCCTGGAGGCAATTTTTACCGGCGGTCAGGTCAGGGTCCTTGCGCTTTGCGGAAAGATAGAGATGGAGATTGCGCAGCTTCCCGGCGAAGAGGCCGCCGCCTTTCTGGAGGACCTCGGTGTATCCGCCCCGGCCCTGAACAGACTTGTCACTGTGTCGTACGACCTCCTTGGACTGATTTCGTTTCTAACGGCAGGAGAAGACGAGGTGCGGGCCTGGACAATCCGCAGAGGTACGAATGCGCAGAGGGCCGCGGGGAAAATACATTCCGATATCGAGAGGGGTTTTATCCGGGCCGAGGTCGTTTCATATGATGATTTCATCGATCAGGGATCGATGCAGGCCGCCAGAGAGAAGGGGCTGTTCAGGCTGGAAGGTAAAACTTATGAAGTCAGGGATGGGGATATTATCAACTTCAGGTTTAATGTATAATGGAGGGGATGAGGGTATAATAAGATTTGTGCTCTGGGAATGAAAGCGGTTTTAGGCTGCAAAACGGAGAGGGTTCATGAAAGCCGAAGAGATTTTTGAAACCAGCGTCAGGGTTATGAAGGAATTGCTGACCCCGGGGGTTATGAGAGCGGTCATAGGGCGCATCAAGGAACATACGTCCGAAGAAAACATTGCCCTGCTTGAGAGGGAGCGGGAAAGGATCAACGAACTCGTCAGAAAGATAGCCGAGGCGGACGCCACGAGCGGTGCACTGAATGGAGTGCCGCGGGATCTCCTGGACGCACTGGTGCTCCGCTACTTCAAAAACAGGGATGTTTTCATGAAGACCTTTCCTGAAGGGATAGAATCCCTCAATACGGGGCCTGTGGCGGTGTGGGCGGCGATGATGATATCTCCCGGCGATGATGAAGCTTCATAACATACCGGAATGATTCCATGATTGGCCTCTGCGGGTCCGGCAGAAAATCGGCATGGAAGCGATAAAAGAGTTGATCGAGCGCTACGGTCTCGACGAGGACCTCGAACACGTGATCATTCCCCTGCCGGGGAAAGACGGACGGAACAGGCGGTGCTTTCTCCTGAAGAGGAAGTTGATCAGGATTGCATATCCGGACGGAAACTACGCCGATTTCCCGCTTGAAGAAGTTATCGAGGCGATCATGAAATATCCCGACCTGGAGTTGAGCGAGGCACTGTTCCTGCTTCATAAGGAACTGGATGAGCAGATATCAAGGATTTTTGGAGAAGAAAACGAGGGTGAAGAAAGTTTGAATGAAAAAGAAAATACTGATTAACGCGATTTATTCTGAAGAAAAGAGGGTGGCGATAGTCGAGGGCGATGTGCTGGTCGACTTCTATG
>JBJKPE010000161.1:0-5174 GCA_046706685.1 Thermodesulfovibrionales bacterium | reverse complement strand
CATTTTTCGAGGTGCCTATGAGATATAAAACAATCTTGTTTTTGATCGCACCCGTGCTGTTCCTCCTGCTCTGTTTCCCGCCACCCGCTTTTTCACAGGGACCGGCAAAGTGTCTCTTCTGCCACAGCGCCATGAAGGGGAAATTGAAAAGCGCCGCAGGCCTCCTTGTCGATCTGCACGTCAACTCCGACAGGTTTCAGTCCTCGGTCCACGGAAGCCTCTCCTGCACAGACTGTCACATGAAATTCACCGATAACCCTCATGTCTCGCCGGGAGGCGCGGTCCCTGCCGATGTCCAGAAAATCGCATCGGAGCTGTCGGCAAAATACCCCGTGGACGCAGTTGCGGCTGCGGCCTGCAGCCAGTGTCATCCCGAGGTTTATGAAAAAGTGATCGCGAGTGTTCACGGCAGGAACATCATGATAAAGCATCAGAAAGACGGCGCCTTTTGTCTTGACTGTCATGGATCTCCGCACTATATCGTGCCGGTAAAAGACCCTGCATCTCCGGTCAGTCGCGCGAATATGGTTAAAACATGCGGACACTGTCACGGGAATATGACAATGATGGAAAAATACGGCATCGACGAAGATGTCATGGAAAGTTTTGAAGAGAGCTTTCATGGGAGAAAGCTTGCCTTGGGTGATACGAGAGCCCCCGTGTGTTCAAGCTGCCATAAAGCTCACGATATAGCATCTATCACGGACCCGGCATCGCCCGTCTTCGGCAAGAACAAGCTGAAGACGTGCGGCCAGTGCCACAAGGGGGCAAACGAGAAGTTCATCCCGGCCTTCACACACAAGCGCCCGGGGCCCATTCCTCACTATGCGGAAAAAGCCCTGATTGTGCTTCTGCTCAGCGTATTTACTTTCATAGTAGTCCATGTTCTGCTTGAGGCTTTCTCCGATATCAGAGACGCTATTTTCAGAAGAGGGAGGGAAAAATAATGGACCGGACCAACGCCGCCGCAATAAAGGAAATTCCTCAAGAGGTCGAGAGATTCAATATAATCTTCAGGATACAGCATGTCATTATGTTCGCGACGTTTCTCGTGTTGAGTTTCACGGGCTGGGGGCTTAAATACGCCTATGCCCCCGCCGGGGTGTCAAGCAAACTGATCCGCTTCTGGGGGGGGCCCGAAAGCGCCGGGCTTATCCACAGAATCGCGGGGGTAACGATGCTGCTCGACTTCGTCTGGCATGTGCTCTACCTAGGCTATCTCTTTGCGACCAAACAAATGGCAATCAATTCGAGGACCACGGTCATCCCATTGCCCAAAGACATCCTCGATGTGATCAAGAACTTCATGTATTTCTTAGGCCTCTCCGGGGAGAAACCGAAATTCGGGAAATACAACTACGCGCAGAAGTTCGATTACTGGGCGGTCTTCTGGGGCATGTTCATTATCGGTTTTTCGGGCTTCTCTCTCGCCTTCCCGATGGTCGTCTCTTACATCATCCCCCAGTCCGCCTCCCACTGGATTTGGCAGCTTCTGGCGCTCATGCATAGCGATGAAGCGCTCCTTGCGATCGTGTTCATACTCTTCTGGCATTTCTACAACGAACATCTCAAGCCGGAAGTCTTCCCGATGAGCTGGCTGTGGATCACCGGGAGGATGTCAACGGAGAAGCTGAAGCACCACCATCCCCTCGAATACGAAGTGCTTTTCCCCGAGGCGGCAAAAAAAGACAAGAGAGACTAGGGAGGGGCGATGCCGAAAATACTGTCGATTTTGGTTATAGCTCTGATGATCTCTGCCTGTAAGGCCGGCATCGAAACCGGGAAACAGCAGGAATCGCCGGAAAAAACTCCCGTGATAACATCGCTGAAAGACTCGGGGCTGCCATGTTTCTCGTGTCACTCCTACGAGAAGTTTTCTGCTAACGAACAGGGAAAATTTTCACACGTAAAGCATATCGGCTTCGGGGTGCACTGCAACCAGTGTCATATTATGATGGCTCATGAAAAAATAGAGCTAAACAAAGACACCTGCAGCAGCTGCCACAACCTGAAAAGCTTTGTATTCGAGGATTCCGGCATGCCGGTAACCTTCTCACATCAGAAACACACTGAAAAATTCGCCTGCGGAGAATGCCATCCGACACCGTTCCAGATGAAACACGGCTCGACGCGAATCACCATGGAAGGCATGTTCAAGGGTGAGACCTGCGGGAAATGCCATAACGGCAAGATCTCTTTCCCCGCGAAAGATTGCAGCAAATGCCATAACATGTCTGTTCTGAAAAAGGATTTCGTATATCCTTCGCCCGGCATGAGCCCCGCGGTCTTCAGCCACCGTGTGCATACCGCCATGTTCGAATGCGGTTCCTGCCACACCGAGGTGTTTAAATATAAGAAAGGCGGTTCGGGCATAAAGATGGATGATATTTACAAGGGCAGGTTCTGCGGCAAGTGCCACAACGGGAAGACGGCCTTTGCCTCCTCTGAGTGCCAGAAATGTCATAAATAGAGCTGAAGCTGCATACAGGAGAGGAGTGACATCTGAGTTCGATGTCCCTCCTCTCGCATCATTTCGCCCCAGACTTAGCGTTCGTAAATAAGATCATTATTTATGTCGTCCATTTGTCGTTTCCCGACCCTCACGGGTAATCTTTCCGACGTCGTTTGCTCTTCCAGGCAGGCTTCGGGACTCCAGAAATGTTATCTTTACGGGTGAGCTCAGCCTTATTTCGAGAGTTGCACAAGGTTATCACAGGCGTACCGGATGCCCGCATCACAGGCCCTCCTGAAGTCCTCCATGGCCTTTTTCACGTATGCAACACCGCGGGATGCGTAAATATTCCCGTCGTCCGGCCTGATATCAAGGGCCTTATTGTAATCGCTCATCGCCTTGTCATATTTCTCCAGGTGCGCGTAAGCAATGCCGCGGTTGTGGTAGGCGTCAGCCGAGTCCGGGGTGAGCGCTATGACCTTATTATAGTCATCGATTGCGTTCTCGTACTGTTTCAATTTGAGATACGCAAGCGCCCGGCTGATGTAAGGTTCGGCATTTTCGGGATGCAAGGATATGACTTTACTGAAGTCCGAAACGGCCTCCTGATATTGTCCGCTTCTGTCATAAGCTAATCCGCGGTTGAAATATGCCTGATCAAAGCCGGGATATATCGAAATCACACGGTTGTATGACTTAATGGCACCGGCATAATCCCCCTCATTGAGATGGCTGTTGCCTCTGTCGAAGTAAAACTGTGCATCCTGATCTGCAGCGGCGGCAGCTTGAACAAACAGCAGGCTTACCGCAAGAATTACGGCGCTTATAACTCTCATCTGGCTCCTCCATTCCGGCTCGGATTGACAGTCTCCCGAATCATCCGGCTCAGCACGTTCATAAATTATAACAAAAGAGTGCGGCAAGGTATGATACGTAAAGTTTGCCCGCGCGGAACGTCATTGGTAAAATATCAGGGAGCGAGCAAAAAACCACGTTAATGCGGCTTCTGTCCTTCCGCCCGACCGGAACTTCCAGAAAGCCTGCGGGATCGCGTGAATGAGGTCAAATTTTCGGCATGGAGAACAGAGGAATATGTCAGAGAGTCTCGACAAGAAGCGGGAGAAGCGCGGAGGGCTCAAGCCTTGGGAGAGGGCGGCAAGCCTGGCGGCGACATACCTGATCTTCATCGTCTTTGTTCTACTTTCCGTATGCGTCATCTTCTCAATTGCCGGCGTAAAGTCGGACTTGCTCTCTTTCGCCGTGAACGTCTTCCTCGGGGGGTTCATCGGCGGAGTAACGAACAAAATTGCAATTGTGATGCTTTTCGACAGAAAGTGGTTTCTCCCGGGATCAGGTGTTCTGCTGAAGAAACACCGTGAGATCGTCGATTCCCTCGCCGACACTGTCGAGTCTCACCTGATCAGTACGGACATGATTCAGGAAGAGCTGAGGAAGATCCTCGCACCGGTCAAGATCGAAAGCGCCGAGAGAATCCTGAACCGTATCATCGATGAATTCAGGGTGGATGCCCGAAACCATCTGAGGTCGGAAAAAACCCGTCAGAATATCGAAGACGGCCTCCGGACAAAACTCGGATTCCTGGGCAAATTCCTGAACGTGACCCGCATCAAGGAGTATGACGAGATGACCGAAGCGATAGTCATGGAACTGGACAGACATTTGTCGGAATTCAAAATCACTAAAACCATGCTGGTTAAAGCGATAGAAAAGATTGGAACTCTGGAAGATTTTTTCTTCAAGCCGCACAATGAACTGCTGGAATCACATTTTCACACCGACAAATCTGTCTCCCAGCTGCTCTTCGAAAAGATCAACATCAAGGCGATGGTTGTAGAAAAGCTCTCCGAGTATCGACCGTCCGAGGTGCGGGATATCATCGAGAAAAATGTCAGGGACCATCTGCTCTGGCTGGAGGTGTTCGGTGTTATCCTCGGAATGCTTTTTTCTGCGGTGCCTTTCCTTGTCCTTAATGTCTTCCACCCCTGAGAAGCGGTTCTTCTCCCTATAAGAAGACGCGCATGAGGCCAGGACATGCCGATCCTTTTTTTATCGAAATAGTGTTAAGCCGGAGAGGGTCAGACCATGAAGGCACAGAGGGTAATTGCCATTGATTGTAGCGTCATCGTGCACCTCATGATACTTTAGCTTTTGAAAAGACGGTGAAATAGAGTAGAATTAGAAAAGGGTAAACGATAAGACGTGCCTGTCCTGCATCAGGAGGTTATTATGTTTGGTCTTGGATTTCCGGAATTGATGGTAGTGTTCATCATTGCACTTGTGCTCTTTGGCCCGAGCAAACTGCCGACCCTCGGGAAAAGCCTCGGCGAGGCAATAAGAGGGTTCAAAAAAGGACTGGAGGATGAACCTCCACAGGAAAAAGAAAAGATAGAAGAAAAATAAGACTCTAATCTGCGGCATTAGCCATCTGCTCAGGCCGTGGCAAGTGAAACGTCTTTTTATTCGTCATTCCCGTCCGCAAGGTATTCAGCATAAACGGAAATACAGTTTTTAAGTGTTTCCGGATTACGAATCAAAAACCGGGTATTACAGATTGTGAGTTCATGTTCGGCTGTCTCTCACCTCGTCATCCATGAGCGCGACCTGACGGTGAGCACGGCCCAGGGGAAGATCCAGAAAAGGCCGAAGAAAGAGAAGTAGGCGTAGAGCATGCCGTAAAGGAAGTCCCAGGACCGCTCGCTTC
>JBJKPE010000160.1:0-2834 GCA_046706685.1 Thermodesulfovibrionales bacterium | reverse complement strand
GCTCGGTGGAATCGAAGACAGGGAGGTCATTTTCGGAAGAATAGATGAAATGATACCTGATCGACGGCTCTATGACGTGGGTAAAATATGAGTAGGTCCTGTACAGCCGTGTGTGACCGGTTATGTCATATTCAAAGGCACCCCTTGCAGCCTCCTGGTCATTCCCTTCCTGTTCCTTGTAAAAAGAATATCCCGTGGCCCGCACGGCGGCCATCTGGGTAAGGACAAAATCGCTGCCGATAGAGTTGAGCAATCTGGGATAAAAGTCGATCCTTCTCGCCGAAGTCCCGTTTTCACGCCAAAAGTTCACCGCATTAACGTCCCCGGATACCATGAAGTCCCCAGTTCGGATGTAGTTCAGCACATAACCAGCTTCAGGAAGCTTCTGCGGAACATTCCCGGTATCGTCCAGCAGGTCCACCCAATATTGGGAAAGAAGATACAGGCGCGCGTTCGGAAGGGGCAGGGTGAACTCACCTGTTGACTGGAGAAACCTGAGAGTCGTTGTCTGGTAGTGCGTGCTGAACTGCCGGTAAAAGTCCTTCTGGTTTACATAATCGACATCAAGAAAGCCGCCAGGCCCCTCCGCACTCCGTTGGTCATGCAGGACCTTTACCTGCCAGAAGTCCTTGTCGGTCAGCGGATCTTTTATATGGTAAGCCCACCAGTCACTCCTCGTTACACCCGGTCTTACAAACCGGTATTCAAGGCCGGTCCCCGTCCCTCCCTTGCCGTATTCATCGATTATAAAGGTGGCATCGCTGCCGGGAGATATCGCCCAGTAAAACGGGATGCCAGCTTCCACTCCCCTATTCTTGGTATAGCCGATGGTGGGCGTCAGAAAACCTGTCTTTCGCTCGGCGGTGAGCGATGTCCAGAGGTATGGCGTATAAAAGACTGGGAGACCTTTTATGCGGAAGGATGCATCCCGCCCCGCTACCTCCCGGCCGACGAGCACGTCCACCTTTTTAGCTTTAAAACACCAGGCCGGCAACGGGGCGTCGCAGGTGGTAAAGCTCGCCTCGGGGCTGTAGTAGTAATTCTCTCCTTTTTTTTCTATTTCGGCGGCAGAAAGACGATAGTTGTCCTTCTTGTAGCGGAGTTCGGCATTGTAGAGTCTTCCTGTTTTTTTATTCATGTTCATCTCAGCCCTTTCGGCCGTGATGGACATCTCTTTATCTTCATAAGTAAAGTGGCCCGTGGCAACAGTCTCCGAGGTCTCTTCATAATAGACGACCTTGTCGGCATGGATAACGGCTCCGTCTCTTTTCACTTCCACCGAGCCGGTCGCCACATACTCCTTCTTGTCTGAAAGATATTGAAGATTGTCAGCGGTAATGACCGTCTGCCCCTCGGCGGCAAATGAGCGGGCGGCACAGAAGAGGCATGAAATACAGGCGAGGAGGACGATGGCCGGCAGATAACCTCCGGTGAGTTTCGACCTCCCCCCCGCGCACCTCCCCGGCTTCATTCCCTCAGCCTCGGAAGCACCCCTTTGTCGCCAAGGACTTCCTTCGCCTCTCCTATAGTATAGAAAGAACCTGTTACAATGATAAGGTCTCCAGCCTCACACAGCCTTTCCGCCTTCCTGAGGGCATCGGCGACTCCCGTCGAAAGGACCGAGGGATACCCAAGTGATGCAGCATGGGCGGAGAGAACCTCAACCGAGGCGGCTCTGCTGTAGGACGCAGCCGTGAATATCACCACTGAGGCGAGCGGAAGGAGGTACCTGAGTATACCGTCTATGTCTTTATCCTCCATTATCCCGATGATCATGATGACCCTTTTGTACCCGCGGGAGAGCATCTTGCCGAGATGCGCCGAAAGGGCCCCGGCTGCATCCGGGTTATGGGCCCCGTCGATCACTATCGCCGGGTTTTCCTTCACAACCTCCATCCTTCCCGGCCACTTCACCGTCCCGATACCGTCTCTTATGCTGCATATCAGCCCGGGATATTTCCCCGTCAATATCTCCGCCGCTTTGACTGCCAGCGCCGCATTTATTATCTGGTGCTCACCGGCGAGGGGAAGACGGAGGTCGTCATATTCCCTTTCCCCCCGGTAGCGGAAAGAGAGGCCATGTGCGTCTTCCAGTGTCAACGACGACGAAAATTCCCGTCCGCACCTGAAAAGAGGGGCTTCTCTTTCTGCAGAACGGGCTTCGATGACTTCAATCACCTCAGGTGCCTGCGGTGCCGTAACAACCGGCACGCCCGGCTTGATCACTCCGGCCTTTTCGGCAGCCACCTCGCGCAGTGTATTCCCGAGGAATTCGCGGTGATCAAGACCTATGGCGGTGAGCACGGCAACTTCAGGAAGGATTACGTTTGTAGCGTCGAGTCTGCCCCCGAGTCCGACCTCGACAACAGCCCATTCGACCTCCCTCCGCCTGAAATAAAGAAAGGCCATCGCCGTCACGACCTCAAAGAAAGTGGGGGAAAAGTCCTCAATTTTCCCGACAACCCCTCTTACCTCTTCGGCGAGTCCAACCACATCCTCTTCGCTTATCTCCAGGCCGTCGACCCGGATTCTCTCCGTAAAGCTGACCAGATGGGGCGACGTGAAAAGACCGGTCCTGCATCCGGAAGTTCTTATTATCGACTCTGTCATGGATGATGTAGAACCCTTCCCGTTCGTACCGGCGACATGGACGGAACGGAAAGAATGGTGGGGGTTACCGAGTGCGTGAAGGAGTCTGGTGATATTGTCGAGGCCGAATTTCATTCCGTGCTTCTGCAGCCCGTAGAGGTATTCTACCGTCCTCTTATATCTCATGCAAGCAGTTCAATGACTTTCGCCACGGTCTCCTTCATATTCTTTCTGTCAACGATCTT
>JBJKPE010000159.1:0-17666 GCA_046706685.1 Thermodesulfovibrionales bacterium | reverse complement strand
AGTCTTTCAGAAAGAGGGGCTGGTTGAGCGGGCGGAGAACGGAACGCTCTTTCTCGATGAGATAGGAGAACTTCCGGAACCCGTTCAGGCAAAACTTCTCAGGGTAGTTGAAGAGGGAGTTTATTATAAGATCGGAGATTCAAGGGAACACAAGATCAGTTTCAGGCTGATTTCGGCCACAAGCCAGGACCTCGGCTCCCATGCCGGGTTTAGATCGGATCTCTTTTACAGAATCAACGGTATCACTTTCGAAATGCCGCCGCTCAGGAAGAGAAAGGAAGATATACGGCTCCTGGTTGCCACCTTTATCGAGGAGGCCAACAGGGCTTATAACAAGAATGTATCGGGCATATCTTCCAGGGCAATGAAATACTTTTCGGATTACTCCTGGCCCGGAAATATTCGGCAGCTGAAGTGGCTCATCCATCACGCAGTGGCAGTAACATCGAGAGATCTCCTCGACGCGGACGATTTGTCCGCTCCTTCGCAAATTTTCAGGGGCGGGACGAAGGAAAAAGGAACTGACTACTCCGTTCCGTTTCAAGAAGCGTTGGAAAGTCTTGAAAGGAGTTATATCGAGCATGCCCTTTTGTCTGCGGATAACAACAGGACCGAAGCGGCCAGAATTCTCGGCGTATCAGTAAGGGTGCTGCATTACAAGATAAGAAAATACAGACTTTAAATCCCGCTTCATTTCACATGTTTCTGTCATTGATACAAAAAACGTATACATTTCCTGCATAACTTTCCGAGCCTTTTCCGGTTTTCCATAAGACAACTCCCTGAGGTATGCTCATAAGCTCATATATAGTCATTGTCCGGCCTGTCCCAAATCAAGTCCAGGAGAGTCCGGACATTTCAGAACCTCCTGAAAAGACTGGATTCCCAGACTAAACCGGCGGATGACATCTCACTGAAATCATATTTATAAGCGGGCTTCATCTTTATCGGGCACGGAAATTGTATCTGGAAATATGGAGATTATAAGACATGAATATACTCATCATTAATTCCTCAAAGACGCCGGGAGGCATAGAATCACACAGCGTAACCCTTGCCTCCGCCCTCCTCAAGAAAAAACAGACGGTGTATCTTGCATGCCCGGCAGGCAGCCTCGTTGAGAAGAATGCAATGACATATTCAGTCCCCGTAATCGATTTCGGCTTAACAAATGCGGCGGATATCAGAGCTATATTCAGATTAAGGAGCATATTACGCGCAACATCCGCAGACATGCTTATAGTGAATCTGGAAAAGGATTGCTGGCCCGCGACGGTCACCGCAAAGCTCGCCGGAAAACGTATCGTCTTTATAGGACATCGGGCGGACCGCCTGAAGAAGGTCACCAGATGGCTTCTGATCAACCATGTAAACAGGATTGTTGCAGTAAGTCGCTTTATCAGAGACTGGATGGTAGGTTACGGAATTCCATTTGAAAAAATTCAGGTCATACATAATGCCGTGGACTTTCGTGCATTCACGTCACTGTATAGCGAGAGAGACCAGGCGAGGAAGGAATTCAGGATTGAAGCCGACGATGTTGTAATCGGATTTGTTGGGGCAATGACGGAGGGGAAAGGGATTTTCGAGCTTCTCAAAGCATTTAATGTTCTCGCCTTAGGACACCCCCAGCTAAAGCTCCTTTACGTTGGCGATGGGCCCGACATGGAAGAGATCAAGAAAGAGGCTCAAGTGCTTCAGGGCCGGGTGATATTTGCGGGACACAGAAGAGACGTCGCCAGGATGTACTCGTCCATTGACATCTTCGTTCTCCCTTCAATATGCAGAGAGGCATTCGGCATGGTGCTTATAGAAGCCATGTCCATGGGCAAGCCGGTTATAGCGACACGTACCGGCGGCATCCCCGAGATAATCGAACACCGCACAAATGGACTTATAGTGCCGCCTGGCGATTACTCTGCCATGGCGCGGGCAATATTGGAACTGACAGAGGTCCCCTCTCTCCGGGAAAAACTCGCGTTGAATGCAATCGAAAGCGTGGCTCTCAAATTTTCCGACGACGTCTTCGGTGATTCATTTACACGCTTACTGAAAGAGGTCTGTGATCTTAACTAGAGCTTTCTCACAATATAGAAAGCCATAGCGCATAAGTCTTCGTTTTGCTGCTAACATAAGGTCCCGCCGATTACTTTTTCCGGACTCCGACCGCTTATGTCAGCATGCGTACAGTATAGAATGTGCAGAATGTGAGGTATACTTTGACTGTGCAATTTTTCGTAAAATATGTCGTCTTTTTTTTCAGCATCTTAATCTTGTCAGGTTTGGCGGCTTGCGCGACATATCACCCCAAACCGCTTGATGAGCATGCGGTCTCGCAGGCCCTTTCGTCTCCGGATACTTCCCGTATCAGCATAAAGGCAAAAGAGATAAAACATCCGATCCTGAAACCGCGCGATATCGATTTCGAAAAAGGTATATCTACCGAAGATGCGGCAATTGTAGCCGTCATAACAAACCCGACCCTCCGGGCGGAGCGGGACCGCAGGGGAATAGCGCAGGCCCAGCTTTTGCAGGCGGGCATACTGCCTAATCCGACGTTCAGCTACAGCCTGGATCTGCCGACGGGAGGAAACACCGGGGGGACGGTCAATGCCTACGGACTGGGACTGGACTGGAACATCATAAAATCTCTTCTGACCAGGGGCTCAGAGGTGGGCGCGGCCCGCGCCGGGGCCGCCTCGGTGAACCTCGAAGTGGCCTGGAAGGAATGGCAGGTGGCAGAGTCGGCGAAGCAGCGCGTCTACAGGCTTTTCTATCTTGAGAAGCAGCTGGCCGTTGCAAGGGAGGAGGAGAACAGGCTTGAGAGGAACCTTGCGGCGATAAGGAAGGCCGTTAATATGGGCGATATGACAATCATCGACCTGGAGGCGGTGGATGCCACCCTCAGAAGGACACATGAGTCAGTTCTGGATCTCGAACAGAAGCTGAAGCAGGAAAGGCTCGGTCTGAACCGTGTCCTCGGTTTTCCGCCTTCAAGCAAGATACCTCTTAAAAAATGGGTGACTTTGCCGCAGTTCGAGACGGTCCCGCCCCTTGGGGATATCATGGAGGGGCTCGAAACAAGACGGCTTGACCTCCTTGCCCTGAGGCAGGGTTATGAAAGCCAGGAGGCCCGTTTAAGGGCCACCGTGCGCGCGCAATTTCCGGAGATAAGTATAGGGCTTGCGCATGCCCGGGACACGAGCGATGTGATCACTACCGGCTTTTCGGTATCGATAGGTCTCCCTGTCTTCGACCGGAATCAGGGGCATATAGCGTTGGAGACAGCGAGCAGGAAACAGCTTTATGACGAATATATGAACAGGGTCTTTCAGGCAAGGGCCGATGCTGCCGGAATATTGGCGGATGTCAGGGCGGTGCGGGAGCAGATCGACGCGGCCAACAAGGCCGTGGATACACTGAAAAAGCTCGTTTCCGTCTCATACGACGGCTTTCTCGAAGGCAATATCGACGCCTTGACCTATTACAATGAAGTTGACAGGCTGACGACAAGGCGGCTTGATGTCATGAGACTTGAGCAGGACCTTGCAGATCTGCATATAGCCCTGGAAATAACGGCCGGGAAAGTTCTGGAGAGAGGGTGCACGGAGAATAAGGAGGTACCGGGAAGATGAAAAAGCCCGCTAGGGGCATCCTGATTGCGATCATAATCCTCTGTCTGACAGGGGGAGTTTACTGGTTTTACCATGGAAGGCAGGGGAAGCAGGCGAAGCCGTCAGGTTCTGAAGGGGAGCAGTCCGCTCCTGTTGGAAGCGTCAGCGTGGCGCCCCTCAAAATGGCGGGGCTTGCGACCGATATTATGGTGTACGGGGATGTAATCCCCGCGCCCGGAGCGATACAGGTGGTTTCAGTGCCTTATGAAATAAGGGTGCGCCGCGTCATGGTAAGCGAAAGGCAGAAGATTTCTGCGGGTGAGGACCTTCTTGAGATCGAGTCCAGCCCCAATTCGCTACTGGAGCTTGAGCAGGCTCAAAACGCCCGTGACATAGCAGGACAGAAGCTCGGCCACGTCAGGGAGTTGTTCGCGCTGAAGCTGGCCACCAACGCCCAGATCCTGGAGGCGCAGGAGGCATCCCGGCAGGCCGCCTTGCGGCTTGAAAGCCTTAAAAAGCGCGGAGTGGACGGAAAACGCATCATACGCTCGCAGGAAGCCGGGCTCATCGGCAAGGTCCATATCCAGGAGGGCGCGATCGTCCCGGCAGGCAATCCTCTTGTGGAAATCATCGCCCAGGATCGTCTCGAGGTGCGCCTCGGGGTCGAACCAGGCGACGCAAGCCGACTCGTTTCCGGCCAGTCCGTGCGTCTCAGCTATGTGGATGTGCCTGACTCGGGGGAAACCATCGGCAGGATAAGGAAGATATCCCGCGCGGTGAACCCGGCCACTCGACTGCTGGATGTATTTGTTTCGCTGCCCCGCTCTGCCGGATACCTGCTTGGGGAATATATTCTGGGCAGGATAAGGATAGCTTCATCTTACGGCCTCGTCGTGCCGAGAAGCGCCGTGCTGCCCGAAGGCGGGAGGCATGTTCTTTTTACCGTAAGCAATGGACATGCCGTCAAACACGTTGTCAGGGTCATTCGTGAAAGTGACAGGGACGCCCAGGTCTCCGGCCCCGGATTGAAACCCGGCGATCAGGCCGTGATCGAGGGCAATTACGAGCTGAACGACGGAATGAGGGTACGAATAATGGGGCCTCGATGACTTTTACCGACTGGATTCAGCATCATCGCCGCTCGATTCTCTTTCTTCTCGCCGTGCTGATGGTCGGGGGCATTGCAGGCAGCGCCAGAATGCCTGTAGCCCTCCTTCCGAACGTCAGTTTTCCCCGGGTGGCCGCAGAACTGGATGCCGGAGACCGCCCTGCAAGCCGCATGGCTGTGGAGGTAACCTGGCCTGTAGAACAGGCCGTAAGGGCTGTCCCGGGCGTCGTCAGCGTCCACTCTACCACGAGTCGCGGAAGCGCTGAAATTATCGTCGATTTCGGCTGGGGCAGGGACATGGTCGCAGCGATGCTCCAGGTAGAATCAGCCATAAACCAGGTGATGCCCTCTCTGCCCCAGGGCACTACCTTCTCCGTAAAGCGAATGGACCCCAGCATTGACCCGGTGCTGGCCTATAGCCTTACATCCGACAGACGTTCTCTTACAGACCTGCGTGATTTTGCGTACTATCAGCTGCGCCCTCTTCTGTCCACAGTTGGCGGAGTGGCGAAGGTCCAGGTCCAGGGAGGTACTCTGGAGGAATACCGCGTCACGGTCGACCCGGCGAAGCTCGCCTCCTACGGCCTTTCCCTATCCGACGTGGCCGGGGCCCTTTCCGCTGCAAATGTTATAACAGCTGTCGGTCGGATTGAAGACCACTATAAGCTCTATCTAGTAATGTCGGACACGAGATTCATGAGAATTGATCAGATCCGGAACACCGTTTTGCGCTCCGGACCAAACGGGCCCGTGCTGCTGGAAGACGTTGCCGCGGTGAGCCGCGCCACCGTGCCGCAGTGGACGCGCGTAACCGCCGACGGCCATGACGCCGTACTGCTCAACGTCTATCAACAGCGAGGCGGAAACACCGTTCGGATAGCTCGGGAGCTTAAGACGAAACTGGCAGAGTTCAAAAGCCGGATACCACCGGGGATAAAGATAGCCAACTGGTACGACCAGAGTCAGCTGATAGCAGCCTCCGCCGGCAGCGTCAGAGACGCCATACTGATAGGGGTGGTGCTGGCAGCCATCATCCTTTTCATCTTTCTGCGAAACATAAAGATAACGCTCATAGCTATCGTCACGGTGCCAGGAGTACTGGCGGCCTCCGTACTGCTGCTCTATGTTATGCACCAGAGTTTCAATATGATGACGCTCGGCGGAATGGCTGCCGCCGTGGGGCTTATAATCGACGACACTATCGTCATGCTGGAGCACATTGTCAGGCGGCTTCGTGGAAGCCCCGGCGACCACCGCAAGAAGGTCATGTCTGCAGCGAGGGAGTTTACGAGGCCGCTGATAGGCTCATCCGCCTCAACGATCATTATCTTCATGCCCCTGGCCTTTCTCTCCGGCGTGACAGGGGCCTTTTTCAAGGCCCTGTCTTTGACGATGGCGGCAAGCCTCCTGATCTCCTATTTCGTTGCATGGCTTGCGGTTCCTCTTCTTGCCGACCACCTGCTTGGCAGAAAAGACGCCGACCAGAAGGAAGGCGGTTTTGCCACGGAAAAGGCGCATCAGGGATATGAAAAGATAATGGGCCGCCTGCTGAGTCGCCCGCTGCTTACGCTGTTGCCGGTTCTCCTGCTTATTTTTGCCGGATGGACCAGCTACAGGAATCTGGGCTCCGGTTTCATGCCGAAGATGGACGAAGGAGGGTTTATCCTGGACTACCGCGCCTCGCCGGGGACATCGCTGACCGAGACGGACCGGCTGCTGAGGCAGGTGGAGGGCATACTGCGCCGAACACCCGAGGTCGAAACATATTCCAGGCGCACCGGTCTCCAGCTCGGCGGAGGCGTAACAGAGGCGTATGAGGGAGACTTTTTCGTGCGGCTGAAACCTTTTCCCCGCAGGCCGATTGAAGATGTGATGGGCGATGTAAGGAAGCGGGTGGAGGGCTCCGTACCCGGCCTGCGCATCGAAATGGCCCAGCTTATGGAAGACATGATAGGCGACTTTACCGGAGTTCCGCAGCCTATCGACATAAAGATATTCTCCGACGACGGCAAGGTCCTCGGGGAGCTTGGCCCCAAGATCGCCGGTCTGATAAGCAAAATCCCCGGCGTGGTGGATGTGGACAGCGGGATCGTTCTTGCAGGCGACGCCCTCGAAATCAAAGTTGACCGGGTGAAGGCCGCCCTCGAAGGCGTAGACCCGGAGTCTGTTACAAAGGACCTCAATGCCTTGTTGAGCGGGCTTGTGACCACCGAGGTGCAGAAGGGACCGAAGATGGTGGGCGTGAGAGTATGGATACCGCAAGACTTCAGGACGACTGAGAGGGACGTGGCGCAACTCCGGCTGCGCGCGCCCGACGGTCACCTTTTTCCTCTCGGCAGGATCGCCGCCGTCAGCACAATTACCGGACAGCCGCAGATAATGCGCGACGATCTCAAGAGGATGGTTGCGGTAACAGGGCGAATCAGCGGCAGGGACATGGGCTCCGTAATACGGGATGTGAAAAGCGCTCTTGGACGCCCCGGACTTTTCCCTGAAGGGGTCTATTACAGTCTTGGAGGACTTTACAGGCAGCAGCAACTCGCCTTTGCCGCCTTAATGGCCGTATTTGCCGCGGCTGTTGCACTTGTTTTTCTTCTTCTGCTCTTTCTTTATGAGAGCTTCCGGGTAGCCGTGGCAATTATGGCTACTACACTTCTTGCCCTGACAGCGGTCTTTATCGGACTGTTTGTCACGGGGACCGAGTTGAACATATCTTCCATGATGGGCATGACCATGATTGTCGGCATCGCTACGGAAGTGGCGATCTTCTATGTCTCGGAATATTACGATCTGTCCGGAGTTTCGGAAGAAAAGGAGGCCCTCATACTGGCCGGGAAAAACCGGATGAGGCCCATAGCGATGACGACTTTCGCGGCTATCCTGGCCCTGCTGCCGCTGGCGCTCGGCATAGGACAGGGCGCCGCCATGCTGAAGCCCCTGGCGATAGCGATAATCTCCGGCCTCGCAATCCAGCTTCCGCTTGTCCTGATATGTCTGCCGGTTCTGTTTTATATCCTGCGCGTAAAACAGAAGTGAATAGCAGCCTAAGACTTCCTGATATCCCTTAACAGTGAGAGATATTCTCTCCGGTCGGCCGGGCTCATTGCCTTCGCACCGAATCTGTGCCTCTCATAAAGCGTCAGGAACCTTTCCACTTCCGCATGGGCCTTCATTGGCTCCGCCTCTCTCCTCATTTCACCTGCAGTGGTAGCGGACGTTATGACAAATCCCTTCTTACGCAGCATACGCCTGAGTTCCACGAATTTTGCGGAAACAAAATCGTGCCTTCTGCGCCTGGCACGCCTGGCCGCGAAATAGACCAGTAACGCCGTCGCAACCAGAAGAGGAATGAAATAAAAACCTGCTCCAGGCTTTCCCGGCCGGAACGAAATTGGAGCTGGAAGTTTAAAAGGCACCGTAAAGGCATGCATAATCTTTCTCTGATCTAAGAAACTGAAGCCGATCACATAACGTGCCCAGGTCATCCTCAAAGAATCGAGCATGAGTGAGAGCATCGGGGGCCGCGCAGAGAGCACGGCCGGCGTCGGGTCAAACCGCGTCCACATGCCGTTGATCAGCGCCTCAACCCAGGAATGAGCGTCGCTCTGACGCACTATGATGTATCCCCCGTATTCGTTTCTTTCGCCGCCGTGGAAGCCGTCCACAATACGGGCCGGTATTCCGAGGCTCCGCAGCATCACCACCATCGAGGTGGCATAATGTTCGCAATATCCTTCCTTTGATCGGAAGAGAAAATCCTCGATGGGGCTCATTCCCCGAGGGGGCTTCGGCGTCGACAGCGAATATTTATAATTCCGTTTCAGGTATTCCTCTATCATTTCGGCTTTTTCCAGGTCGGTCTTCCCCCTGTACGAGATCCGCCTTGCCAGGGCCGCGACCCTTTCCATCCCGGGTGGAAGCTGAACATATATCGGACTGAACTTCCCGGGATACCTGCGCGTCACAGCGCTGGAGACTGTGTATTCAGCTCCCCGCGATGATTTTCCCCAGAAAAAAATATCACCCGCTTCATCCGAACGAACCCGGAAAGAGTCCCCTTTGATGCTCCTGATCCGTGACAGACCGAAAATTACATGGGAATCTATGGGCTCAAGAAATATTTTCTGGTCCAGTTCCCGACCCCCGCTGTACCTCGAAACAACATAAGCGGTATCCTCTTCCGGAACACTCCTCATGGCGGTCATCGACTTCCTCCATGTCGTCCCGTCAAAATAATCGAGAGTCAGCCCCCGCCAGTAATAGGCCGCCCCGAGATTACCGGCCATCTCCACTCTCATGACTACGGTCGGGTCCAGCTTCACGGCTCCGAAGGACCCGAAATCGACTGTATCGGAAAAACCTGTGGTTTTAATCTCTCCCCTTTCATGCCCCCTCCCCATGAACCTGTATGGCGTCCGCGGGACGACCACAAAGAAAATGAGCGTGGAGATGAGGGTCAGTAATGAGATCACGAACACAGGTTTCTTCAGTTCCGGTCTGGCGCGGTAATCCTCCTTCAGAAAGTGCGACAACACCATTGCGGTCACAAAAAGGACCATAAAAATCATAAACACAACTCCAAAAAGCAGGGAATACGTCAATTCCGAAGCTATAATCAGTTGAAGGAGAGCCATAAAGTAAACCTGCAGATGATCCCACGGTTCCTTGAGATCATAACCCTTGATCGCCTGAAAGGCTATCGTGAGATGTGCAACCGCAAGAAAGACGTCGCCGGTCGCAGCGGACTCAAAGACAAACACCGCCAGTGTGAGCACTGAGAGCATGCCGACGGCCCATCGGGGGGCCGGCTGCCCTCCCTTCAGAAGCCGGTAGTAACCGGGGATAAGTGCAATACCGCTCACAGACATAAGCAGACCGACTTCGCCAGTCATGACCAGGCTTAAGCATCCGGTCAGTGCAAGGATAGCAGTAAGAAGGTTATAAAGAATCGGCATACACTACTGTTCCGGCGGGCGCAACGGGCAGATTCGACGAAGTCCCGCGAGATTTAAAAACAGAGACGAATAAATCTTCACCAACGGCCGGCGGACTGTCCCAGAAAGGTTCCTCCCCGATCACCGCGAGAATATCGAGGATTCTGAAAAGGTGTTCCCTCCCGGCTCCGAAGGGAACCACCTTACGGCATGACATCACCCTCACCAGATATCCCCTCTCGATCAGGTCTCGCGCCAAAGAGCCGACTACGGACACTACTTTTTCGAATATTGCCGGCGAAGGGATTTCTCCGCCTCCCTTCAGCCCGCCGGGTCTTTGCTGAACGGGTACGCTGAGGTTATCGATCACTATAGTAGCCCTTCTGTATTGACCCTCCGCATATTCCTTGACCATCAGCCCCGCCGTCTTTGCCGTCGCCTTCCAGTGGATCCTCCTCTGGTCGTCTCCGTACCGGTAATCGCGTATGGAGTACATCTCATCCCCAGATGAGCCTTTCACAGACGCCTCGGCTCCCGAAACCCGGAAGGACCCTGCGATAAGCCCGCTCGTCTCTATAAGTTCGGGGTAAACAAGTATCTCACCAGATACCCCTATGGCCCTCTTACTGCTCAGAAGGATGAAAGGAAAACCGCTCTCGGCAAAAAAATCCCTGTGTCCGTACAGCCCTCTCTTCCTGAACCGCAGTCTTACCACTTTTTCAACCTCTTCCCCGGGACGTATCACCCCGCAATAAGCGGTCGAGACAACCCCATCGGCCGCAATACGCAGGGAATAAGAAGGGATAAAGCGCTTCTTGTTTCTTATCACCACAGTGGCGTATGTCTGTTCACCGGCGAAAACCGGCCCATCAAAAAAAACTTCCGCAGTCAAACCGGAAAGATTCACTTTCAGCAGGGCGACGGCAAGGACAGAGACGGACACCATAAGGGCAAGGATTAGATAGATAAGGTTATTTCCTGTGTTGACTGCGGCTATCGCAATGAGAAAGGCCGCGAGGACAAACCTCCTGCCTTCCCTCGTAGTCTTCATACCGCTCACACCGGAACTGGAATTCTTTCCACTATTTCGCCGATGATCTGCTCGGCGTCCGAGATAAAGTTCTTCGTCTTCAGTATGAGCCTGTGCCCCAGGACGAGGGGGGCAAGTTCTTTAATGTCGTCGGGAAGCACATAATCCCTGCCCTCATAGAAGGCATGCGCCCTTATTGCCTGGAGGAAAAACTGAGCGCCCCGCGTGCTCACGCCGAGGCGTATCTTTTCATGCCTCCGCGTGCCGGCGACAATATTCATCAGATAGTCGATGAGGCTCTCATCGACCGCCACACGTCCGGCCTCTTCCTGCATTGCGAGGATCTCATGCCTTGAAATTACCGGCTCCATTCCTTCGAGGAGCTGGAAGCTCGGCCGGTCGAGGAGGGCTTTCTTTTCAAATTCCGGGGCTGGATATCCCAGCTTGATATGCATCATGAAGCGGTCCAGCTGACTCTCCGGGAGAGGAAACGTACCGTGGTATTCCGCGGGATTCTGGGTGGCAACCACCATAAAGGGGTCCGGCAGCCTGAAGGTCTTACGCTCCACGGTCACCCTTTTTTCGTTCATCGCCTCAAGCAGCGCAGACTGGGTCTTCGGATTCGTGCGGTTTATCTCGTCAGCAAGCACGATATTGGAAAAAACGGGACCGGGTTTGAATTCAAATTCCCGCTTCTCCTGGTTGAAGATACTGATTCCCAGGATATCGGTGGGAAGGAGGTCACTTGTGAACTGTATCCTCTGGAAAGAGCAGTCTGTGGCCCTCGCCAGGGCGAAGGCGAGAGTGGTCTTCCCCACCCCTGGCACGTCTTCTATGAGAAGGTTCCCCCTGCCGATTAGTGTCACTATCGCCATCTTGACGGCGGCGGTCTTCCCCTTGATAACAGAATCCATCCTCGACTGAAGCTGCCTCAAAGACTCAATCATCTTATCGATTCCCATCGTCCAGACCGCAATTGCATAAATTCACTCCGGAAAGGATGCTTCAGGTTGTAATCTCATCCGTTCTTGCCGCCCTCCATATTACATCATGAGAACTTCTCTTTATTATGCAACAAATAAGGTTAGTTCTTTATAATAAAAACAAATTCCTTGACAGGCAACATTTAAACTTTTATGTTAGTTTACAAATAATTTAAGTTTTAATATCGGATATCTTCGATGGAGCGCAATTTGTTACAAGTCAACATACCGGAGGCGTATCGGGATGAAGAAACCGTGGGCAGGCAGGTTTAAACAGAAAACATCAGGGACGGTAGAACGTTTTACGGAATCCGTTTCCTTTGATAAGAGGCTCTGGGAGCATGATATCCGGGGCAGCATAGCCCATGCAAAAATGCTCGGGAAGCAGGGAATTATTCCTGCCGCCGACGCCGATGCGATTGTGCTGGGACTTAAGGAAATCGCTTCCGAGATAGAGTCAGGCAAATTCAGATTCAGCGGCGCACTGGAAGACGTCCACATGAACATAGAAGCCGCCCTGGCAAAAAAAATCGGCCCCGCGGGGAAGAGGCTTCATACGGCCCGTTCGAGGAACGACCAGGTATCTCTTGACCTGAGGCTGTATCTAAAGGAAGAGACAGCAGAGATCCTTCGCCTGATCAAAGAACTCCAGAAAACCCTTCTGGTCCTGGCCGAATCTAATATCGATACCATCATGCCCGGGTATACGCATCTGCAGAGGGCGCAGCCGGTGCTCCTTTCTCATCACCTCCTGGCGTACGTGGAGATGTTCCAGAGAGACAGAGAGCGCTTTGATGACGCCCTGTCCCGCATTGACGTCCTGCCTCTGGGCTCCTGTGCGCTCTCGGGGACCACCCTTCCGACGGACAGGTTCTTTGTGGCAAAAGAACTCGGATTCAAAAAGATATCCGGTAACAGCATGGATGCGGTATCCGACAGGGATTTCGCCATCGAGTTCACTTCGTGCTCATCGATAACCGTCATGCACCTGTCGCGGATGGCCGAAGAACTTGTACTCTGGTCCACAGGGGAATTCGGCATGATCGACATTTCGGACAGTTTTACTACCGGGTCGAGCATTATGCCCCAGAAGAAAAACCCCGATGTGGCGGAGCTGGTCAGGGGGAAAACCGGCAGGATTTATGGCAACCTGATTGCCCTTCTCACACTGATGAAAGGACTTCCACTCTCCTACAACCGTGATATGCAGGAAGATAAACTCCCGGTCTTCGACACTGTGGACACGCTGAAGGGCTGTCTCACGGTGATGAAGGAAATGCTTCCCGAGATAAGGTTCAACACGGCAAGAATGGCCTCGACAGCTGGAGAGGGATATTCCACTGCAACCGACATCGCCGAATATCTTGTACAAAAAGGCGTTCCCTTCAGGGAGGCACATGAGGTCACCGGCAATATCGTGCGCTTTTGTATCGACTCAAAGAAGGACCTCCAGTCCATGAAACTTGCGGAGTTGCAATCTTTTTCAGTTCTTATCGAAAAGGACATCTTCAGGGTGCTCGACCCTCGCGAATCGGTTAAGGGGCATTCCTCTTATGGCGGCACATCGCCCTCCGAAGTAAAGAAACAGATCAAGCTTTGCAGGAAACTTCTCAAATAGGAATGGCACCATATACCGATCATTCCGTACAAATTCCACGACGAGCATTGTCATTGCTCGCTCTCCTGCTCCTTATTCTTACATCGTTGACTGTTTCCTGCGGCAAGAAGTCGGCGCCCACACTGGCAGCTTATGAAAAACCCCCGGCCCCGGTTCTTCTCGGAGCCGTCCATAGAGAAAGCAGGATTATTCTGTCCTGGAGTTTTCCCGGGGACAAGACAGCACTAATCTCAGGTTTTACGATACTCAAATCATCCGGCAAAGGCCTTCAGAGGATAACGGTATCGAAGGAAAAACGGTCCTTCAAGGACACCGGATTCAACCCGGGCACATCCTACACTTATAAGATAGCGGCCCAAAGCCTTTCCGGCATCATAAGCAGGGACTCGAATGCAGTGACCTTTACGCCCCTGCCCCCCCCTCCTCCCCCGGCACATCTCTCATTTAAGATAGCAGACGACGCTGTCGTACTTTCATGGCAAAGCGAGGGGGTCGATATACTTTACAACGTTTACAGAAGTTTTCAGAAGGACATGCAGGGCGAGCAGCCCTGTAACACGGCTCCTCTGTCAGAAAATTCCTTCAGAGATGTCTTCTATGTCGACAGGCCGGTCTATTACGCTGTCAGAAGCTTAAGGAACCGTACGACTGGAGACGAAGGCCCCATGTCGCCGGAAATCGCCATAAACCCGTTCGATCTCGTGCCGCCCGCGCCGCGGGACCTCGGCTATTTCGCGGCTCCCGACAGGGTTATCCTTTACTGGAAAGAGCCCTCTGAGCGATGGATCAGGGGCTACAGGGTGTACAGAAGGACAGACGGCCATGACTACGTATTGATCGGAGAAACTCAGGTCCCGACATTCCTTGATCCCGATAAATCTTTAACGGAGAGAGACTACAGAGTGAACGCCGTCGGACCTTCCAGAGAGGGGCCGGCCGCCGAAGTAAAAGGGGTTTTTTGGGGGAGAAATGATTTACAATAAGGCACAATCTTGGTTATGAAAAAGCCTCTTCGCTTATTGATCATAGAGGATTCTGAGGATGACGTTCTTCTCCTTATTCGCGCGCTGAAAAGTGGAGGCTACGAGCCCGTCTATGAACGCGTCGAAACAGCCGACGCCATGAAGGCCGCGCTTACAGGCAGCAGGTGGGACATTCTGATCTCCGATTACATCATGCCCCGCTTCGGAGGCCTTCAGGCCCTCCAGTTGCTTAAAGAAACCGGACTTGAGGTTCCCTTCATCATCGTTTCCGGAAAGATCGGTGAGGACATAGCTGTAGAGGCGATGAGGTCGGGGGCACAGGACTACATCATCAAGGGAAACCTTTCGAGACTCGCCCCGGCCGTGGAACGCGAACTCAGGGAGGCTGAAATCCGGCGAAAGCGCAAGAGGGCCGAAGAAGCCCTCCGGGAGAGCGAAGTAAAGATACATGCAATCGCTGCAGCGGCAACAGATGCGGTTGTGATGATGGACGGCAGGGGCATAATTTCTTATTGGAATCCGGCAGCGGTAAGAATATTCGGTTATCACGAAAAAGACATACTAGGACGGCCACTGGTCGACCTCCTCGTCCCGGAGCAATATCGCCGGGCGTTCAGATCGGGCTTGACAAAGTTCCTGAAGAGCGGCAAAGGTCCTGTGATGGGAAACACAATAGAATTGCTTTCCCTCAGGAAAGACGGAACGGAATTTCCGGTTGAAGTGTCACTCTCCTCGGTAAGGGTAAAGGAGCAATGGCACGCGGTGGGGATCATACGTGATATTACCGAACGGAAGCGGCAGGAAGAGGAGTTGTCGGAGCACCGCAATAACCTGGAAGGGCTGGTTGAAGAGAGAACCGCTGAACTCAAAAGGACCAATCAGAAGCTTGAACAGGAGATCGCGGACCGGAAAATAGCCGAAAAATCTCTATGGACGGCTATAACGAAGGTGGAGGAGGAGAAGGCAAAGTCCGAAGCCATTATTGCCGCGATGGGGGACGGCATCAGCATACAGAACAATAACTTTAAGATCCTCTACCAGAACCGGATACACAAAGAACTGCTGGGAGATCACATCGGAGAATACTGTTACCATGCCTATGCGGAGCTGGACAAAATCTGCGCAGGGTGCCATATGGAGGTTGCGTTCAGGGAAGGCACTGTTCATACGGTGGAGAAGTACGTCACAACGTCCAGGAAACCTGCCTACCTCGAGATTACCGTTTCCCCATTAAAGGACAGCAACGGGGTCATAGTGGCCGGTATCGAAATCGTCAGGGATATTACGGGCCGCAAGCAGATGGAACACGAACTGAGGGAACATCGGGACCACCTCGATTTTCTGGTAAAGGAACGAACGGCAGAACTGAGAAAGGTGAACAGGGACCTCCGTGCGGAAATCATGAGACGAATACAGATGGAGAAGGACCTGATCGAAAGTCAGCGCTTCGTGCGTCGTATTACCGATGCGACCCCTAATCTCCTTTATCTCTACGACGTAATCGAAGACCAGATCGTATACGTCAATCCCCTTGTGGATGATCTTCTTGGCTACTCGCCCGACGAAGTTCGAAAGATGGGCAGCGCATTCTACGAGAAAGTACTCCATCCCGATGATTTTGAGGATTACCTGGCGTTCAGGGACTGCGTTTCTCTGGCGCAGGACGGCGACGTTAAGGGGCATGAGTACAGGATGAGGACCAAGGGGGGGGAATGGCGGTGGTTTTACAGCAGGGATGTGGTATTCAAGCGGACGAAGGACGGCCTTTTGAAGATGATCCTCGGGATAGCAGAGGACATAACGGAGCGGAAAAAAGCTGAGGATGAGCTGAGGAGATCGAGGGAGCAGCTGCGTAATCTGCTGGCGCATGCCCAGTCCGTCAGGGAGGAAGAGAGAACGAGGATATCGCGCGAGATACACGATGAACTGGGACAGGCCCTCACCGCGCTGAAGATGGATCTGTCATGGATAATCAAGAGAATGGACCCACCCCAGGAAACGCTGCGTAAGAAGGCCGGGGACATGTCGAAGCTAATCGATATGAACATCCAGACGGTAAAAAGAATCTCTTCCGAACTGAGGCCGGGTCTTTTGGACGTCCTGGGTCTCGCAGCAGCGCTTGAATGGCAGATAAAGGAGTTTCAGGAAAGGACGGGCATAAAATGCAGGCTCCGGGTAACACCGCCCGACATCTCCCCTGACAGGGAAATGTCGACCACGATATTCCGCATCTTCCAGGAGACGCTGACAAACGTGGCACGGCATGCCAACGCGGCAAAGGTGACGGTGACTCTGGAAAGGAAGGCCGGGACTCTCTTCCTTCAGGTAAAGGACGACGGCCGGGGCATCACTGACAGGCAGATTTCGAGTCCGGAATCCATAGGCCTGATGGGTATGACGGAGCGGGCACACTTTCTGGGCGGAGAAATCCGGATAAAGGGCGCAAAGAACGAAGGTACAAGGGTTATGGTGGCCTTTCCATTTCCAGACAAAGACACTAAGATCGCGAAACACCGGGATGACACGTTCCATCGGCGCAGTGTAAGATAAACGGGTTGGGAGAAAAGTCCAAAATGACAAGGATTCTGATTGCCGACGATCACGCTATAGTCCGTGAGGGACTCAAACAGATTCTGGCCGAGACCGGAGATATGGTAGTCTCAGGTGAGGCCACTAACGGACAGGAAGTAATCGATAAGGTCATGAAAAACAATTACGATGTCGTTTTGCTCGACATTTCCATGCCCGGAAGGAATGGCCTGGATATCCTTAAACAATTGAAGGTCGAGAAACCGGGGCTTTCGGTGCTGATATTGAGCATGTATGCTGAAGAACAATATGCCATGCGGGCGCTCCGGGCCGGTGCCGCCGGATATATGACAAAAGAGAGTGCTCCGGATGAACTGGTTCAGGCGCTCCGGAAGGTATCTCAGGGGAGAAAATATATAAGCCCCACTCTGGCGGAAAAACTGGCGCTGAACCTCGAAAGCGGAGATCAACATAATCCACCCCATGAAGACCTCTCCGACCGCGAGTATCAGGTGTTCTGCATGATCGCTTCCGGGAAGATGATCAAAGAGATAGCTGACGAACTGGCGCTGAGCGTCAAGACAGTGAGCACCTACCGCTCCCGCATTCTTGAAAAGATGGGTCTTAAAAACAACGCCGCCCTAACCCATTACGCGATACAGAACAAACTTGTGGAATAATAACTATCCGGACATCAGGTAAGTCTGACTTTGCATGGAGGCAGAGGGGTCGTCGTACCTGCCTGTTGCCTCACGTAAAAATCTACACGAAATGGAATTCGTTGCCTCACAAGAAAATCTATTCCAAATGCGTATGAGTTTAGCATTCCTGAGAGGCCTTCTGGAAGATGGTTTCGCCAGAAGCCGT
>JBJKPE010000158.1:0-4800 GCA_046706685.1 Thermodesulfovibrionales bacterium | reverse complement strand
ATGTTTCTGCCATCACCTTCTCGGAGAATTCGGTGCATCTGACCAACGCCTATTTTGTTCCGGACAAGCAGACGGTAAAGGCCCTTACGGATGCTGCGCGCCGCGGGGTGGATGTAAAGATGATCCTGCCCAAAGAAACTGATTCCTGGATGGCGCTATATGCCGGCCGTTATTATTATTCCGACCTTCTGAAATCGGGCGTAAGAATATATCAGCGGCGTAACGCGCTGCTGCATGCCAAGACGGCCGTGATCGACGGAGTATGGGCGACTGTCGGATCGAGCAACATGGATTTCTGGAGTTTTTTAAGGGAAAACGAGGTCAACGCTATAATCGTAAGCCGGGATTTTTCAGCAGCAATGGAAAAGATGTTTACCAAAGATCTTTATGAGTCCGACCAGGTGAAATTGAAAGAGTGGAAAAAAAGACCCCTGTTTCCGAGAATCAGGGAATGGCTTGCACATCTGGTATCACGCTGGCTGTGAATTATGGCGACGCTATCTGTCGACGGTGCCTTGTGTTAGGCAGCGCCGGGGTAGTGCACCGTCTCTGCGGGCGTGCTACCCCGGCCTCATTACACTATTCCCGTCTCTCCTCTTCATGTTTGTTTTCCCCATTCGGTCTCGTTTCCCTTTGCAACTGAGGTGAGGCGCGATGAGTGCTCGGCGGACGGGCGACGCCTCCGCTTTCCCGGCCGGGTGGAGGGGCAATGGTCCGATGCTGCTCCGGCGCGGGGCGAATCTCACGTCGTGGCTGGGTCATGCGGCGTGAGGGCGGCGTGATCTCTCTTCGCGGTGCGGCATGTCGCTCGATAACGGCGGGGGGCGCCTCATGCCTGGGCGCAGTGACGCGTGGTTGCGTTTCAATGCGTTGTCGGGGCGAGGGCTTGCTCCGCGGTGCAGCACGATGCTCAATTACTGCAGGAGGCGCGGCACGCCTGGGAGCGGTGGTGCGCGGATGCCTTTCAGTGCCGAAAGGATGCGGAGTTTCGTGATGGCCGCCTGGCCTGACCCGGCTGACTGACGGCGGCGCCTTGTAGGGCGCCCCCGCGCGGCTGGCTCGAACGACGCCCCGGCCACTGAATATACCGGCCTTCATCGTGGCGGCTACAACCGGACGTCCGTGGTTTACAATTGCCCGTTGTCTGCGGTCAAGCCGGGCGGCCCGTATATTCCTCGTTTGGGCGATGATGGCCCTGGAGCGCAGTTGACGGGCCGCAGCGATCTGTGCAGTAGTGGGGCTAAGGGTAATGCCTCCTGGTCCGCCGTTGTAGCTGACCCTGGTTCCGGTGACCGGGCCGGTTACAGGCCTCCTGTAAACGGTCCTGATGTTCGTGACACTGACGTTATTGACGGCGCGGTTGTAATAGAATCTGTCGCCCCTCCAATAACCGCCGTAGTAACCGAAACCGGTATAGCCAAAGCCATAATCAACGCCGCCGTAGAAGCCGATCTCGGGTCCCCAGTATCCTTCGTACCAGACAAACACGCCGTCGCTCCATGCCCAATAGCCAGGAGTCCATAGCGCGCCGGGAAAGGGGGCCAGCACCCATGTGCCGGGCACCCAATAGTAGCCGAATTCCGGGTCCCATGCCCAGTAGCCCGGTATCCAGATATAGTTGGCTCCGGGACAGGGAGGCTGAATGTAAACAGGCAATGCCGGCGGAGCGAACGTCACCGACACGCCGATAGACACTTGTGCGGAAGATACGGCCGGCATGATCAGTATTGCGGCTGCAAGCACGAACAAACATGATACGACACACAGTGCGAGTTTGGCCCGGCGCCTGGACCTTACAGTCAGACATGCAACTGTCGCCGGCCGGGAGCTCGCTCTCCCCGCCGCATGATCTCCGCCTGGAAATTCCTCTTCGGATGACTCCCCGGGATAATGATCAATCTTATTACTTTCCTGTTTCCTCATCAAACACCTCCCGAAAAAGAGTTAAAACAACCAAAATAAGAATTGCGATAGTTTATATTTAACTGTTTCATTGCTTGATTAGGGAGGCAACAAGTGAAACATCGGAACTTGACACAATAGTTATGAAGGTGTCGTTCGTTGAACTCGTATCGACAAGAGCTCCCAAGCCATCGTAGCTGCCGTTGTCACTGCCGCAGTTGTCTATATCGAGATGTACAGAGTATATATTGAATGACGGATCAATTACACTCACATGCCCGCCGTAAAAACATCCCGTGGTGTTGACGCCCGTTATTGCCCCATTGTCGTCGATCCTGATGAAATTGGTGAAGTCCAATATTTTACCTTTCCATGTGCCGGAGACCCCCGGTAAGGAGGACGGCCTTTCATAGAGAGAGCCGTTATATGTCAATGTGAATGTCCCTGAATCCCCGGCTCCATTGTAAGTGCCGTTCATTGTGCCTTTCGTTGCAAATGTGCCGGAAATTGTTACCGTGCCGACTTGACTTCCATCCGGCAGCGTCGACCCATGAGCGGCATAAGCAGTTGCAAGCGTCGAGAAAGAGCTGCCGCTAAGGGTAAGCACCCCGCTGTATTGAGCAAGCGTATCCGGAAACCCGAAACGAGCGCTGTTGGTATCCGCGATAAGGGCTGTAGCACTGGACGTTATGTGAGTAACATTTGACGTAAACGTCCCGGTCCAGACGCCGGCTGCTGCAGAAGGTGTTGCCGGAGGTGTGCCCGACGGGTTTCCTCCCCCGCCACACGCACAGAGAACGAACAGGCTTAACACTGCTGCAATTGACAGACTTCCATACGTTCTTTTCATTCCGTTTTTTTCCTTTCAATGTTAGAACAAGAAAACCATATAACAGCACTTACGATGCGCCCCGTCAGGATTTCTTGTTATACGCGGTACACCAGCCATGCGGGCTGATCGAACCCTCAACTACCTGACAGGTGCCGTTGGCCGTCGGCGTCTTACCCGGGATAAAGAACCGGCAACTGCTGCACATCTGGTCGCCATTCGGCTTGTCCTGATACTTCATGGCGGCCTTGGATGACTTCGCAGCGCGCGCCTTTCCGGTGAAAGCCGACACAAGTGCTACGCCCGTTACTACTACAGCGCCCTTGAGCAGTGTGCGACGAGAAATCTTTTTGTCCAGTCTTTCATCCATTTGTTTTTCCTCTCTACTTGACATGTTGATAATTGTCGACCTCGCCGGGCCCAATCAGCCGGTGACTTGCTACTTCCCGTGAAGTCTTCATCTCTGCCTAATAGCAACGTAGCATGAGAATGAAGCACTGTCAATGAAATGGAGATCAACACGAACTGAACCCGACATAGGACGATTTCTCGTGCTCGTGCCAGGCTGGCTTGTTATGGGCCCGGAAAATTGGGGACAAATCGGACAGAACAGTTACGAAGCCGCCGGAACAGAAGCAGAAAGTCGACCCCGGGCCGGGGAAGTTGTGACAGGTTTCTGAACAGATAATGCCCTAAGCGATTTCTTCCACCGGAAAATGAGATCATATAACCACCATGCATGGCCGTTGTCGATAGCCTCCCGGTAGGCCCGGTCAACCGACCATCCGTCATGTAAAACCCTGTAGGCGGCAACGGCGAGACCGGTGCGGTCCCGGCCATGCAGGCAATGGACATAAACCGGCTGGAGTCCGGGGTCCTCCATGATTTCCACTGCCTTTACAAGATCAGCCGGTTCTGGCCGCGTAATATCGCTCATCGGTATATTTATAACCTCTATCCCGAGCCCTTTTGCAAAGGTTTTCTCCCGATTGACGGCATCGGTGTTATCTTCGAGGTCCAGAATTGTGCGGACTTTGAATGATTTGAGCTGATTCAGATCGTTCAGACGAGGTCCCCGGTAAATTCCTTCACATACTTTGGCTACGCGACTGCTCACCCCGTGCGGGATGCCGGTATTCTGAACAGTGTGAAGGTGTGAGCAAGACGGCAAAACGAGAAAAAGGATGACGAGTGCCGTGATCCTCAGAAAATTATAACCGATGATATTCTTGGTCATGAAACTCCAACTTCTTCTTTAATTATTCTATCTTAATTGGCCGGAAAAATAAAAATTACCCAGAAAAGAACTCTCGTATGTCTTAGCGGACACCCGTTAAGGAGGATCTGTGAGAGAGTCGGTTTCTACCCCCGAATGCTTTCGAGGCTGAAACCGTCTCCTATCGTATCAGCCACGAGGAATGCCCAAACTGTTGCACTTTTCAATGACCGGAATTGACACCGCTTTAGGTGATTTCTGACAATTCTTCGCTATTTGTCCTTTAAAACGGTCGTTTGGAGGCAGCCGGACTTTTTAGGAACTGTTAGACATGTCGGAGCGTAAACCGTTCTGCAACTATCCGACACCTCATGTGAGAGAGAGTCCGATAGACAATCAGCAAGAGATCTGCTAAGTTCTAATGAAAGAGGCCTTATGTATAGAGCTAAAGCAAGATTTTCAGTCTCCACACTGAAGGATTCCTTGTTCAATATTCAATGCCCGGGAATATGAAGGAGAAAGGAGTCATCAATAGCCAGCTCTGAAAAAATGGGAAATGCGTTACAAATGAGATTTAGATCGTAATATTAATCGGATATTTTGAGAATAGGAGGCTGCATGAAGAAGGTAAATTTGTTTGTTGCTTCGTTTTTTGTCATGATGTGGGTTCCCATTCCGACGATGGCAGGGGTAGATGTGAACATCGGGATTGGCCTGCCGCCGCCTATCGTTGCCGCACCACCAGATATGATAGTGATGCCTGATGCCCCTGGTATCTACTTTGCTCCTGATGTTGGTGTAGACCTCTTTTTCTGGAATGGCTGGTGGTGGCGCCCGTGGAGAGGTCATTGGT
>JBJKPE010000157.1:0-5591 GCA_046706685.1 Thermodesulfovibrionales bacterium | reverse complement strand
CTTGAGCAGCATATCCCTCCCCACGACGCGGTCATCACGTTGGCCCTTCCCTCTTTGTCGTAGCTTCCCACGACTAAAACCGGCGTCGGATAGAGCAGCGTCCTGGCACCCAAAGATTTTTTCATATTTCTTCTCCTTTAAAGATTCTTTTTTCCCCCGCCCTCCTTCGGCGTGGCGTTAAACCACATTATTCATAGAAATTTGAGACACAGGCCACCAGAACAAGGCGGGATAGAGGTCCCGAGCGGTTTCTTTTGCCAGTAGTCCTGCGTACGCATAGAGAAAATAAGGAGGCAAAAGCCTCGGAGCGAAGCGAGAATGAGAGAGGGGCCTCTGTCCCGCCGTATACTCATGGATAGCCAAGCCTAAGGCTTGCCCCCCTCGGCCTCCTCCTCCATTTTATAACCCATAGTCCCCACACTGTCTCTCGCTATTCTTTCGATATTCTCGCCGCTCGCCTTCGAATCATCGTATATGATTACTACCTCACCGTTTTCGGCGACTACAGATTCGACGCCCTCCATATTTCCCATGAAGTGCATAAGGGCAAGAGAACATTCACCGCAGAATTCTTTCTGCACTTTCAGATGTATCTTTTTCACCGCTACCTCCGAAAATTCCCTCCATACTCACATTAACCCTATTTCCAAACATCTATATAACAATTCCATAATAGCACATGCACAATTACCAGAAAATCCCCTGCACCAGGTATTACTAAAAGGCATTTGAAGGTGATTACATCATAAGACGGCTGAACCGCCTTCTGTGTCCCGATCCCGGTCGGGCCAGGCGCCCGGCGGGTCTGACAGTATGTCCATCCGGAAAGTGGAATACTATCCGTTTTGACTCCTGGCCCCCCGCGTCTTATACTGATAAAGGACAGTTTAAGTATTATGTGAAAAATATTTTAGCAGGCCGTCAGAGAAGGAGGTATTTCCGTAATGTCTTTTAAACCCGCACGACTTTTCATCTTACTTGTCTCTTTGTTCGTATTGTCTGCCTCGCCTCCCGTCAGCGCACAGGACAGCGGTGTCCTTCGTGCGACACTTAAAAACGGCCTCAGGGTAGTAATCGTCCACAATCCGCTGGCGCCTGTAGTAACAACCGAAGTAAATTATCTTGCAGGTTCAAATGAGGCGCCTGAAGGCTTTCCCGGAATGGCCCATGCGCAGGAGCATATGATGTTTCGCGGCAACCCCGGGCTCTCCGCCGATCAGCTTTCTTATATCGTCGCCACTTTGGGAGGGGATTTCAATGCCGATACTCAACAGACTGTTACACAGTATTTCCTGACAGTCCCGTCGGAAGACCTCGATATAGCATTGCACATCGAATCCCTCAGGATGCGAGGGGTCCTTGACTCGCAGGAACAGTGGGAAAAAGAGCGGGGGGCCATCGAACAGGAAGTGGCACAGGACCTTTCCAACCCGGAGTATGTCTTTTACACAAAACTGCTTTCCGCAATGTTTGAAGGCACCCCTTACGCGCACGACGCTCTTGGGACAAGACCCTCCTTCAACAAAACGACCGGGCCGATGCTGAAAAAGTTTCATGCTGACTGGTACGGACCCAATAACGCCATTCTTATAATCGCAGGCAATGTAGACACCGATCGCACCCTAGCGCAGGTAAAAAACCTCTTCGCAGATATTCCTGCCCGCGACCTGCCGAAACGTCCCGAGGTGGTGCTGCGGCCGCTCAAACCGGTCTTGATGGAGATGAAGACCGACCTCCCTTATGGCCTATCCGTTGTGGCGTACCGTATGCCCGGATTCGATAGTCCGGACTGCGCGGCCGGGCAGGTGCTTGCTGATGTCCTTGACAGCCAGAGGGGCTCACTTTACGCTTTGGTTCCGGAAGGCAGGGCGCTTTCAGTCGATTTCGATATCGAGATGCTGCCGAAGGCCGGCATGGGCTACGTGACCGCCGCATTTCCACAGGGCGGGGACGGCACCTCTCTTATTTCAGCGATAAAAAAGAGAATAGAGGACTATCTAAAAAACGGTATTCCGTCCGACCTTGTGGAAGCTGCAAAGCGTCATGAGATCGCTGATGCCGAATTCGGGAAAAACTCGGTGCCGGGTCTTGCTGCCATATGGTCGCAGGCCCTCGCCGTTGAAGGCCGCCATTCCCCTGACGACGATGTCGCGGCTATCAGGAAGGTCAGTCCGGCAGATGTCGCCCGCGTCGCAAGAAATTATCTCTTGAATGAGACCGCCATAGTCGCCGTACTTACCCCGCAAGCTTCAGGCAATGCTGTGTCTTCCAGGGAATTCGGAGGAAAAGAATCGTTTACCCCGGAAAGCACAAAGCCCATTGCGCTGCCGGACTGGGCAAAGAAGATCGCCGAACTGCCGGCCGTACCCGCTTCCACGGTGAAACCGTATGTAAGCGTCCTTCCAAACGGGCTGAAGCTGATCGTGCAGCGGGAGACTATCAGCCCGACTGTAAGCGTATACGGACGGGTCAAGACAAACCACGAAATGCAGGCACCAAAAGGCAAGGAGGGAATATCCCGAATCCTGGGCAGCCTCTTCTCGTACGGCTCGACGTCTTTGGACCGCCTTGCATTTCAGAAGGCTCTGGACGACATTGCCGCCAATGAGTCGGCTGGCACGAGTTTTCAACTCCAGGTTCTGAAGGACCGTTTTGACAAGGGGACCGGACTGCTTGCGGAAAACCTTCTGGAACCTGCCCTCCCTGAGAAGGCATTCGGTGTGATAAAGGGGCAGACGATTGCAGCCCTGCCAGGTGAATTGAAGAGCCCGGGCTATCTCTCCCGCCGGGCGCTCCATTCGGCGCTATATCCGAAGAAGGATCCGACATTACGTGAAGCCACCCCGGGAACTGTCTCATCGATCGGGCTTAAAGATGTTAAGTCGTACTACCACAGCATATTCCGGCCCGACATGACCACTATAGTTGTAATCGGTGACGTGACCCCTGCCGAGGCCAAGACAGTAATCGAAAAATATTTCGGCAACTGGAAGGCCAAGGGACCTAAACCTAAAACCGACCTGCCGCCTGTGCCGCCGAACAAACCTGCGTCGGTTGCCGTCCCCGACGTAAGCCGTTCGCAGGTGGACGTCACCCTCGCCGAGACAGTGGGTATAACACGTTTCAGCCCTGATTACTATGCCCTCCAGGTAGGCACTCATGTACTCTCTAGCGGATTTTACTCGTCGCGTCTATATCGCGATCTCAGGGAGAAGACCGGCCTTGTATACTCCGTTGGAGCCGTAATCGAATCCGGAAGAACGCGTTCCCTCTTTGCGGTATTTTATGCGTGCGATCCCCCTAACGTGTCAAAGGCGCGTGCCATTGTGGTGCGGGATCTTGTCCAGATGCAAAAAGAGCCGGTCAGTAAAGACGAACTGAGTCGGACAAAGGCGCTCCTGATCCGCAGAATACCGCTTTCGGAGGCCAGTACTAGTGGTATTGCAGGCGGTCTTCTCAATTATTCACTGGAGGGTCTGCCGCTGGATGAGCCGGTTCGTGCGGCGAGGCGTTACCGCAAGATGACAGCCCAACAGATAAAGTCGGCCTTCTCCCGCCATATCCGGCCCCGCGATTTTGTCCGTGTCACGCTGGGACCGGCACCACAATGATGAGTGAGAAACAAATAGTAAGTAGTAAATGCGTGAGTAATAAATGATAAATGGTTTACACAGGGGAGGGAACCTTTTCCCTTCCCTGTGCTGCCCCTCCGCCTATTCTCAGACCTCACGGTTTATACTATATCAATGGACCATGATGAAATCGACGAGGCCCTCGGGATAAGCCGCTGCGCCCGGTGCGGACACCGGCTGGACGGCGAGATTGAATGCCCTTTCTGTTCTCTCTTCCCCACGGCTGCCCCGAAAGAGTCGCCGCCCAAGTGGATATTTGTTACCGCATGCTTCCTTACTTCGCCTCTCAGTCTGCCTGCAATAGCAAGAACCGACAGGTTGACCCTCATCGGGAAGGTCCTTACCTTTTCCGGATGCCTTTTCTGGCTCTGTGCCTACAGGCTCTTCTTTTAAACCTTGCGTTCGTTATTCAGCTGTCGCAACTGTTCACTACGTCATTGATACAAAAAACGTATACATTTCCTGCATAACTTTCCGAGCCTTTTTCGGTTTTCCATAAGACAACTCCCTGAAGTCTGCTCATAAGCCCATATATAGTCATTGTCCGGTCTGACCCGCATCAAGTCCGGGACGGGCCGAACACTTCACGACCTCTTGAAAAGACTGGATTCCCCGATCAAATGGGCGAATGACAACTCACTAGAATCATATTTATAAGCGGGCTTCATTTTTATCGGGCACGGAAATTGTATCTGGAAATATGGAGATTATAAGACATGAATATACTCATCATTAATTCCTCAAAGACGCCGGGAGGCATAGAATCACACAGCGTAACCCTTGCCTCCGCACTCCTCAAGAAAAAACAGACGGTGTATCTTGCATGCCCGGCAGGCAGCCTCGTTGAGAAGAATGCAATGACATATTCAGTCCCCGTAATCGATTTCAGCTTAACAAATTCGGCGGATATCAGAGCTATATTCAGATTAAGGAGCATATTACGCGCAACATCCGCAGACGCGCTTATAGTGAATCTGGAAAAGGATTAGCTGATTTAAGAAGCTGCGTGCACCCATGCAGCAAACGCCGTATTGATATAATTTCGTCGTCTGCTGCCTGTGGGAGCTATCTGAAGAAGTGCAATGTCGAAGCTTTAGAAGGGGGCAATTCTGGAAAAGAAGGAAAGAAAGGAAAAGCGCGACGGGATTCTGGCTAATTTTCAGTTCTACATTGATGACAAATCGAAAGAAATCTGCGAAGGCATGACTATTAATACTTCTCCCCACGGCTTTGGTTTCTTCACGAAGATAGACGTTAAGGAAGGCCAAACCATAACCATAATAAAGTTAACAAGAAAAGGCACAATGTCTGATTTCTCCGGCCAAAAAGCGAGGGTGATATGGGTGAAAAAAGGATCCAGCTATGTTGAAGCAGGAGCCAGGTTAATCCGAACGGGCGAAACAGTTTAGTCCCCCACAGTGAGTGATAATGTAATGAGTAATAAATCGTCGCATCCGCCATTTTCTGGGGTTCCCCTTCTATCAAGCGGGCTGCTTATCCTGGTTTTATTCTTTTTCCCGGCGAAGGTCGCATACTCTGCGGTTTGGGGAGATGCAAGTATCGGAATTTATCCATTGGAGAGCAGTATTGTGGCACCAAATGGACTAATCTATAATCCATTAGCCCATTTAAAATTTAACCTGAATATCGGGAATGACAATATTTATATTTTTGACGAAAATGTTCTCTTTCTTGAGAGACCTACTCCCGGCGTGACCACTAATGCAAATCAGGGAAGCTTCGATTTTACCAAAAGGGAAATGGATTTCAAGATTGGCTTAGCTGTGAGACCTTTTGATAACAAGCAATTTGAGCTCAGGCTTTGGGGTATCTCATTAAATAATTTGAACAGGGGAAATGATCAGAACAAGCCGAGCGGGTTTAAAGATGGCGTAGCAGCTGAAACACGTTATTATTTCAGCGGTCAAAAAGTATGGGGCCACTTAACCGGGGGTTATT
>JBJKPE010000156.1:0-9397 GCA_046706685.1 Thermodesulfovibrionales bacterium | reverse complement strand
ACATTCACCTCAGGAGCATCAGGGCCACAATTATCAGTGCGCCCGTCGCCATTATGGCCGCATAATTTTGCAGGAGGCCGGTCTGCACCCTTCTCAGCTTCCGGCTGACTCCGCCGATCGCCGCCGGAACACCGTTGACAATCGCCTCTATAATCCTCTTGTCACCTACTCCGATAAGTATGTTACGGGCCGCCCATATCGTCGGCCTCACGATGAGAAAACTGTATATCTCATCTATATAGTATTTATTGTAGAGGAGCCTGTAGATCAGTCTGAACTGCACGACGATCTTCGCCGGAATGTCAGTCCTTATCACATACATGAAGTAGGCGAAGCCTATGCCGGCAAGCCCGGTGATTACAGAGATCGCCATCAGCAGCCATTCCTGCGACTCGGTTCCGTGCCCCTCCGGATTCCCGAGTACGGGTTTAAGGAACTCCGTGAAATGGGCTCCTCCCCCTAGCAGGTGAGGTATGCCTACCCAACCTGCCGCAACAGCGCCGACGCAGAGCAGCATAAGAGGTATTGTCATCACCTTCGGTGATTCGTGGAGGTGGTGCTCCTGCTCGTGGGTACCCCTGAACTTTCCGTGGAAAGTCACAAAGATGAGCCTGAATGAATAGAAGGCCGTCAGGAAGACAACGATTGTGCCGATAAGCCAGACAAATTTACCGACCGGGCTCGACCCGGAATAGGCAAGCCACAGAATCTCGTCCTTGCTGAAAAAACCGGCGAAGCCCGGCACACCCGAAATGCTCAGCGACGCCAGAAGCATAGTCATGTAAGTAACGGGCATATATTTTTTGAGCCCCCCCATCTTCTGCATGTCCAGTTCCCCGCTCATTGCGTGCATCACGCTGCCAGCGCAGAGGAAGAGCAGGGCCTTGAAAAAGGCGTGCGTATAGAGATGGAATATGCCGGCGCCGTACGCCCCCACCCCGCAGGCGATAAACATATAGCCCAGCTGACTTATTGTCGAATAGGCGATGATCCTTTTTATGTCGTTCTGCACAACCGCGATAGTTGCGGCAAACAGGCATGTTATTGCTCCGATGAGAGCAACGACGGAGAGCGCCGTCTCCGAGAGATCGAAGATGGCGTGGCACCTGGCCACCAGAAATACCCCGGCGGTCACCATCGTGGCCGCATGGATCAGCGCGCTGACCGGTGTCGGGCCCTCCATCGCGTCTGGAAGCCAGACATGAAGAGGAAGCTGGGCGGATTTACCGATGGAACCGCAGAACAGAAGGAGGGCGATCAGAGTGGGCAGACTGACGTTGTAGCCCAGAAAATTTATTGTCCTGCCCGCGATTTCTCCGGCGTGGCTGAAAACCGGGGCATAAAAGACGGTGCCGAAGGTGAGGAATATCAGTATGATTCCAAGGCCGAAGCCGAAGTCGCCGAACCTGTTGACGATGAAGGCCTTCTTCCCTGCGTCCGATGCCGACTTCTTTCTGAAATAGTACCCTATCAGGAAATAGGAGCAGAGGCCGACACCCTCCCAACCGAAATAGAGCTGAAGGAAGTTGTTAGACATGACGAGCATGAGCATGCAGAAGGTAAAAAGGCTCAGGTAGGAAAAAAAGCGGTAATAGCCATCGTCGCCGTGCATGTACCCGACCGAATAAATATGTATCAGTGTGCTGCAGGTCGTTACAACGATCAGCATCACCGCCGTCAGCTGGTCTACAAGAAACCCCACCGACACCTTGAAGCCGCCCGACAGTACCCATGTGTAAAGGTTTTCGTTCAGGGTCTTGCCGGACATGACATCAATAAGTGTTGCGACCGAAACAACCCACGACGCAGCAACCGCTGCGATAGCGATCCAGTGCGCCTTTCCCCTGATGAATTTCTTACCCAGCAGAATGTTGATCACAAAAGCTGCAAGGGGCAAAAAAGGTATCAAGAGGTAATTATTCATATTTTTATCCCTTCACGCATAACTCACGGTCTATCCTTTCATCTCGTTCATCTCATCTACATGAGCAGTCGCTTTATTTCTGAAGAGGGCCATAATGATAGCCAGCCCTATGGCGGCCTCGGCGGCCGCAACCGCGATCACAAAGAAGACAAATACCTGCCCTCTCAGGTCCTGAAGATAATGGCTGAAGGAGATCAGGCTTATATTGACCCCGTTCAGCATCAGCTCTACGGACAGAAACATTATGATAATGTTTCTCCTTGTCAGGAAACCGAAGATTCCGATACTGAAGACGACCGCGCTAAGTATCAAATACCAGTTCAAAGGTACCGTCATCGTCTAACCCCTCTGCCCTTTCTTAGCCAGCACTATCGCACCCACGACAGCTATAAGAAGGATCAGCGATACGATTTCAAAGGGCAGGAGAAACTCCGTGAAGAGCGCCCCCCCGAGCGCCTTTGTGTCCGTCGCCTTCTGTATAAAATCAATTGTGTACGTCCCGGCCGGTCCCGGCACAAAAGACCTCAACGCCGCCGCAATCCCCACAAATAATGCAGCCGCAATGAGCAGTCCTGCCGGCCATGACCCTATGAACCTTTCTGTCCGCATCTCCGCCCTGAGATTCAAGAGCAGGACAACGAAAAGGAATAGTACGAGGACCGCTCCCGCATAGACAATCACCTGTATTGCGGCGATAAATTCCGCGTTCAGGAAGAGGTACATGCCGGCTATATGGAAAAACAGAAGCAGCATCCATATGACGCTGTGAACAGGGTTCCTTCTCGTTACGACAAGGAGGGAAATGAGAGTAATGGCCGCGGCAAAATATCCGAAGAACAATCTAGGCAGCATCTCGCCTCCCGTCATTCGCAGTGCTTATCATGTCATGCGTCCCTTTTTTCATTTTTTCTTTTTCACTTTCGCAAAAGTCGCCTGGTCCTCAGTCCCGGCAAAGTCCACCGTCTTGGGCCGCCAGAAGTCCCTGAAATATCTTCTGCCCTTCTCGCCGGCAAAGTATTTGTCCCAGTTCGAAAGGAGTTTTTCCTTAGTCATGTAAAAGGGCTCCCTAGAATAATCGGAATACTCGTAATGCTCGCTCAGGGAGATGGCACCGAAAGGACAGGCCTCGACACAGAATCCGCAATATACGCATCTCAGCACCTCTATCTCGTACCTGTCGACCACCTTTGTGTGGTCCTCCCCTTCAGACGTATAAATATATATGCATTTCGAGGGGCAGTAGGCGCCGCAAAGTCCGCAGCCCACGCACTTCATCTTGCCTTCTTCGTTCTTGGCCAGTGCGTGAAGACCCCTGAACCCTGGTTTGACCGGCCTCTTGACCTTCGGATAACGCCTCGTGACCGGATGCGTAAATAAAGTCCTGAAAGTAAGCGCCATTCCCTTGAGTATCTCGACGAAAAATATCTTCCGTATCAGTTTTTGCGCGCTCATAGCAGCCCTTCCACCATGACTTTTATAAAACCCGTAATCGCTATGTTCAGCAGTGCAAGGGGTATAAGTATCTTCCACCCGATCGACATAAGCTGGTCATAACGGTACCTCGGCAGGGTCGCCCTGACCCAGTAATAGAAGAACATAAAGGCATAAACCTTCAGGAGGAACCAGACGAGTCCGGGGACCAGGGATAAGAAAGGCAGCGCGTCCGTTGCAAAGCGCGGGATCGTCCATCCTCCCAGGAAGCAGATCGCCGCGATGGACGACATTATGATCATTCCCGTATATTCGCCGAGGAAGAAAAGCGCGAACCTGAACCCGCTGTATTCGGTGAAGTAACCGGCAACCAGTTCGCTCTCGGCCTCCGGAAGGTCAAAGGGCAGGCGGTTCGTCTCGGCAAAGGCCGCGGCGATGAACACGAAAAAACCCAGGATCTGGGGAATAGCGTACATGCCGGTCGGATAATTGTGCTGGGCATTGACTATATCTTTAAGGTTGAGGGAGCCTGCCATCATCATCACGCCGACGAGACTCAGCCCCATCGCAATTTCGTAGCTGATAACCTGGGAAGCGGAGCGAAGACCTCCCAGAAAGGCGTATTTTGAATTGGACGACCAGCCGGACAGGACAATGCCGTAGGCCCCGAGGGACGACATGGCGAAAAGGAAGAGGAGTCCTATATTGATATCGGCGATAACAAAACCACTGAAGAAAGGGATTACGGCAAGAGATGACAGTGCCGAGACAAAAAATATTACAGGTGAGAGGTAAAACAACGGTTTATCGGCATTTGCGGGGATAATATCTTCCTTGAAGAACAGTTTGACGCCGTCGGCGAAGGGCTGCAGCATGCCGTGCCAGCCGACCTCTATGGGGCCGAGCCGCACCTGCATATGGCCGATGACCTTGCGCTCCCAGTAAGTGGCATAGGCCACATGCAGAAGCGCTATCCCCACCACAACGGCAATCTTGAGCAGTATGATCACCAGCCGCACCAGCACATCTATGGAGCCCGGAGTCACTATTGTCTCAAAAATGCTCATCATATTCATGTTATTGTTTCCCGCCTTTTTCAAGCCGGACTTCGATGCCGTCAATGGCCGGAGCTTTTATAACAGGATCGACCGCGTACCTTATCAGCCTGAAGGCACCCTTTCCCTCAAAATTGTTCGTAAGCATTACACACTGGTCGGAAACGAAGCTGTCGATGGAAACGGGAAGTTCCAGCGATCCGGCGTCCGTGGATATCCTGACAAAGTCACCGTCCTTAACCGAGACAGAAGCCGCCGTGACGGGACTGATCCTCGCAACGGCATCGGGATATATATTCATCAGGGCCTTGGCCTTCCGGCTGAGGGTCCCCGAATGGAAAAGCGGCCTCTCGATCCGGAGGAATAATTTCCCTTCGGGCCTTGCACCGGTACCGCGTTCACCCCTGATCTCTCCTGTCACCCCGCGCAGAGGCTCGCCTTTGTAAGGGTAAATTCCTTTCCCTTTTTCGAGGTCCTCGTAAGTGAGGTCCCGGTGGAGTGGTGAAACCCTGCATATCTCGGCGAATATTTCTTCGGCGCCCGCATAGTTCATCTTCACCGCCATGTTCTGCGAGATCTCGGAAATGATCCTCCAGTCCTCCATCCCCTGCCTGTGCACGGCCTTCCTGAGGCGCTGTATCCTTCTTTCCATATTGGTGAATGTACCCTCTTTCTCCGCCCAGCTCAAAGCCGGAAGTACGACATCCGCCAATTTTGCCGTCTCGGTGAGAAAGATGTCCTGGACCACCACAAAATCAAGGTTCTTAAGCGCGTTTTCAACCCCTGAAGAATCGGGGACATTATATACGAGGTTCTCTCCCATAATGTAAGCGGCCTTCAGGTCGCCTTTATTAGCGGCATCGATCATCTCGAAGAGCGAAAGACCCGGCTTCTCCGGCAAAGCTTTCTTCCAGAGGGATTCATATCTCTTCCTGAACTCGTCATAGGCCACCGGCCGGCTTCCCGGCAGGAGGTCGGGGACACAGCCTACGTCGAGAAGACCCTGTTCATTGGCACGTTCGGAGAGGAGGTAAATCCTGCCGTTAACGAGATAGTTCAGGGCACATACGAGGAGCAGTTTATAACTTGCGCCGGCACTCTGCAGGAGCTCCTTTCCGACCAACACGGAAGGTGTCTCGGAAGACGCAAGGACTTCCACAAACCCCAGCAAATCCTTTTCCGACACACCGCAGGCCTTGGTTACTTCCTCCGGCGAGGCACTGATGCCCTTTATTTTTTCCTCCAGGGCCGCGTGTGAACCCGGCAGTCCCTTTTTATTCTTCAGTCCAGACACAATTCCTTCAAGCAGGGCTTCATCGGTATTCAGGAGGGGTGTAAGTTCCACGGGGCTGTAATGTCTGAGCCCCTTCACATGCCCAATTGCGAGGACTTTGCCGCCCTTGCGCGCACATGACCTCACCTGAAGGCCCAATATGGGATTAACCGCCGTAGGATCGCCACCGATAACAAAAACCGCGTCCGAATTAGAAAGACCCGGTATCAGATTAGCCGTGGCCCCCTGTCCGAATATATTTTCTATAAAACTCTGGGCACCGGCATATCCCATCCTCGCGGTGCTGTCTATGTTATTTGTCCCAACCGTTACCCTCATGAACTTCTGGAACAAATAGTTGTCCTCGTTGGTGCACCGTGGTGACGCAATCCCCGCTATGGCGGTGGCCCCGAATTTATCTTTTATCTCCGAGAACTTCTTTGCAACGAGGCCGATAGCCTCCTCCCAGGTGGACTCTTCAAGCACACCATTCTTCCTAACGAGAGGTGCGGCAAGCCTTTCACCGCTCCCGACAAACTCATACCCGAACCTTCCGCGGGAACAGAGGAGCCCGTTGTTCACGGGAGTACCTATCCTGGGTACCACCCTCTTGATAACGTCGTCCCTCACCTGGACAACAAGCGTACAACCCACCCCGCAATAGGGGCAGATAGTCTCTGTCTCGCTCACCAGCTGCCAGGGCCTGTAACTGTGTCTGTGGAGTCTCGACATGATAGCCCCCACCGGGCAAACCGAGACGCAGTTGCCGCAGTATTCGCAGTCAAACTTTCCGCCCGAGAAGGGTTCTACATGTGAGTGTCCGCCCCTGCTGATGACGGAGATGGCAGAGGCGCCCTGGACCCCTTCGCACATCCTGACGCACCGCGTACAGACTATGCACCTTTCCATGTTCCGTACTATTACCGGGTCTTCCAGGCTCTCTGGGACCTTTCTCTTCAACTCCTTGAACCTGCTCGTCGAGGGGCCGTATTTTTCTACGAGATCCTGGAGTTCGCATTCGCCGGCCTTGTCGCAATAGGGGCAGTCAAGGGGGTGGTTGATGAGAAGGAATTCAAGGATCCCCCTCCTCACGTCGGCAATAGCCTCTGTCTCCGTTCTTACAACCATGCCGTCGGTAACCATAAGTGTACAGGCTGTCTGGAGCCTCGGCATCTTCTCGACCTCGACGAGACAGAGCCTGCAGCCCCCGTACTTTTCGAGTTGTTCATGGTAGCAGAGGGTCGGGATCTTTATGCCGGCGGATTTGGCGGCCTGCAGGACCGTTACAGGCTTTTCCAGTTTGATCTCTCTGCCGTTTATATTAACCGTTATCATGATCAGGCCTTAACCGTGCAGCTCCCGGTTCTGATATGCTCCTCGAATTCGGGTCTGAAATGTTTTATGAAATTTTGAACTACCGAAGCCGCGCCGTCACCGAGCGGGCAGAAAGTCCTGCCGAGCATATTGCCGGAGACGGACAGCAGGAGATCGATGTCTCCCTCAGCCCCTTCTCCGCTTTCGATCCTGCCCAGTATCTTTCTCAGCCATCCCGTGCCCTCGCGGCAGGGGGTGCATTTGCCGCAGGACTCATGCTCAAAAAACCTGAGCGCCCTGTAGCAGACCTTCACCAGGCATACGCTGTCATCCATTACGATCACCGCCCCTGAACCGAGCATGCTGCCGTGTTTGGGCATGTTGACGAAATCCATGGGGCAGTCTATCTTGTCGGGCGGAAGAACGGGGGTCGAAATGCCGCCCGGGATAACAGCCTTAAGCCGCCTGCCGCCCTTCACGCCGCCGCAGTGCTTATAAATAATGTCCCGGAGGTTCGTCCCCATGGGCAGTTCGTATACTCCGGGCTTCTCCACATGCCCGCTCACGCAATAGATCTTCGGGCCCGGGCAGTCAGGACTGCCTATCTTTGAGTAGGCTTCCCCGCCTATTTCGAGCACATACGGGAGATTGGAAAGGGTCTCCACATTGTTCACCACAGTCGGTTTTGAAAATGCCCCGACGTTGACGGGGAAAGGAGGCTTTATCCTCGGCTGTCCCTTGTCGCCCTCGAGTGACTCGATGAGTGCGGTTTCCTCCCCGCATATGTAAGCGCCGGCACCCTGGTGGACGGCAAGGTGGAACCTTATGCCCTTTCCGAGGATATCGTCGCCGAGGAAGCCCTTTTCATAGGCCTGGGCAATTGCAGCCTCCAGTATATGCTTTGCGGCCGGGTATTCTCCCCTCAGGTATATATAGCCGTATTCCGCCTTGAGGGCGTGGCCCGATATGGTCATACCTTCAATGAGGAGGTGCGGGTTTTTTTCAAGGATAGGTCTGTCTTTGAATGTGCCGGGCTCCCCCTCATCGGCGTTGCACAGAAGATACTTAGGGAACTTGGGATCGGCGGAGGCGAACGTCCACTTCATGGCAACCGGGAAACCGGCGCCTCCCCTCCCCCGCAGGCCGGCTTTTTTCACCTCTTCCACTATTTCTTTCGGTTCCATAGCCAGCGCCTTCGGAAGACTCCGGTATCCGCCGCTTTTTATGTACTCTTCGATATCGGCCGAATGAGGATTGTCTATGTTTTTCAGGAGAACGTTTTCCATATGGCTATTTATATTTTTCCAGAACCTCTTCTATGTATTTTTCAGTCAGGTTCTCGTAAAAGTCGTCGTTCACAAGCATGGCGGGTGCCGTCCCGCAAGCGCCTATACACTCCATAATTACGAGGGAAAATCTCTTGTCCGGCGTAGTCCCCCCCGGCTCCAGGCCGTATCTGCTCTTCAGAAAGTCGACGAGCTTCTCAGCCCCGAGTATCATGCAGGAGACGTTTGTACACAACTGGACGACATTTCTGCCGGCGGGCGCATTCTTGTACATCGCATAGAAAGTTCCCACCCCCCGGGCAATCGCCCTGGGCACCCCGAGTATATCCGCTACCGCCTCGTACGCATCAAGAGAGAGCCAGCCGAACTCCCGTTGCGCGACGTATAGTGCAGGCAGGAGCGCCGCCCGCGCCGTGGGGTATTTCCCCTTTATGCTGTCAATCTCCCTTATCACATCTTCGCTGAACATAATTATAGCGACCTTACCGGTCGCACTCTCCGAGCACGATGTCTATAGTGCCGATATTTGCAATAACGTCTGCGACAAGTCCCCCTTCGCACAACCTTGGAAGCACCGAGGCGTGGACGAAAGACGGCGCCCTCACCCTCATCCTGTAAGGCTTGCCGGTACCATCGCTCACAAAATAGAACCCCAGTTCCCCCTTCGGCACCTCCGACCCCATATAGACCTCGCCCTCGGGCACCGCCGGTCCCTTGGTAATTAATATGAACTGGTGGATGAGGTGCTCCATATCCTTCAGTATCATCTCCTTGGAGGGGAGGGTAAATTTCGGCGCGTCCGCCATTACCGGCCCTACAGGCAGTTTTTCTATGCACTGCTTGATAATCCTGTTGGCCTGTCTCATCTCCTGCATTCTCACAACATACCGGTCGTAGCAATCACCATTCCTGCCGACAGGCACATCGAACTCAACCTTGTCGTAGGCATCGTAAGGCGCATATTTCCGAACATCATAATCAACGCCTGAACCTCTCAGCGTGCCTCCCGTGAGGCCCCAGTTTATCGCCTCTTCCGCGGAAATTACCCCAATCCCGACCGTCCGGTCCTTCCAGATCCTGTTTTCGGTCACGAGAGTCTCATAGTCATCCATCT
>JBJKPE010000155.1:0-6108 GCA_046706685.1 Thermodesulfovibrionales bacterium | reverse complement strand
CAAAAAAACAAAACACCCCGTCTGCCGGAAAAAAAGGTCCGCTGTGGCATTAGACTTGCCGTCCGAGACGCCCGTTTGTTGAGTGGCAGGTAATATCCTTAAAAAAAGCGCGATCCAATATTGCTTGCCGTAGATGATTTTTTCAAGACAGACTCACCACTTTCGCGGGTGTTCCCCGGCTTCACTCCAAGGGGTCCCCAGCTTGCGTTGTCCCGTGGAATCGAGCTGGGTCTGCGGCAAAACAGACATTATATTGGTGAAGCCGGCACGGGCGTTGGGAAGAGCTTGGCCTACCTCCTTCCTCTTATCCTCTGGGCCCTCGAAAAAAGCACTGCGGATAAAATAACCCGGGCTATGGTCTCCACATATACGAAGGTTCTGCAGCGACAGATATTCGATAAAGACCTCCCGCGCCTCCAGAAGGTAGTCGGGAACTTCCGTTACGCACTTTGCGTGGGAGGAGAAAACTACTTATGCCGGAAACGGCTTGCGGCCACGGCCAACTTGGGCCTTCTTGAGGGTGCCTCAGAAGGCGCGCTCCTTAATGAAATCTTCAAGTGGGGCGATCTGCATCCGGATGCGATGTATCACGACCTGGACTTTCGCGTCCCGGAGTGGTTCTGGAGAAGGCTGAGCAGGGACGTTCACACCTGCAACGAGAAGCAGTGCAATTACAAGATCTCCTGCGGTTGGGTGAGGGCCAAGGAACAGCAGAAGACAGCCCACATACTCGTCAGCAATCACCATCTTGCCTTCTGCAACATCAAGCTCGGCTGGAAACTATTCCCTGACGTGTCCGCCGTTGTATTTGATGAGGCCCACGAGGTTCACGACGTTGCCGTGGCCTCCCTGGGGGTCACGGCATCCAGCGCCCGGATCAGGTCCATCGTAGACCCGCTGTACAATCCCAAGACCGGGCGCGGGATGATTTCCCACATGCCCGAGAGAGGGGATCTGGTTGAAAATATTGAAGAAATCGACAGACTGGCCGGTATCGTGGGCAGTAAACTTGGGGCCGGGCAGAAAATCATCGGGTCCAAGGGTGACATACATGTCGAAAAGCTGGCGATGAGAATGTCCGGACTGGCAGAAATATGCGGTGCTCTCGACAAGGACGTATTCGGCGCCTCCGTCGGCGGGCTCAAGGAAGAGGCCGTGAATCTTTCGCACATAAACAATCAGGATGTTGGCAAAGACGATGAGGGGGAAAGGAAACACCGGTATGTCTTCTGGAGCTCGGCAACGGCAAACAGATGGCAACTGACGGCATCTCCCCTTGAAGTAGGACCTCTACTGAAAAAAGTCCTGTTCGGGAAGGAGATCGGCGAGACGACAGACCACCGCGACCAGGAGCCCAAGCGCGTTCTGCCTGTATCCCTGGTATCGGCGACGCTGTCGGTTAATGGGCGGTTTACCTACTTCAAGAGCGAGCTGGGGCTAAACGGAAGCTGCATGGAAGCGGCACTGGGTTCGCCCTTTAATTACGGCGACCAGGCGGTCGTCTATGCGCCCGCGGGACTGCCCGACCCGAAAGACGGCGCCTATAAGCATGCGGTTACCGCAGAGATTCTGAAGCTTCTGGAGATTTTCCAGGGAAACACCATGATTTTGTTTACCAGTTACAGATTGATGAACGAAATGCACGGGATGCTGCGGGAGCGGCTTCCCTCGCTGCATTTCCTCAGGCAGGGGGATATGCCCGGCAACCAGATTGTCGAGCAGTTCAAAAAGCTGGACCGCGCAGTATTACTGGGGACATCGAGTTTCTGGCAGGGCGTCGACATCCCAGGCGACGACCTGCGATGCGTGATCATAACCCGGCTGCCTTTTTCCAATCCGGACGATCCGATCTCACTTGCGAGGCAGGAACTCCTTAAGGAGAAAGGGCTGTCGTCATTTGAGATATTCAACCGGCTGCAACTGCCGAAGGCCGTCTTGCAGTTCAAACAGGGCTTCGGAAGGCTGATCAGAACCGCCAACGACAGGGGGGTCGTCGCCATACTCGACAATCGCCTCTACAGTAAGGCTTACGGAAAGACTTTTTTCAAGGCCATACCCGAAGGATGCAGAATTGTGAAAAATCTCGGCCAGATTCCGCGTCGCCTCACATAAACCTCTTTAGCTGACGTGCTTCCCCCCTCACAGGCGAGTCTTTCTCCGACTATGGTCCCGGTAATATTCCTACAAAAGCCAAAAAGAGGTGAGAACAACATGCTGACGTTCGACAATGCAAGCGATGAGGAATTGTGGAACGGGGTGGAGTTCATCTTCGCGCCGCCGCTGTTTTGCAAATACTGCCGCGGTATGGCCAATGTCAACAAACTGCCTCGCGAGGAGCCTTTCTTTCTAACGAGGCAAAAGAGTGTGGTATTTCGGATTTTCAGGCTGCTTCGGGATTGCGGCCCCGAAGCGGCGACTTTGTGGAACGTTCGCGAAGCAGTCCAGTCATGCGACAACTTTATACAATTTGTCGATAAGAACGAGGGGAAAGGGGCCAGAACGCTGTTTTGCGATCTAATGTATCTGTCCAGGGAGGGTAGGGCGGATATGCTTGCTGGTATTCGCCATCGCATGGACCATTGCGACCTCTGCGCCCTGCCGTACATCTGATAACCGAAACGGATAGAGAGGGTCGAACTGCCCGGGAAAGGAGCACTCTTGTGGACGGAATTCTTTTGGAAAAACTCGTGGTCGCACATCTGGCGATGAAATGCGACATCAAAAGGGACGCTGTTTATGAGCACCAATACAAACTTGATTTCATCATCGACCGGTTCAGGGAGTTTGTGTCAAAGCTTCAGCATGTCGGCGTACAGATCACCTGCTACACGGACCCCTCGGGGGTGAGGGATTTCCTTAGGATGGCCGAAAAAAGGAAGGGCCTCACAAGGAGGAACGCTTATGTGGTCATACCGCCAGAGCTGGGAAGACAAGCCGTCGACAACTGGGCCTCGGAACTTGTCTACAACGCGCTCGTCGCGTTTCTGTTTTCAAAAGAACTTAAGGATGTCTATGAAATAGGAATCAGGATCCTCGCGGATATGACCTATGAGTTCTTCGACCTCGTGGCGGGACAGAACCGGCAAGTGCACAAATCAAACGGCAATGGGGCACCACACAGAGAACCCGGAGAACTCGCTCAGGGGACCGGCAGCAAGCTCCGTGGGAAGATAGTTCGGTTTCTGGAGGGCGGCGATAAGAATTTCGGTTTCATCAGGCAGGCCGGCTCCCAAAAAGAGTTTTTCTTCCACAAAGACATGTTGACGGATCCCATGGTTATCCGGTTTCTCGAAAACAGGATACGGATTGCTAATCCGCAGAATGGCCAATTGGCAAGACCAGTATATGTGCAGTTTGAAGACGGAGGGGGTGCCGAGGACAGCCAATGCCCGAGAGCCGTGAACATCGTTTTTTCGGATCATAGATGAAGAAGATCGTTTGTCCATCCGATTTCTTGTTTACCGCGGAGGGACGGTTAAAGATGTCACAGGTTTCGCTTGCGGATATGCCGCTTGCTGCCGAAGTGCTTAGCTTACTCAGTCAAAACGTCTGTGCACGGGCTCTGACATCCTGGCTTGGTGTTACGAGGCTGGAATGCCTGGTTTTGACAGGGAAAAGCAGGCTCAGGTTCTCATGGCGTTGATCCTAGCGGTGCAGACAGACAACTTACCCCAATTGCCGGGCACAATGACACCTATAGACGATTTGCCGCTCAGTAGACCGGTCATAAACGCCCTCACAAACAATAATCTCGCCGCGGTGAACGACATTGCGGCATGTGGCGCAGATAATTTGGACAAACTGCCCGGCACAGGGAGGAGGAAGGCCGAAAAGATCAAGGCGGTATTGCTCAAAGCAGGGGGGGCGGAGGCTCTCTCAGCAGCAACAAAATCTTAAATTCAAATTTGTCTGCGAATTCTGGTGAAAATGGCCACCTATTTCGGCACATTCCGGCTGGCTATTCCGAGGGTTTCAAGTATCGGTATAGACTCATCAATGCACCCGCTCCTGATTTTCTGTATTTCATCAATGATTTTAGGAGCTTGTCAATTTTCAATTTTGTGTTAAAGCTTTTCTGTGGTCCTTCATGAGAAAGCTCGCGCTCCCCGGTATTTCAAAGGAATGCTGAAAAGTAATATCTGTTATGATCAAAATACCGGGAAATGATTACGATCGACTGGTACTCTTGTTTGTTACTGCCACCCAAAAAACGCTCATTGAATTCGCGCGAGCGGAGGCAGCTGTTACCGACCTCAAAGGTAGTGACGTTCCCTACTTGGGTGATCGTAAAGACCGGGGGCTGTTGCCAGAAAAATAAGCTCTCTGTTAAAATTTTACTATGCGGGCACGGATATATATCAGAGTTTCCACTGAAGAGCAGGTCGAGGGGTATAGTCTCGAAGTACAAGAAGAACGATGCAGAGCATTCATCATTAGTCAAGGGTGGACGGTAGAAGGTCTGACCGCGGATGAAGGATACAGCGGCTATTATGCGACGAGGCCTGGGATTACTGAGCTCATCTCGGATGCCGGGAATCAAAAATTCGATATAATTTGCGTTTATAAGCTTGACAGATTCAGTCGAAAACTCAAGGACTTAGTCAACATTACCGATCAACTGGAGGAACTCGGTATTGCCTTGAAGTCTGTCACCGAGCCCTTCGATACACTTACCAGTCATGGCAAGTTGCAATTTCAGATATTAGGATCCTTTGCCGAATTCGAAAGAAACAGAATCAAAGAGAGGGTGTTCCCCGGTATGGTCAAAGGCGTTGAGAAAGGACACTGGCAGGGTGGCCGCTACGCTCCCTATGGCTATACTTACAATAAGAACAAAAAGATGTTGCTCTTAGTCTCAGAAGAAGCTACTGCAGTCGAACTGATTTTTGGCGAGGCTGCGCAGGGACATTCCATCTCGGCCATCGCCAGAAGGTTGAAGCAGGCGGATGTTGTCAATGAGCGCACGGGGCAACCATTTCAAACCTCGCTGATAACGAGAATACTGAGGAATCCTATTTATACGGGCAAGATAGTATGGAACAGGTACGGATATTCAAAAAAGATCAGGCTTGGCAAAACCTACCTTTACGAAAAGAAACCGCAATCGCAGCATGTCGTAGGAGTTGGGAGCCACAAGCCACTGATTTCAGAGGAAGAATTCGAATACGTACAGCTCTTGTTGGATGATAAGGCTATTCTGAGAGGGAAGGGGGCTATAGGTAGGCATCGCGATTCGGAACACATTCTGAGTGGCGTGATTTTTTGCAGCTGCGGACTGCCTATGTATGGCGACCGTGCGATATCAAATCACGCCAAGAAAATTTACAAGCGTAGATACCGCTGCTGCAGCACGGTCAGATACGGCGCTTCCTGCGGCAACAAGACCATATATGCGGATGTAGTGGAAGGGGAAGTCATAAAGATTATCGGGGAAGTCACAGGATCGCCGCAATTTATTGACGATTTGCTCAGTGGTCTGCAAAAAGAACTTATTGATCACGACCCCGCGATAGGTTTACAGATCAAACGCTACAAAACACAATATGACCTTAACAGGAAGAAAATAGAAACTCTTATCCGTGAGGCTATAGATCCTCTTCGGAAATTGGAACCGGAACTGATAAACAAGGTTTACGCAGAGATCCGCGCTGAACAAGAAGAAATCGAAAAGGAAATGGAGAAACTCAGAGAAAAGGCGACAAGAGCGGTGAGCAGGGAAACAGTCGAGAAATTTTTTGCGAAAATAGAGAATTTCGCTGACTATTTTAGGACTTTTGATAATGAAACAAAGAGGAGCGTAGTTAAGACAGTTCTTGAAAGAATAACTATAACTGATGGTCAAATAGCGGAACTTTCAGTCAAAGATTGCTTTAAGAACTCCAAGGGGGTAACAGATAAGGATGGCGAAGAAAAAAGTCGTGTACATCTACACATACGGTTGCCAGATGAACGTACACGACTCGGAAAAAATTCGCGGCCTTCTTTCTGAAGAAGGATACGTCAATGCCGTCAGTCCTGAAGAGGCGGATCTCATTGTTTTCAACACCTGCGCCATCAGGGAAAAAGCCGAGCAGAAATTTTTCAGTCAGCTTGGACGGACCAAGCTCC
>JBJKPE010000154.1:0-4120 GCA_046706685.1 Thermodesulfovibrionales bacterium | reverse complement strand
TTGTGGCGAGCAGCCATTTTGCTTCATTTTTCCTGGGGCTCGAAATCCTCAGTATATCGCTCTATGCGCTTATAGCCTACCCGCTGGACGGAACGCGCAATATCGAGGCGGGGGTCAAATACCTCATACTGGCAGGGCTTTCCTCCGCCTTCCTCCTCTTCGGCATGGCCCTCGTATATGCCGAAACCGGAACGATGGAGTTTGCCCGGATAGCATCAGGGACCGGTAATGCTGCAGGGCCCGTCTTTCTGGCCGGTCTCGCGCTGATCATCGTTGGAGTGGGCTTCAAGCTAGCGGTGGTCCCGTTTCACATGTGGACGCCCGATGTTTACGAGGGCGCACCGGCCCCGGTGACGGGCTTCATTGCGACCGTATCCAAGGGTGCGATGTTCGCGCTTCTGCTGAGGTATTTTATCGGGGTGGATCTGGGTTCTCACCGCTCCCTGTTTCTGGCGTTCGCCGTTATTTCGGTCGCCTCGATGTTCGTCGGAAACCTGCTGGCACTTTTCCAGAACAACGTCAAGAGGATACTGGCGTATTCGTCTATAGCACACCTGGGCTACCTGCTGGTTGCCTTCCTTGCGGGCGGCGCATTCAGGGTTGCCGCTGTCACCTACTACCTCGTCGCCTACTTCATCACCACGCTGGGCGCCTTCGCAGTGATCACCGTTCTTTCCGGAGGTGAAAGAGAGGCCGACGACATCGGCGATTATAAGGGACTCGCAGCAGAGCGGCCGTGGATCGCAGGCGTTTTTACCGTGATGCTCTTTTCCCTTGCGGGCATCCCGCTGACAGCGGGGTTCTTCGCCAAGTACTACGTGCTCCTGGCCGGGGTCGGCTCCGCGCTCTGGTTTCTCGTCGTTATCCTGGCAGTAAACAGCGCCATAGGTCTTTACTATTATCTTCGTATCATCATCGCCATGTACGGTCGCCCCGGTGAGAAGACAAATTCGCTGGCCGAGGGGATATCGATGACGGGCGGTTTTGTGATAGTGGTTCTCACCTTCTTCCTGATATGGTTCGGTGTTTATCCGGCCCCTCTGGTGGAGTTCATACAGAAGACAGCGGCGCTGCTGGGGTAGAAGCGGTCGTCAGTGAACTCAGATGACAATGACGCTGATCGTGCCTCTTTTAGCCCGGATTATCCATGAAATGTGGTGGACACGAAAGGACACAGTGTTTTCGCTCATTCCTGCCTGCCGGCAGGCAGGCTCGCTTCGCTCCGAGGAACTTGCTCTCTTTATTATCAGAGACACACTGTATGAGTATCGGGCAAGTAAGGCCGCTCAAACACTATGCCCTTCCGGCATTCAGGAAAATTTGTGAATAAAGTGGGTTAGTTCTGCCAAAATAGGAAGACAATTTTGACGCTTTTTGTCAGTCTTTGCCCTCTTTCCGTCTTATTCCTGCCGCAAACATGGCTCTAATCAGGCACGGAGTATGCTATTATAATGATCGAACCCTTCAGGCGTGCGGCGAATAAAGCGGCAGTTATTTGCGGGAGGAGGCCATGAAGACATCGTGGAAGACGGAAAGGCAGCCCGGTCGCTGCGGGATTCTCGCCAATTTTCAGTTCTACGTCGACGAAAATGCAGAGGAGATCTGCGAAGGTATCACCCTTAATATTTCCGGCCACGGTTTCGGCTTTCTGACCGAGACGGAAATCAGGCAGGGGCAGATCATTACGGTCACAAAACATACCCTGTCCGACTTCCCCTGTGGGAAGGCAACGGTGATCTGGGCGAGGAGGGGTCCCCGCTGCATAGAGGCCGGGGCAGAATTTCATTCCGCTCATTAGCGGCAAGCCCCTTTGCATCCTCTTAATTGCGTGGTCAGGCGACAGGGTCTCCTAAACTCCGGAATCAACCGCCAGAAATCTCGAAAACTTTCTAAATCCCTGGCGGCGTCCAATGTGAAACCATGCTGCCAGATACCCCGGCAAGAAGCCATAGCAAATCAATGACACTCGGATAAAGTGCTCGCCTGGATATGAGGGAGCGTTTGCGCCTTTACGTGGCATCATGGGATATTATCCTGGCGTCGGCATTGAAGGGCCGTCCTTGAAGCCATTTCTTGGCCTCCTCCAAAGAATCGAAGTATTCAATCTCAAAATCCACCTCCGGCGTCGTAATGATTTTCCACATTGCCGCCTTGGTAAATTCGGCGTCGTCAGACAGCACTATGGCGCAGCGTCCGCCGGACCCTAAGTAGTCCTTAAGTTGTCTTACCAGGAGTGACACCATTTTCATGTCATCCACCGTGATTGTGGCAAGCGATGCCGCCCGATGGTCCACAAGGACATTCATGCCGGCCCTCCATTGGGAATGCGTAAGAAGTTCTACGAGGAAAAGCTGATGACCCTGGACGTCCAATTTCCCGGACGTGCGAACAGTAACAAAGGATTCGTTCTGATTAAATGATATTTCATAACGCATCTGTCATTACCCGATTATTCTGATTCTCCTCACAGCGCGGGAGGGTCGCGAGGGATTACAGCAAGTTCATATGGCGTCAGTCGTCCCTTTTGGGTTTCCTTCAAGCACAGAACGATAACCGTTGCATCCGAAGCCACAATCTTCGTCTGCTGCCCAGTCCCCTGTAATAGATATGTGTTCGTCTTTGGTCGTGATCGTGGGCATGAGATGGTCCCCTTTCTTTGGTGCGAAGACATGGGAGCTTTTGCTACCTGGCCAAATGTCGCCAACTCTCGTGCGCATGGATTGGTAACATTGACGTATCCTTTTTTGTTGAAATGTTTCCTAAAACATATCCCTGATCAAAACTTATCAGATAACGGTACTTTGTCAAGTAACCTCGCAGACAGGAAGACCGGGGAGCATTTATGTAATACCCTGAGCATGGCAACTCACTGCGGCCGGTGAAATAGGCCCGTTGAATTTTTCCCGAAAAAAGAGGTAAAGTACGACAGTTTCTTCATCTTTCATCTGTCCATTAAGATCGACTTTTCGAACGACTTCGATCCGGAGAAGGCGCGGCCGGACAGCCGGTCAGGGCCCGGAGGAGATATTTTAGTACACGGCAAGGCAAATCCGCATGCTGTATCGGAACCAGCGACAGGTCTGTCGAACAAGGCATCGGGACCTCAAAATCGTCGGCGTCAGGTTATTGGTGAATAAGCCTTCAAAAAACATAACGGACTGTATAAGGTGCGGAACCTGCTGCACAAAAGGCGGGCCGACCCTTCATGCCGGGGACCGGCATATCATACTGGAAGGACATATAGGGGCAGAACATCTTATAACTATCAGAAAAGGCGAACTCGCGCATACACCGGCCTCTGACGGACTTCAGCCGGTGCAGCAGGAACTGGTCAAAATTGCCGGCAAAGGGAGAGAATGGGAGTGTCTTTTTTTCGACAAGGCGGAGTCATCATGCACGATTTATGAGCACAGGCCGCTGGAATGCCGTATTCTGAAATGCTGGGATACGTCGGAGCTTTTGTCCGTCATATGCAGAGATCTGCTTGCACGCGCTGATATCATAAATCCCGGGGACCCGCTGCTGAAGTTGATTGAAGTCCACGAAAAGAAATGCTCTGTCCTGGATATGGAAAACATACTGTCTTCACTATCAGGTAAAGACGACGACTCGGCTTCTCTCAAAAAGCTGGAAGAACTTGTTCAGGAAGACCTGTCCATCCGCACCGAAGTCTTTTCCAAATTTGCACTTCCGCTTGCGGCTGAATTGTTTATATTGGGCCGTCCGCTGTTTAAACTGCTGAGCGGCAGGGGAATAGCAATTCAGGAAAGACATGGGAAGATTCACCTCAGCCGATAACCGCGTTCGCGAATCCTCCTTAACAGGCAAAACCGATGCTATTGTCGTCGGTGGTGACTGACCTGCACCGCAGCTATCATCTCGGAAACGAGGAGTTCCGCTTGTAATAATGAGGCGCTGTCCCCATTTCCTGTGGGGCATTTTCCTGGGGAAGACTTGACGAAACCGGCAAACACATCGGCAATATAAGATCGATAATATTCTTATTAGTTGTTAATTATCATGATCTTATATATAGTTAGAAGTGATGAAGATCGGCAATAAGATCGGCAATAAAAGGACATTGTGACTTCACAAATACACAGGATGACACCACTTTACC
>JBJKPE010000153.1:0-6407 GCA_046706685.1 Thermodesulfovibrionales bacterium | reverse complement strand
TTGTAGAGTGCTAATAATCTAACAAGTAACCGTCTTAACTGTCAAGTATTACGTGTTTTTTGGCGGTGATATACAGACAGTCCTACCAGGGCAGTTTTCGGGACATGAGTTTGCCGTACATATCTTTGGGAAGAAACGCGCACTTGTGTATCTCTTCGCTGTAATATTTGGTTCTCGACGATGTCCTGCTCCTTATCTCCCTCGGGTCCAGTTTTTTTGAGCCGACGGAGAAAGTCCACCAGTTCCCCCCGTATGTTGCGATGGGCGCGGCAAAGAGGTCCACGATCGGGAAGACAGCCCCCAGGGTTTCCTGGACCCCGACAACAATGTCCTTGTGAAAGTGAAGCGACTCCGAGAGAGTCACGACCATACCGTTTTCGGTCAGGCAATTTTTAATGGAGCGAAAGAATTTCCTGGTAAAGAGACTTTTGGCGAACCCGACGATGTCCGTGGAGTCTACGATGACAGCATCAATCTCGGAATGTCTGCTTTTAACGAATTCGGCCCCGTCCATAACATGAAGTTCGACACGGGGATCATCTATTCCGGAGGAGACCGAGGGGAAATACTTCTTCGAAACGTTGATGACTTCCCTGTCGATCTCGACAAAATAAACCCTTTCGACCGACTTGTGTTTAAGCACCTCCCTCACCGTACCGCCGTCACCGCCTCCGATCACCACGACCTTCCTCGGGTTTGGATGAGAGTTCATCACAACGTGAACGAGCATCTCATGATAAAAGAATTCGTCTCTTTCGGTGAGCTGCACTACGCCGTCCAGGGCAAGGATTTTCCCGAAGAAAGGGTTTTCGAAGACCAGGATGTCCTGGAATTCACTCTTGCCTGCATACAGGACGTCGGTGACCTCATATGAGTACTGGATAGGTGAGTATGGGTCTTTTTCGACGAATTTGATCATGGCTGCCTCCTATATGAGAATGGTTTTCGGTATTGAAAAACCGTTAAATTCCGAGGCATAGGAAATCGTATACGCTCCGGCTGAAAGGATGAGGACGAAATTGCCGATTTCAGGCTCCGGAAGGAATATGTCTTTATCGATCACGTCGAAGCTGTCACAGCTCGGGCCTGCGAGTGTCCATTTTTTTATCTCGCGGGACCCTTCAACGATATAGCTGTATTTTATTCCGCCCACGCTTTCCATCAGTCCGTTGAAGACGCCCACGTCGATAGACAGCCAGTCTTCGTCGCCTCTTCTGGCCTTTCCGATCACCCTCGAAACAAAGATCCCGGCGTCTCCCACGACCGCCCTGCCGGGCTCGATGAAGATCCGTGTATGGCGCGGAAACTTCTCATATATGAGGCTGTTGGCATTCTTTTCGATGGAAGCGATGTCCACGACGTTCTTCGTGTACCGGATGGGATAACCTCCCCCGATATCGAGCACCGATAATCTTATGCCTCTTTTTTCTACTCTGTCCCAGAGGATCTTTGCCTTGTCGAGGGCCGCGTTCCAGTTGTAAACATTGTTGCACTGAGAACCGACATGAAAGGTGATGCCGACAGGGTTAAGCCCTTTCTTCTTCGCATAGAGCAGGAGATCTTCAGCCTCATCTATCTCGACGCCGAATTTCTTGCTGAGCGGCCACTCGCTCCCCTCGTTCGGCACCGAGAGCCTGACATAGACATTACAGCCCGGTACGAATTCCCGCATTTTCAATACCTCATCTTCGGAATCGAAGGCGAAATAGGAAACACCGTAATCAGCCGCCATGCGGAGGAACCGGAAGGATTTTATGGGGTTGCTCGTGATAATCCTGTCACTGCTTACCCCCAGGGAAGCGAGTATCCTCAGTTCGCCTTCAGAAGCGATTTCAAACCCGATGCCAAGTCCGTGAATAAGTCTCAGTATCTCAATATCAGGATTGGCCTTTACGGCATAAAATACCTGCGATCCCCTGACGGACCTCCCGATGGAAGAGACTTTCTGCTTTACCTTGTCTTTGTCTATGAGCAGGTAAGGCGATTCGAGGTCGGACGACTTAAGAAAGGCCTTGACCTTCCGGATCGTGGATCTCGACGCGATCTCCGTGTGAAGCTTTTCTATCCTTAATTTGTTTGCCATTAGCTTTCCTCGAAATTATTTAAACCTTTATTTAAAGACATTCACAAAAAAAATGCAATACAAATTCTTCTGAAGGCAGAAGGCAAAATGAAGAAGTCAGAAGCAAGAAGACAAAAGGCAAAAGGAACAGCCGATCGGGCGGCCACAGGGGGCCGCCCCTGCGCGATTGCGCGTTCCCCTCGACCCTGTTTAATCCTTTTGCCGTCAATTTGTTAAACTTAAAATTATGCCGATGATACGCGTCGAGAACCTTGTCAAAAGATTCGGCGGCATAACCGCTGTTGACGGCATCTCTTTCGATGTCGAAGATAAGTCAATCTTCGGCTTTCTGGGACCCAACGGGGCCGGAAAGACCACCACCATTAACATACTCTGCACGCTGCTCGCCCCCACTTCCGGGAAGGCCTTCATCAATGGTCACGACTGCCATGCCGAGTCATCGGAAGTGAGGAGGGCCATAGGGATAGTTTTTCAGGACAGCTCACTGGACAAGGACCTGACAGCGCGGGAGAATCTTGTTTTCCATGCGCATCTTTACGGGGTTCAGAAGGCGGACAGGACTAGAAGGGTGGAAGACGCTCTCAGGTTTGTAGATCTTCACGGCAGGGCGGATGATCTGGTGAAAACATTCTCGGGAGGCATGAAACGGCGTCTTGAGGTGGCCAGGGGGCTGATCCACAGGCCGAAGGTGCTGTTTCTTGACGAGCCGACTCTGGGGCTCGACCCCCAAAGCAGGGGGAACCTCTGGGAATTTATCACTGATCTGCCCCGAAGACACGAGGTCACCATATTCATGACAACCCACTACATGGAGGAGGCGGAGGTCTGCGGCAAGATTGCGATCATCGACCAGGGGAGGATAATCGCATCCGGGACACCGGATGAACTCAAGAAGGGCATGGGCGGCGACGTGGTTTATCTCAAGACGTCGGACAACGGAAGGGCGGTTGAGGAGATTCGCAGCTTGTTCCATCTGGAGGCGGAGGAGAAGGACGGCGAGATTTTTATTTCCGCTCTTAAAGGAGACGATGTCGTGCCGGAGATTATACGGACAATAGGCGAAAGGGTCCTTGCGGTGAGGATGCAGAAGCCGACGCTGAATGATGTTTTTCTCAAGCTGACCGGGAAAGAGATAAGGGATGAGACGCTGTCGCCCGGCAGTGATATCAAGGAGACCGTGAGGGCATACAGGAGGCGTCATGATAGAGGCTAACGCCGTATACGTCATCGTGGCGCGGGAATACAAGAAGTTCGTCCGGGAGAGGAGCCGGCTTGTGTCTACTATAGCGAGGCCGCTTGTCTGGCTTTTCCTCGTTGGAGGGGGAATGTCCCGGCTTGTTCCCGTGAAAGGCGGTCTTTCGTACATGCAGTTTATCTTCCCGGGCATACTGGGCATGACCATACTTTTCAGTTCCATTTTCTCGTCCATTTCGATCATTTGGGACAAGGAATTCGGTTTCATGAAAGAGATCCTCGTCGCGCCTATTTCGAGATTCTCCGTGGTGGTCGGGAAGGCGTTAAGCGGCATGTTAATCTCGACGATTCAGGCGGCGATCATCCTTGCCTTTTTCCCTGTCCTCGGCCTGCACGTCGGCTTTTTCCAGATCATCGGCTGTCTTGCGGTCTGTTCGGTCCTCGCCTTCTCCATCGCTTCCTTCGGGATCGTCCTTGCGACGTTTTATGAGAGCTACGAAAGCTTCAGCGTAATCATGAATTTCATCGTGATGCCGATGTTTTTCCTTTCCGGGGCCATGTATCCAGTCAAACTCATGCCTTCCATATTGCAGTTATTCACGCGGGTGAACCCTCTTACTTACGGCATCGACGCCCTCAAGCATCTGATCTTCCCGCTCGAAACTGGGGCGATGAGCGCTGATTTTACTCTGGCTGCGGATGTATCGGTTATAGCCGTCGCCGCTTTGGTGTTTGTATTGGTCGGAGGGAAGGCTTTCGAGAGAAAAGGGTAGTCTCTGTGGCGTCATGTCTTTCGGGGAATCAGGGACATGGATCTTTTTCTGCACACCCCCTTCTTTTTGTAGAATTTATGCGACTCTAAGGTTTAAACTTAAAAACCCGGTTAAAGTTTATGAAGAAAGACATTGTCAGAATATTCCAGGATTCTCTCGGCGGGCTGGGCATATCGCCTGTTCCGGAAATAGACGTCCAGATCCCGAAGGTTGAAGCCTTTGGCGACATCTCGACTCCTGTGGCGATGGGTCTTGCAAAATCGCTGAAGAAGTCTCCCCGAAAGATCGCCGAGGAGATAGTCGAGACCCTGAGAAGCATAAGCATCTTCGATAAGGTGGAAATCGCCGGGCCTGGATTTATCAATATCACCTTCACTAAGGAATACCTCTACGCGTCCCTGAGGCATCTTCTTCTCGGCGACAGGGCCTGTTTGCGGGAGGACGTCGGCCACGGCTCCAGAGTACTCGTCGAATACGTGAGTGCCAACCCGACCGGGCCGCTCCACATAGGTCATGCAAGAGGGGCCGCTGTCGGCAACGCCCTCTGCAACCTTCTGGAGGAGTCAGGGTTCAGGGTCGAGAGAGAGTATTACATAAACGATGCAGGCCGTCAGGTGAGGCTGCTGGGCCTGTCGATTTATACCAGGTATCAGCAGATTCTTGGCGTCGAAACCGCTTTCCCTGAAGAGGGATATCGCGGCCAGTACATAGAAGAAGAGGCTTCGGAGCTACTTGAAGAGGCGGGGGAAAAATACAGGGACACGCCTTTTGCAGACTGCGAAAGGGAGATTTCGGCCTGGGCCTACGACAGGATGATGAGGCTGATAAAGAATGATCTCTCGTCTTTTAAGATCAAGGAATTCACGAATTGGGTCAGTGAAAAAGGGCTCTACGAGAAGGGAGAAGTGGCGCAGGCGATAGAAGAACTGAAGCGGAGGGGGCTTATATACGATAAAGACGGGGCTGTCTGGTTCAGGTCGGCCGATTTCGGCGACGACAAGGACAGGGTTGTCATAAAGAAAGACGGTCAGTATACCTACTTTGCATCCGACATCGCGTACCACAAAGACAAACTCGACCGGGAATATGACGTCATTATAGATGTCTGGGGAGCGGACCATCACGGGTACATACCCAGGGTTGCATCCATGATGAAGGCATTTGGATACGACAGTTCGAAGTTCCGCGTGATACTCGTGCAGATGGTGAACCTCCTCAAACATGGGGAACCCTTTCAGATGTCGAAAAGGGCCGGTACATTTGTTACGTTGAGCGAAGTGGTGGACCTTGTGGGGGCCGACAACACCAAGTTCATCTTCCTTACGAGAAAATCGGACAGCCATCTGGATTTTGATATAGACGTGGTCACTGCGCAGTCGGCCGAAAACCCGGTCTATTATGTGCAGTATGCAAACGCGAGGATAAACAGCATCTTCGGTAACGCAGCGGACAAAGGTCTGGATACAGGCAGTCTGGAGGAGTGTGACCTTGCCCCGTTGTCGGAGCCGGAGGAACTGTCGATTATAAAAAAGCTCCTCGTCTACCCAATGATGCTTGAAGGCGCGGCCCGTGCCTTCGAGCCGCACAGGATCACGTTCTACCTTCAGGAACTGGCCGGGATGTTCCATCCTTATTATCACCGGCACAAAGTCATCTCCGACGACAAGGATACGACGATGGCGAGGCTGGCGCTCTGCAGGGCGGTAAAGATCGTTCTGGGCGACGCTCTGTCTATTCTGGGTGTTTCGGCGCCGGAGAAGATGTGATGGGGCAAGATGGCTTTCCCCGGTAACCATGTTGAAGGCGGGTGGGCATGCATAAAAAGCCCATATATGGCGACATAATTTATTCTGATCACGGAAACCGCAGAATCAGCGTCTGCGGTTTTCTGCAGAACGTATTCAGGTGTCCCGGGGTAATTTGCGGGGTCGCGCAGGATATGGATCTTTTTCCGCACACCCGCCCGCCTTTGTTGAGAAGTGATGTTCGTGGCGGGGACCATGCGGTTCCAATTGTCTTTTCCCCCGCTTATTTAGTATCTTAGTACGAGTCCATTCCAGATAGCCGGAGTGGCGGAATTGGTAGACGCAAGGGACTTAAAATCCCTCGTCAGCAATGGCGTACCGGTTCGAGTCCGGTCTCCGGCACCAATAAAAACAAGGAGTTACGAGCGGAAAGAAGGGAGGTTGATTCCTTGCCAGGCTTTTCTTAGCTATCCTATAGCTACCCTGTCTTATCAAATGTCCCTTTCTATGATGCATAATTGGATAAGTTTTTGATTTTACATGCTTTCTGGAACGACCTCCCTGTTGCCTCACGTAAAAATCTACACGAAATGGAATTCGTTGCCTCACAAG
>JBJKPE010000152.1:0-3263 GCA_046706685.1 Thermodesulfovibrionales bacterium | reverse complement strand
TTTGCGGGGTTCTTCATAAATTGTCGTGCATGAGCCGGCGGCCTCAAGCCGCCATGCAGCGTGCGGGTAAAGCATATCTCATACTGTGTTTATCCTGAAACTTAAATACCCCTCAAGCACAGTAAATTCTATCTGCACAGTATGTCCAAGATACGCAGCCGGTGCGGGTACATCATACCAGCCGACCTCTTCAAGGAAGGCCTTTAATTCAGGTGACTCTGAATCGACAACGACCCTGGTCAACTCACCTGCCGATCCAAACTCCAAACTGACTGTGGCTGTGCCGCCGTAGAAACTTCGCGTATTTACCTTGAGTGCCTCGCCTATGAGCTTATTTACTCTGGCCCCGGCCTTCTGCCCGAAGACTTTCCTGTGAAGCATGATGAATTGGTAATAGGCCTCCAATTTGTCAGAACCATCGCCCCCGGTGGGCAGTTTTTCGGCATTTTCAATTTGAGCCGGGGCGGTCTCGGTTATGGGTTCGTCCGCGGGCTTCGGATTTTTTTTTGGTTCCGCGGCAGGACTGTTTACGGGTTGTTCCGACTTGCCTGTCTCCGCAGCGGCAGGCGGACTGGAGGGCCGGTGTGTTTCATCCGCAGAGTTGGTCCCCTTAGCAGGCAGATCATTGTTATTTTCAGCGGTAAGGTTGACCGAGACGATGTTGTCGGGGCTCCCCGGGAATCCGCCAGTGAAACTCGACAGGGCGAGCATGGACAACAATAGAATCAGGTGGAAGAAAAAAGATGATATTATCGTTTCTTTCAGATCCATGCCCAAACTGCTTTTCCCACGCTAGGTATTATAACCGATAATCCTAAGGTCAATGGCCATAAAGTCGTCTGGAGGGCGACGAGGATGTCTTTTTCCACAAGACCTCAGATGTTGACCGGTTTTGCAGTGATCTCAAAGGCCTGTTGATTTCATTGGCGATTATTTCATTAAAAAAATTCCTGTTATATACACCCGCGAGCGGGTCTCTTATCGCCATCATTTTAAGCTTGTCCTGAGTTGCCTTCAAATCATGTAACCCGTCATTGCGGCTCATTAGGGTTCATACAAACGCCGGTGAGGGGGAACCCCTCGCCTTTGCGGTCTGAAGCGGACCGCCAACCGGCTCGGATGCGATTAATGCTGTTGCAGCGCGGCGTTAACGGTGTTAGCATGTACTGTAGTAACAGACAGGCAGCGGGCAAACAGATTCCGACGAACTTTGCGTCTCTGCGGTAAACTTGTACTTTTTTGCGGCTTTTAAGACCGCTTTGCGCGTGACGGTCAACAGCGGGGAAATATGTCATTCAAGGAGTGATGAGATGAGTCAGCAATATGAAATCGGAATGGTCGGCCTCGGCGTCATGGGCCGGAACCTTCTTTTGAACATGGCGGACCACGGATACGCCGTGGCCGGCTACGACAGGGACCTTGGCAAGGTCGGGGCCCTCAGAAAAGAGGCGGAAAACAGGGAGATCTACGGCGCCGACAACGTGAAGGATTTTATCGGTAGCCTGCGGCGGCCCAGGGTAGTCATGATGCTCGTGCCGGCCGGGCAGGCAGTGGACTCAGTAATTGTCTCGGTTCTTCGCTATCTCGAACAGGGCGACCTGATCATCGATGCTGGGAATTCACATTTCACGGACACCAATCTGCGCTCAGGGGAGCTTTCCCGAAAGGGCATCCAGTTTCTAGGTGTCGGAGTTTCGGGCGGCGAGTCGGGCGCCCGCCACGGTCCAAGCATGATGCCGGGCGGGCCGAAGGAGGCATATGACAGGGTAAAGCCCCTGTTTGAAGCGGTGGCCGCAAGCGTGGGCGGAGAACCCTGCGTCACCTTTCTCGGGCCCGGTTCCGCCGGCCATTATGTCAAGATGGTGCATAACGGCATCGAATACGGGTTAATACAGCTCATCGCCGAGACTTATGACTTTATGAAACGGGGGTTGGGTCTGTCGAACGACGAACTGCGCGATATCTACGAAAGATGGATGAAGACTGAACTCAACGGCTATCTTGTCGAGATCACTTCCGAGATATTCCGGCGGGTCGACGAGAAGACCGGCGAGAGACTCATCGATGTTATTCTCGACGAGGCCAAACAGAAGGGGACGGGCAAATGGACGTCGCAGGACGCCATGGAGCTTCAGGTGCCGGTACCAACCATCGATGCAGCGGTATCCATGAGGGATATGTCGGCCTTGAAGAGTGAACGCGCCGCTGCGGGCCAGCTTTTCGATGGGCCTGACAACTCGTTCCACGGCGACAGAGAGGCGGCCCTGAACCAGCTCCGGGACGGCCTTTATGTCTCGATGGTCCTGACATATGCGCAGGGCATGGCCCTTCTGGGGAAGGCTTCGACGGCTTATAACTACGGGCTCGATCTGCAGGAGGTGGCGCGCATCTGGCGCGGGGGCTGCATCATCAGGGCGCTCCTGCTGGAAGATATCCGCGCCGCCTTCCGGGCCAAGCCGGACCTTCCCAACCTCCTGATGGACCCCCATCTGAGCCAGGAAGTGCTGACGCGACAGGACGCCCTCAGGGCGGTCCTAACCACGGCGGTCGAACTGGGCATCCCGCTGCCAGGCATGGCCGCTTCCCTGGCATATTTCGACAGCTACCGGAGCGCCTGGCTGCCTGCAAACCTGATCCAGGCGCAGCGCGACTACTTCGGCTCCCATACTTACGAGCGGGTGGACGAAAGAGGCGTTTTCCACACCGAATGGAGAGAGGGAAATAGAGAAAAATAAGAGGTCCTTTTTGTGACACCGGCGGCGGCGCTCGTATATTCTCTTTTTTTCGGCCTGCTTCACGGAATTCTGCCGGATGAGCACACGTGGCCCATTACCTTCAGTTATGCCATCGGCGGCGCAGGCGGGAGGGAAGGGATGAAGGCCGGGCTTTATTTCTCCGCGGCATTTACCTTCCAGCGGATGATTCTCTCTGAAGTAGCCTATCTGGCCCTTGCCCCGTTCCTGCTTTCACCGACGGTGAACGGCTATGTCAACATGATCGTGGGCCTCACGATGTGCGTCGCTGGTGCCGTCGTCCTGAAGAGGAACCTCTATCCCCACTTCCATCTTTTCGGGCATTGCCACGGCGAGGAATGCGATATGGAAAGTTCGACACAGGTTTTGACAACACGCCACGGGGAGGCTGCCGGCACCCCGTCGGCACCACCGGTGAGATGGACCATTGTGCACGGGTTTATCGCAGGCTTCGGTTTCGGCGGATTTTCGCTTTTCATCAACACCGTCGCTGCTCCGGCCATGAAAAAC
>JBJKPE010000151.1:0-4260 GCA_046706685.1 Thermodesulfovibrionales bacterium | reverse complement strand
CGCTCACTCTCGGTCTTTCGATACTGACGGCATACATGGAAACCAGATATGTCAGGACAAAAGACGAAACATATCTGAGGATGACCAGGTTCTGGGGCAAGCTGTTTCTTATCAACTTCGCCCTCGGCGTCGTGACGGGGATCACGATGGAATTCCAGTTCGGAATGAACTGGGCGGAATATTCAAAATACGTCGGCGACATATTCGGCGCGCCGCTGGCCATTGAGGCGACAATGGCATTCTTTCTGGAGTCTACCTTTATCGGAATCTGGATATTCGGCTGGAAAAAACTATCAAAGAAGGCCCACGCGGTTACGATCTGGATGGTTGCAATCGCCACGAATCTTTCCGCTCTGTGGATCCTGCTGGCCAACGGCTGGATGCAGCACCCGGTCGGCTTCGTGTTGAGGAACAACAGGGCGGAGATGGTCAATTTCATGGCCATGCTCACCAACAAATACGGGCTTCTGAAGTTTGCCCATACGGTCCTTTCGGGGTACGTGGTCGCGGCGTTCTTTGTGATGGGCATATCCGCCTACCACCTGTTGAAAAAAAGCGAGACAACTTTCTTCAAGAAATCTTTTGCAATGGCGGCCGCCTTCGGCCTCCTCAGTACCATCTTTCTGTTCCTCGTCGGAGATTTTCACGCTGCCGAGGTCGCGAAGACCCAGCCTGCAAAATTTGCCGCTATGGAAGCTGTCTGGAATACCGAGACCGCCGCCCCTTACAATCTCCTGGTGGTACCGGACCCTGACAACGAGCGAAACTCGGTAGAGGCCGTACGAATACCCAAGATGCTCAGCTATCTGGCCTTCGGATCGGGCAGTGCCGAGGTCACGGGTCTGAAGGAATTTCCGAAGGACAGCAGGCCGCCCGTCTCGGCTACCTTCTGGAGCTTCAGGGCGATGGCCGGCCTGGGCATGCTCTTCATGATCCTTACTCTCATCGCCTTCGCAATTTCTAAAAGAGACACACTGGAGGCACATCCGGGGTTTCTGAGATTAATGTTATATGCCCTGCCCCTGCCCTATATTGCCGGTCAGCTGGGCTGGATCGTCGCGGAAGTGGGCAGACAGCCGTGGATCGTATACGGGGTCCTGAAAACGTCTGATGCCGTCTCCAAATCGGTCTCGCCGCTTCAGGTCTGGACCTCGCTGGCGGGCTTTACTCTTCTATACGGGTTTCTGGCCGTTGTGGACATTTATCTTCTATCAACTTCCGCAAAGAAGGGACCCGAGGCTGCTCTCGTGCCGTCGTTCGACGCGGCCTATGCCGCCGGTATTGCTCACGGAATGACCCCCGCTGCGGACGCGGCAGGCAAACAGGAGGTGTAACATGGAATTTCAGGTCATTTGGTTCATCCTATGGAGTGTTTTGTGGGCCGTCTATTTTATGCTCGACGGCTTCGATCTGGGCGCCGGAATTCTCAGCGGATTTCTCGGCAGGGAAGAAAGTGAAAAGAGGCAGATACTGACCGCAATCGGGCCGGTATGGAACGGCAATGAGGTATGGCTGCTGACTGCCGGCGGCGCAACATTTGCCGCTTTCCCCGGCACCTACGCGCTCATGTTCAGCTATCTCTATTCAGCGCTCCTGCTTATTCTCTTCTCGCTGATCGTGCGCGGCGTAGCGCTCGAATTCAGGGGAAAGGTCGACAGCCCAAGCTGGAGAAAGAGATGGGATGCGGCCCTGTTCGTAGGCAGTCTCCTGCCCGCCCTGCTTTTCGGAGTCGCCTTCGGGAATATCTTTGAAGGCCTTCCCATGGATGGGGCAGGTTATCATGGATCGCTGCTCAGCCTGCTGAACCCATACGGCTTACTCACGGGAGTTTTTTTTGTTCTTTTGTTCCTGGTACACGGGTCTCTCTACATATCGGCTAAGACCTCCGGCCCGGTGAGCGACCGCGCAGCCAGGGTCTCAAAAGGCCTCTGGATTTTCCTGCTGGCGGCCGCAGTGGCGTTCCTGGGGCTTACCTACTTTGCAACCAGCCTCTACGATAATTATCTCGGCATGCCCGCATTGATCGCCGTTCCGCTCCTTGCGGTTCTTTCGCTTCTGGGCATCAGGATATTTGCTGCGAAGGGCGCCTACCTGAAGGCCCTTTACTCCTCCTGTCTGACCATCGTAATGGTTACGTTCACAGGCGTAATCGGACTCTACCCCAACCTTATACCCTCCAGCATGGATCCGCAGTACAGTCTCACCATTTTCAACTCCTCATCAAGCGTATACACATTGAAGATAATGACCGGAGTGGCTCTGGTTTTTGTCCCGATCGTGATCGCTTACCAGGTATGGACCTATCGTATCTTCGGGAACAAAATAGGACCCGACGACGTTCCTGAAATTGAAGCATACTAAAAAGGTATAATATAAGGGACGGGTTTTTTGCCCGTCCCTTAGGAAACAACTGCATGCAGATCACACGGGAAACTGATTACGCCATAAGGTGCGTGCTCTACCTTGCGGGGAAGCGCGGCTCCGTAACCATGGTCGATGAGATATCGAGGGAGAAGTCCATTCCCAAGAGCTTTCTGGCAAAGATCCTGCAGAAGCTGAGCAAGACCGGTATCGTCAGGTCTTACAGGGGGGTCAAGGGAGGGTTCGAACTAGCGCGGGCGCCGGAGCAGATAAGCCTTCTTGACGTCATTGAGGTAATTCAGGGCCCCGTGGCCATGAATGCCTGTGCACTTGACGAGTCGGTCTGCAGTCTTAGCGGCAGCTGTTCGGTCCATCCCGTATGGATAGAAGTGAGAAGAGAGATTGAGAAGCTCCTGAGAGAAAGAAATTTCGCAAGTTTCATGTGAGAAAACTGCATTAAAATTGACCTTTTGCTCCCGACCCCTTTTTGCATGTTCAGATTGACTCCTTCTCAGCGAGAATAAACAAAAATAGAAGAAAATGGCCGATATTCCCCCCTGATTCCCCCAGGAGTCGGCAACTTATAGCTAAAACGCGTTAATTATGTTTGCATATATTCTTATATAAGAATATATTAAAAATAGAAGAGGGTGGATCAGAGAGAAACCCTTTCGAGGAGGTGAGATTTATGGCGGTCAGAGAGACGAAAGAACTCGTAAAGACCGAGAGACCGAGACATCTTGCGCCTTTTGAGGAGGTGGAAAGATGGTTTGACCAAGCCTGGAGGAGGCCTTTCTCGATGTTGAGGTCTTCAATGTGGCCGCAGTTGGGCGGCATTGAGGAATTCGAAACGAGCCTGCCCCATGTCGACATCTATGACGACGGCAAAGTTCTTGTCATGAAAGCTGATTTGCCGGGCATGAAGAAGGAGGACGTCGATATCTCGCTGAGTGAAAACGTATTGACAATTTCAGGCGAAAAGAAGAGAGAGGAAAAGGTAGAAAAGGAAAATTACTTCAGGTATGAACGTTCGCACGGTTCCTTCTTCCGGAGATTCGAGCTTCCTTACGACATAGACACTGAGAAAATAAAGGCCAGTATGGAAGACGGCGTTCTGGAAGTAAGGCTTCCCAGGACCTTGGAGGCACAAGGCAAAACCAGAAAGATCTCGATCGGCGGTTGATTGCGAAAGGACCACTACTGCCGGCCTTCAGGCCGGCTTTTTTTTTCATCTTAAACAGACGCAGTTGAAAGAACTGACACTCACTCACGATGCCCTCTTTCCGGTCATACCGAACATAGCTTGCATTCGCCTATATACTCATTGCTCACTTTCAGGAACCCTTTCTCCCTGCTCATCTCCGGCCGGTCTTCCACGGAAAGCACCTGCTCCCTCCTGCTCCCGTAACGGAAGACCGTGATGCCCTTACAGCCGAGCTTGTATGCCAGGCTGTTTGTCTGCTCCACATCCGCGACTGTCGCATCGTTTGGAAGGTTTATCGTCTTCGACACAGCGTTATCAGTATGCTTCTGGAAGACAGCCTGCATTTTTACATGCCATGCCGCGCTGATGTCAAGTGCGGTCATGAAGAGTCTTTTCACTCCTGCGGGGACCTCTTTGATCTTCGCGACAGAACCTCTCCGTGCTATCTCTTCCATCAGGGCCTTGCTGTAAAACCCTTCCCTTTTCGTCATCTCAAGGAAAAGCTCATTCACCTCCATAAGTTCAGAGCCCTCCATCACTTTTCTTATGAAGGCGATGGCGAAAAGCGGCTCTATGCCGCTCGAGGCGCCGGCGATAATGCCTATCGTACCGGTGGGCGCGATGGTGGTTACTGTAGCGTTGCGCATCGCCTTCAGTCCCTTCTTCTCCCACAGGCTCCCCTTGAAATTAGGGAA
>JBJKPE010000150.1:0-68694 GCA_046706685.1 Thermodesulfovibrionales bacterium | reverse complement strand
ACGCATAGCATCGGGTGTATCCCGTGTTCTTAACAAACTCATCCAGAATCCGCTTCTTCTCCTTCTTCCGTGCCTTCTGATACCTCTTTGCTACTTCTCGTGTCAGAGACTGCCTTTCTTTCATCGTCAGCCCCACTTCTCCTGCCTCCTTGACCTGTTTCAAGAAGGGTATTTTGACTGTTCATTTCGTGTAGATTCCTTACGTGAGGCAACGATTCTACTTTATATAGATTTTTGATGAGGCAATGCGTGTGGTTGTAATCCCCGGAACAGATGTTTACTATATTCCCGACATCAAGGCGAACATCCTCTTTTACAACGGAAATTGGTATCGCGAGTATCGCAGACACTGGTTTGTGTCCCCCTCGTACAACGGACCGTGGGTTTATATCGGCAACCCCCCTGTCGCCGTGGTAACCGTGCAGGCCGAACGTCATCGGCAACGCCGAATACCGCTGGAAGAACTGAGAGGCAAATGGAGGGAATGGGAAAGGGAGCGTCATTGGCAGCACGAAGACGAAGACTAAAGCTGAAATCAGGTCATGCCCGGATCTTTTCTCTTTAAGCAGACCCTGGCTTTGCAGAGCTGACGCAAAATGGATACGGGAGAGCGGGCTCGGGGAATGTTCGTGCCACTCAAGCATTCCCTGAGCCCGGCCGCATCTCTCTTCAAAGAGCTTTCATAAGAGTCGCTCCGGGCATCCAGCGACGTTTTCGTTCACTTTGACTCAGAACCCCACCATCATTCGCAAAAGACGTCCGCGTGTTGAGGCGTAGCCGAGGGCAAAGTCTTTCCCCTTCAGGCGGGGATCGACGTAGGTGCCGAAGATCCGGTCCCAGAGGGTGAAGATAAATCCGAGGTTCTTATTCGAGAGGCCCCGCGAGCCGTGGTGGACCCGGTGAAAGTTAGGTGTGATGATAATCCACTCAAGAGATCCGAGGTCCACCCAGAGATTTGCATGAATCCAAATATTGACCAACACACCAATGGAAAAACCGACGCCAGCCTCTCCCGGGGTAAAGGAAAGTACATAGTAGCCGATAAGTATCTGTGGAACGGCAAAAAGAAGCAGATGTGTCGCGCTTGTCCGTGATCCCGAAAGCCACCAGAGCTGTTCTATGGAATGATGAAAGATATGAGTGGGCCAGAGGGCTGGCCGGTGCATCGCCCGGTGGACCCAGTAGAGACAGAAGTCTGCGAGAACGAGCCCCGTGAATATCTTAACTGCGCCGGGAAGCCCGCGAAGAGCCGACAGGGATAGCTCTTTGCCAATGGAAAGGAAATTGAACCCATGCAGCAACAGTATCTTCCATGCCTCCCCAGCTAAAACGGCCACAAGGATCGCCATGATATTCAACGGAAGATTACGCTTCCGGTCGACAGCAAATCCAGGGTGGCTGCGCTCGAGTAAATCCACCAGCAGGACAATGACGACGAGGGTAATGCTCTCAAAGAACTGCTCTCTGGTCATCATGATAAATAAGTATAGTACATTTATGTGCCGGAAGATACCTTCTCCACCCTTCCATTTTTATAAGGCGATCGATAACAGTGGAGCCCCATCCTGTAACGGCACAGGACAAGAGATTACAACAAAAAGAGACCTGTACCCGCCTGATCAGTATAAGATCGCCGCTGATTTTCTGGACGTGACGGAAAGATGAGCGGCATCAGCACTTATGAGGCCGTTTTCGTTTGCATGATGCGCCGCCTGCTTCATATCGATTCCCTTCCTGCAGTTTATTTATGTAATCCGTGTATTCAATGAGAGGAGATAAAACCTTTCCTCTGTTCTTAGGGTTTTCGATGAGTTCCCTGACGTGCCGGACAGTCACCCCCTCAAGATAATTAGAGACTGACTGCATCATAATCTTGTATGAAACTTCTTCCAGCACAAGAGCGGACGTACGTGCCTTGATATTCGACAGCTCTGTCCGGGTGAAAAATCCCTGATACCTGGTTTGTATCAAAGGCGTAATGCAGGAAAATCGTAGCGTCTATAAAAACGGGGCTACCGCCCTTGCCATCCAGAAGTCCGCTATTACATCTTCATATCGTTCGTGGATCAGATCGAGCTTGCCTTTGAGGACAACCTTTATATGAGGCACCTGGAAAAACTCGCTTTCGGAACGGCGAAAAAGACAAGAAAGTACCCACACTGATCTACGATGAGCCACAATGTGGTATTCAAGGGCACTTATGAGTGATATATTGTAACGAGGAGTATATCTGATCTCCAAAAGGGGAAATCCATGAAAACAGGTAAGATTGTAGATTGACCATAAGAAGGCTGGTGTAGTGGCTGTTACGGATAGAGTGGAAGGGACTGCGCTGATAATATCTAAGGTTGAAAAACAGCTTCGTCGTGCCGGCAGATGACAGCCGCCAGAAAGTGCTTACGGGACAACTCAACATTTACTACGATGCGGTAATCGCGGGTAATTGAGATGCACAATATATCCTGAGATTCCCTGTGGCAGAGGTCTCACCGCGTCCATTATTTGAATATTTATTTTGTTGTGTCATTTACGCAATCAAAGCGAGCCCTTAGGCAAACAGGTAGAAAATGCTTCGGGAAAGATTCCCGACAAAAGGAGACAAGCTGGGCATGAGTAAAGCAGGCGATGGCAAGATAGGGTTGTGGGCGGCGGTTGCCATCGGTGTCGGCGGCATGGTCGGCGGCGGGATTTTCGCGGTGCTGGGATTGGCGGTGCAATTGGCGCACGGCGGCACGCCTGTGGCCTTTGCTCTGGCGGGTGTGGTAGCCCTGCTGACAGCGTATTCGTATGCTAAGCTTTCCGTCGCCTATCCAAGCCGCGGGGGAACGGTCACCTTTCTCGACCGCTCCTTCGGCGCCGGTATGTTCACCGGCAGCCTGAACGTTTTGCTGTGGCTGAGTTACGTCGTGATGCTGTCGCTATATGCGTTCGCGTTCGGCAGCTACGGTGCGACGTTTTTGCCGAAGGCATGGCAGACGATCGGCAAACATGCCCTGATCAGCCTCAGCGTAATCACTATTACCGGTCTGAACCTTCTCAGCGCCGAGTTGATCGGCGAAGCAGAAGACTGGATCGTGGGATTAAAAGTGGTGATCCTGCTGCTGTTTGTCGGAGCCGGTCTCTCCGGCGTCGAGACCGCCCGGATCGCGCCTGCCTCGTGGACGCCGCCGCTACAGCTGGCGGCGGGCGGGATGATCATCTTCGTGGCCTACGAAGGGTTCGAGTTGATCGCTAACACCGCGCGCGACGTGCGGAATGTAGCTCGGACACTGCCGCGCGCCTACTACACGGCGGTAGTGTTCGTAATAGCGTTATATGTGCTGGTCTCGCTCGTCACCGTGGGCAATCTGGCGGTGGACAAGATCGTGGCGGCCAAGGATTACGCCTTGGCGGAGGCGGCCCGACCCTTTCTCGGGCAGCCCGGCTTCACGCTGATTGCAGTCGCCGCCATGTTATCCACCGCTTCCGCGATCAACGCCACACTCTACGGAGCAGCGCGCTTGAGCTACTGCATCGCCCGCGACGGCGAATTGCCGGCCATGCTGGAGCGGAAAGTCTGGGGTGAGCCGCTGGAGGGGCTGTTGATCACTGCCGGGTTGACGCTGTTCACAGCCAACGCATTTGACCTGACGAGCATTTCGACTTTGGGCAGCGCCGGATTTCTGCTAATCTTCGCCGCAGTGAACGCCGCCAACGCGCGGCGCGCGGCGCACACCAACAGCCACGTCTGGATTTCAGCGGCCGGGGCCGTAGCGTGTCTTGCCGCATTGGGCGCGTTGCTTTGGCAGACGGCAACCACTGCGCCCGCAAAGTTATCGGTCCTGGCGGCGATGGTCGCGCTGGCAGTGATTATCGAGGGCGGTTACCGGCTGACGAGAAGGGAGCTCCGATTGCATGAATGACCAACCGACACACCGCATCGGCGACTCACGGCTGATCCTGACCATCAATGGGGGTTCGTCGAGCATCAAGTTCGCCTTGTTCGAAGCCGGCGACTCGCTCCGGCGTATTCTGGAGGGCGCGGTGGAGCGGATTGGGCTGCCGGAGGCGACCTTGCGCGTGAGAGGCCTGGACCCCGGCGACAACTTTTCGAAGCCTCTGGCGGCGCCGGACCACACGGTGGCGGTGGGCGCGCTGATGGATTGGATAGAGGAACGCCTTGGTCGTCTTCCATTAGCCGGTGTGGGGCATCGCGTGGTGCATGGCGGACCGAAGTACAGCGACCCGCAGTTGATCACCGGGGAAATGGTCGAATACCTGCGGCAGCTCACACCCTTCGATCCTGAGCATCTCCCGGAAGAGATCCTGTTGACCGAGGCTTTTCATCACCGCTTCCCTGACCTGCCGCAAGTGGCTTGTTTCGACACCGCTTTTCACCATGACCTGCCTCGCGTGGCCCGGCTGCTGCCTATCCCGCGCCGCTACGAAGCGCAGGGGGTGCGGCGGTACGGGTTTCACGGGTTGTCATATGCGTTTCTCATGGAAGAACTGGCTCGCCTGGCCGGAACAGAAGAAGCACAAGGCCGGGTCATCCTCGCTCATCTCGGCAATGGCGCGAGCCTGGCGGCGGTCCATCAAGCCAAACCCGTGGACACAAGCATGAGTTTCACACCAGCGGCCGGATTGCCCATGAGCACCCGCTCCGGCGATCTCGATCCCGGACTGGTCTGGTATCTGGCTCGCGCGGAGAAAATGAGCGCAAAGCAATTCAATGAGATGGTCAACTCCCAGTCGGGACTGCTCGGCGTGTCGGAGACCAGTTCCGACATGCATGACCTGCTTGACCATGAAACGCTGGACGGGCGGGCGTCTGAAGCGGTCGCGCTGTTTTGCTACCAGGTCAAGAAATGGATCGGCGCATTTGCGGCGGCTTTGGGCGGACTGGACACACTCGTGTTCGCCGGCGGCATCGGAGAGAATGCGCCCACGGTCCGTTCACGTGTTTGCGACGGGCTGGGATTCCTTGGAGTCGAACTCGAAGAAAAACAGAACATGACCAATGCGGGCGTGATTTCCACGGCAGGGAGCCCGGTCTCCGTCCGCGTCATTCATACTGACGAGGAATGGATGATAGCTAAAACAGTCTGCTACATCCTGGTCCCGCACATGAAAGGGGAATATGATTATGAAAACAAAGAAAGCATCTGAAAAAAACATTGCACTGAAGGTAAAGAGGGGGTTTGAGGAGAACTTCGCCGTGAAAACGGACAATATGAAGGTAGCGGACAAGCCCTTGTCTTCCGAGCTGCTGCGAAAGATGAACGCCTATTGGCGCGCCGCCAATTACCTTTCGGTTGGCCAGATCTACCTCTATGACAACCCGCTGCTGAAAAAACCTTTGAAGCTGGAACATGTGAAGCCGCGACTGCTGGGCCATTTCGGCACGACGACCGGGCTGAACCTTATCTATGTCCATCTGAACCGGATCATCAAACAGCATGACCTGAACATGATTTATATCACAGGCCCCGGACACGGAGGGCCGGGACTGGTGGCCAACACTTATCTGGAAGGCACGTACAGCGAGTTGTACCCGGACATATCCCGGGACGAACAGGGCATGAAAAAGCTCTTCACCCAATTCTCTTTTCCCGGCGGCATCCCAAGTCACGTGGCCCCGGAGACGCCTGGTTCCATCCATGAAGGCGGCGAACTCGGGTATTCTCTTTCGCATGCATACGGCGCAGCATTCGATAATCCCGATTTGCTGGTTGCCTGCGTGGTGGGCGACGGCGAGGCCGAAACCGGGCCTCTGGCCACCAGCTGGCATTCAAATAAATTTCTAAATCCCATTACCGACGGGGCTGTGCTGCCGATTCTGCATTTAAACGGCTACAAAATAGCCGGTCCAACCGTGCTGGGGCGCATCGATCACGAAGAATTGGACCAGCTCTTCCGTGGATACGGCCACAGGCCGTATTTCGTTGAAGGAGATGATCCCATGAAAGTCCATCAACTCCTGGCTGCGACACTCGATACGATAGTAGCGGAGATTAAAGAGATCCAGAGTAGGGCACGTACCAAAGGGTTCAGAAAGCGTCCGCAGTGGCCCATGATAATTTTACGCACACCGAAGGGATGGACCTGCCCAAAGGTGGTTGACGGCCTGCCTATCGAAGGCACGTTTCGCTCGCACCAGGTGCCTATTACTGATTTTGTCGCCAAACCAAAACACCTGAAAATCCTGGAAGAATGGATGAAAAGTTATAAGCCCGGAGAGTTATTTGACAAGAGCGGCAGGCTCATTCCTGAACTGGCTGAGCTTGCGCCCAAAGGAGAGCGGCGTATGGGAGCCAACCCCCATGCCAATGGAGGTCTTCTCCTTAAAGAGTTGAAGATGCCGGATTTCCGCGACTACGCGGTCAAGGTACCAAAGCCCGGCGCCCTGGAAGCGGAAAGCACACGGGTCCAGGGAGAGTTCATCCGTGATGTGCTCAAGCTGAACACCGAGTCACGCAATTTCCGCGTCTTCAGCCCGGATGAGACCGCGTCAAATCGCTGGACCAACCTCTTCGAGATTACCGACCGCCGCTCGACCGCGGAGATCATCGATATCGACGACCATGTCTCGCCCGATGGCCTCGTGATGGAGATGCTGAGCGAGCATCAGTGCGAGGGCTGGCTCGAAGGTTACCTGCTGACAGGCAGACACGGTTTTTTCTCATGCTACGAGGCGTTCATCCACATTGTCGATTCGATGTTCAACCAGCACGCAAAGTGGATCAAGGTGGCAAACCACATCCCATGGCGGCGCCCGATCGCTTCCCTGAACTACCTGCTCTCCTCGCACGTGTGGCGGCAGGACCACAATGGCTTCAGTCACCAGGACCCGGGATTCATCGACCACGTGGTGAACAAGAAGGCAGAAATCATCCGCGTATATCTGCCTCCGGACGCCAACACGCTGCTGTCGGTCACAGATCATTGCCTGCGCAGCCGTAATTACGTCAATGTTATCGTCGCCGGCAAACAGCCGGAACTCCAATGGCTGGAGATGGATGCTGCCGTCAAGCACTGCACGGCCGGGATTGGCATCTGGGAATGGGCCAGCAACGACAGGGGCGGCGACCCAGACGTAGTAATGGCCTGCTGCGGCGATGTACCGACGCTGGAGACACTGGCCGCCGTCGAGCTATTGCGACAGCACTTCCCGGAACTGAAGATCCGTGTCATCAACGTGGTGGACCTGATGACGCTTCAGCCCCGGAGCGAGCATCCCCACGGGTTGACCGATAAAGATTTCGACGTCCTATTCACCAGGGACAGGCCCATCATCTTCGCCTTCCACGGCTATCCCTGGCTGATTCATCGCCTAGCATATCGGCGGACAAATCACAAGAATCTCCACGTACGCGGTTACAAGGAAAACGGAACGACCACCACGCCCTTCGACATGGTGGTCTTGAATGATCTCGACCGCTTCCACCTCGTCGGCGACGTAATCGACCGTGTGCCCGGCCTGGGCTCAAGAGCGGCGTACGCCAAACAGTTTCTGCGCGATAAGCTGCTGGACCACAAGGCATACGTCGACAGGCACGGCCAGGACATGCCGGAAATCCGGAACTGGAAGTGGAAGGGATAAGAGCGCGATGGCGCCGCGCCTGACTGAGACGGACTGCTGCCGGGCAGCGGGCACGTAACGCCGGAGACGGACGCATTGTCGCTGTTTCTGATGAAGCTCATCTGCGAGAACCTGGCAGGCGTGACGACGTTTCTGGGCAGGGCATTCGTCCGACGACCTGGTAGGAGAAGGATCGGGCTGTGGGTGGTGCTGCTGGCAGAGTTGGGGGCATGATAGTGTTGTTACGAGAGGGCTGAGTATGGTCAGAGAAAGAGTTCTCGAAGATCTGAAATCGCTTCCCATGCCGAAACTGCAGGCAGAACCGGGGTCAGCACCGGACGGCCTCAGTCAGGCCAAGGCACAGAAGCCGACTTTCGCCCATGCCTCGGGGTCCTCTTCACGTCAGGGCCGACAATACGGCTCCACTCTGTTCCTGCCTTTCTGCTTCGCCATGTAGAGCGCCGTATCTGTCTTCGTTATAAGTACATCACTTGACTGCACAAAGTCGCCATAGGATGCGACACCGAGGCTAATTGTGACCATGCCTTCCCTTTCGACAGCACTTCTGAGCCTCTCCGCCGCGATACAGGCGTCAGTCAGGTCTGTCTCAGGCAGCATGACAAGGAACTCCTCGCCACCGTATCTGAAGATCTGGTCTGCGTCCCTCATCTGCCTTCTGAGAAGCGCCGCCAGATCGGTAAGCACCATATCTCCCCTGACATGCCCGTAAGTATCGTTGTAGCTTTTGAAGTGATCTATGTCGATCATGACAAGGGAGAGTCTCCTACCGTAACGCTTTGCTGCGTTGATATAATGATCTATCTGCATCTTCATGTATCTCCTGTTTCCCAGACCGGTGAGGGGATCATGCAGGGAACTGGATCTCATCTCTTCAAAGAGACGCGACCGCTCCACGGCGACTCCCAGCTGATTGCCGATGGAGCGGAGAAGTTCGAGGGAGGATCCGTCGATGTACGTGTCCAGACCTGTATGGAGGCACAGCACACCGTCAACCTTCGCTCCGGTCTTGAATGGTAAGATGACATGGCCATGTGGGCGGAGGCCTCTGCACGCGATTGGATGTCTTTCTTCGCATTCAGAATGAGTCAAAATCAGGACATCCCCTTTTTCTGCGGCCGTGCCGCAGTGGCATTCGCCGTACCGGACTACGCTGCAGGACCGGCTGACGGCCCCTGGGAGCCCAACCACGGCGGCAAGGTGTAAACTCTTCTCTTCGGCACGAAAAAGGGCGGCCCTTTTCTCGACGCCAAACCGGTCCATACGTATGAGTGCATTCAGCACTTCAGGAAGAAGCTTCTCCATTTCGAGATTCTTGCCCGCCGCAATCGTGAACTCATAGAGTGTGCTCAGTTTCGCATTCTTCCTTCGCAGTTCTTCCCTGTCCTTTAACGCTTCCTCCGAGACCTTGCAATTCGTAATGTCTACAAAACTCTCGATAAGAAACGTGCGATCTTTAAGTTTGACAATCGCGGCGCTTTTCAGAATGTTAATATATTCACCCCTGGAGTTTATAAGCTTGCGTTCCGATAAGTTCATAGTCTGGCTCAGGTCGGTTATCGGACACTTGCCTTCTTCTGCGGGGCAGATATACCCATGGCATATGCTGCCGACAATACTTTCCTTGCTCTTGCCGATTATTTCCTGGGCAGACAAATTTATATCGACGATCATATGTGTCTCGGGGTCGATGAGCACAACTCCTGCATTGATAGAATCAATTACGGTTTTCAGCTGGGCCTCGCTTTCTCTCAACGCTTTCTCTGCCCTCATCCGATGCGTAACGTCACGGTTAGTTTCGATAACATACATAAAGACACCTTTTTCGTCGAAAACGGGCGAAGCCAGGATCTCAAAGACAGCCTCTGTCCCGTCAGCCGTCAAATGGCTATGGATTGAGGTGACTGGCTTCCTCGTCGTCAGAGCCTCTATCATCGGACAGTGATGGTCAACGCTGCTGCATGGTTCCTCCTTGTGGTGGGTGGCCTCGTAACAAAAGACTGTGTCGGGCAAAGGCCCGTTGCCGAAATGCTCCAGCCTGGCTGTTTCATTCATTGCAATGACCCGGTAATCGGAGCCGATGACCATGACCGGGTCGGCTACGCCATCCAGAACTGACTGCGCCGGGATATTCGAAAACTGAGGAGCCGCTTTCATCTCTTTAACGGCTACCTGCATGTCGTTGAGTTGCTGTGTCCGCATGATTGCCACTTCGCCTCCTCAGGGTATTCCCCGTCAAATCCCCGGCCGGGGACAGACAGTTTCACAGAGGTTTCACCCAAATACGGCCATTTTACGTGTAAATTGAACCCTTGGGTAGTAAATCACCAAAGAGCCGGAAATATTTCCTGCTGGCCTCAACAAAAGAATTTACCACACTGGCATCGAATTGTCTGCCGGAGCAGCGCATCAACTCTACGATTGCCTCATTGTGAGTTGCTGCAGACCGATATGGTCTGATTGACAGAATGGCATCATAAGTATCAGCTACAGCGATAATCCTTGCAAGCAGTGGGATATTTTCCCCTGATAGGCCGGACGGATAACCTGATCCATCATAATTCTCATGGTGGTGCAATATTACGGGAAGTATGGATTCGAAATGCTTTATGGGCTTAAGTATCTCAATGCCTTTTACGGGATGGTTTCTTATAATGGTCTTCTCCTCTTCATTAAGCGGTCCTTTCTTACCCAAGACAAAATCACTGATACCTATCTTGCCTATGTCATGAAGCGTCGCGGCAACCTTAAGGTCTTCTCTCTCTTTCTCGCTCAGGTCCAGGGTTGCCGCTATCAATCTTGAGCAATAACTCACCCTCCTGCAATGACCGTATGTCCCCATATCCCTCTTCTCCATAGCCTGGGCGAGAGAGGAGAGGACCGACAGATATACGGTTTTCAACTCCTCTGTCTTCCTGTTTATTTCTGATTCAAGGAAAGACAACATTTCCTTCTTCTGCGAGTCGAGTTCCCGTTTTTTACTCACATAATCGACGCTTTTTAACAGATCGTCTATGGAGAAGGGCTTGTCGATGAAATCCGACGCACCGTTCTTCAGAGATTCGACCGCAAGGTCCGTACTCCCATTAGCTGTCATGATTACATAATAAAGCTCCGGGTCTATATTCGCCATGCTTCGTATGAGGTCGAGTCCCCTTGTATGGCCCAGGAACTGGTCTACGAAGGCTATATCGAATCCCTCCGTTGATACAAGTCTGATTGCGTCGTCAAACCGACGGGCCGCCCTCACATAATAACCGCGACTTTCCAGCATCATCGAAAAAGAATCCAATGCTCTATCCTCATCATCCACCAGAAGTATTCGTGTAATAGCCACGTTATCACCCCTTCTGTATAGCGACGCGCGCTTCGCGCCGGAGGTCCTGAGCTACATGCAAAGAATCCGCCTTTTGGGGGACGCCGCATATCGCATCAGCTATCTATTCATCGGTAAGGACGCGCATTGTCAAGGCATGTCATCTCAGAAAGTCCAAGACGGCATGCTTTAATGCATGAACATCAAGCGGCTTTGTAAGATAGCCATTTGCCCCGCGCAAAAGCCCAAGCTCCCTCTCTCGCGTTTCTCCCTTCGAGGTTATGATCACTACCGGGATTGTCTTGTTCAAAGAATTGCGCATCGTGCTTACCATCTGAAGGCCATCCATTTCAGGCATCACAATGTCGGTAAGTACGAGGTCGAAATCCTGCTTCTCCATTTTTGTAATCGCATCAAAGCCGTTGACCGCTTCGGTTACAATTACGCCCTTTGCCATTTTTTTTATGATCATCGAGATCAGCATGCGCATCAATGCCGAATCATCTACCACCAGAACATTTTTCCCGCCCATGTCTATCATCAGTTCGTCCTCAATACCACATTAATAATGATTTCCCCGTATTCGGTGAACAGAGGCAGCTGGAATGCTTCCAATTCGAGGGTTTTCCCCGTTAAGCAGTTTTTTGTGGTAACGACAGGAGCCGAGACTCTGAAGTCGAAACCCATGTCATTGAGCACACTCGTGGTATTCCCTGCAATCATGTTTGCCAGCTCCGCAATAGCATCCATTCCTGCCGGGGATAATGTTTCAAACTTCTGTACAAACATTGCGCTGCATAGTCCGAGCGCGGTCTCTGCAGGCATGCTCAAAACTATGCTGCCGTCGGAGTCGCCCTGAAGCCTTACCAGGATGGCAATATCATCGTCTATCATATCGCTTCTCACCAGGGAAGTAGCGCCCATGGTGATATCGCAGTGTATAACTCTGTCGACTACTCTCAGCGCGGTGTTCACAAACGGCTCTATATATTCATGTCGCATTTACGGCCTCCTTCCCGTCTTCAAGGACCCACTTGATGATCATGGTAGCGTGATCAGGGGCGTAAGGCTTATTGAGAAGATGTTTCGCTCCGAGGCGCAGGGCCTTCCAGACCATTTCCTTGTGTCCCAGGGAAGTCACCATGATTACTTTCGCGCCATTGTCTTTTTCCATGATCTTCCTGAGCGTCTCTATGCCGTCAAGTTCGGGCATGGTGACGTCAAGCAAAACCAGATCGGGCCTGAGCTGATCGTAGAGCTTGACAGCTTCTATTCCGTTTGCCGCTTCACCTATCATCCGGCCGCCGATTCGAGAAACTATTTTCCCGATGTTCTTCCTGGCAAACAGGGAGTCGTCAGCCACAAGGCAGGTGAATGATCCGCCGCTATTATTACTGGACAACTGTTCCATATTCCCTCTCCTTTCTCATGAACAAATTGATGAAAAAGACTCCCATATCTTCAAGAGATACGATACGCTTTATATATTTCCTTTCGATGGCCGCCTTCGGCATGCCGAATACCAGGCAGCTTTCTTCATTTTGTGCGATAGTTAAGCCGCCGTTCGCCATGATTGCGCCGATACCGGCTGCCCCGTCGCTGCCCATGCCGGTCATGATCAGGCCTGTTGCATGACTGCCGTACTCGGCCGCAACCGAGTGAAACAGCACGTCCGCCGAAGGCCGGTGTCCGTTTACCGGAGGCGCGTTACTGAGGACGGCCACAGTACCGAGAGGATTCCTTTTAACTTTTAGGTGTCTGTCCCCCCGCGCTATCAACGCCCTCCCCGCCGATATCAGCGCGCCGTCCTTCGCCTCCGTGACCTCTATCTGGCAGATGGCGTCCAGTCGCCTGGCAAACATATCCGTAAAACCGGCCGGCATATGCTGAACAACAAGCAGCGCCGCCGGAAAGTCTTTGGGGAAATTGGGGAGCAGATAGCTCAGGGCGTTCGGTCCGCCTGTCGATACGCCTATGGCAAGCACATCATCGCAGGATTTTCCCACAAAGAGATCCTTATCGGCTCGCTTGATTACCGATTGTTGCGAATCGCTCCTGGGCCTGACTTTCTTCATCTTTGATTTCGCATTGGGATTATCGTAGGCCGTCTTCACCTTTTCAATGATCTCATGTCCTATGTCTTTTATATGGACGGAAATGGCATCCTGCGGCTTAGTAACAAAGTCGAAGGCACCGGCTTCAAGAGCCTGCAGGGTCAGACCGGCATCTTTCTGTGTAAGTGAACTCACCATAATAGTAGGAATTCCAAAGTTTTCAACAATGTGTCTGAGAGTTGCCATGCCGTCCATCCTCGGCATATTTACATCGAGGGTTATCACATCAGGGTCCAGATCCCTGATCTTCTTCAAGGCAAAGAGACCGTCCATCGCAGTGCCCGCGACCTCAATTTCAGGGTCGGAACTTAGTATCAAGGGGATCATTTTTCTCATAAGCGCGGAATCGTCGACCACGAGTACCCTTATCTTTCTCATGCCGCAACCGTCCTCTTCTTTTCATCATCCACGGCCTTGCTTAATATGGCGGGTGCATCAAGGATAAGTACGACCCTTCCATTTCCCAGCACCGAAGCTCCGGTCACGAGCCCTGACTTCACATACCGCTCGTCCACCGCCTTTATCACAAGCTCCTGCTGTCCCTTAAGACGGTCCACAAGGACTCCTATCCTCTTACTCCCGACGCCGAGAATAAGAATAAATTTCCTTTTTTGATCCCCTGCGGCAACGTTGAACAAGTCCTGGGGACGAATAACTGAAATTATCCGGTCTCTCAGCATCAGAGTGTCTTTCCCGCCCACCGTCACGAGATCGTCCATCAAAATACCGTTGACGTCCGTTACCGTTGAGACAGGTATTGCATAGAGCCCCTCGCCTACTTCAAAAAGAAGCGCTTTTATCACGGCCAGCGTGAGCGGGAGCCTCAGCCTGAATGTTGTCCCCTGCCCAAGTGTAGATTCCACTTCTATGGAGCCCTTCATCGCGTCGACGGCCGATTTTACCGCATCCATCCCGATGCCCCTCCCCGAGGTCTCGCTCACGGTTTCCGAGGTGCTTAAACCCGACAGAAATATCAGGTTGACCGCCTCTCCATCGGACAACTTTTCGGCCTCGTCTTCGGCAACGAGGCCCTTTTCGACTGCTTTCTTCCTTAGTTTCTCTCCTTCTATTCCCCTGCCGTCATCCGAAGCCTCAATGACAATCTGCGCCGCCTCGTGATAAGCGTTGAGAGTGATCGACCCCTCTTCATGTTTGCCGATAGATATCCTGTACCCAGGGTCCTCTATACCGTGGTCGATCATATTACGGATAATGTGAGACAGCGGCTCTCCTAGGGCGTCAACAACGCCCTTGTCGAGCTCTGTTTCCTTCCCCAGTATATCCAGCCTCACCATTTTTCCTTTTTCCGAGCAGAGGTCCCTGACGATTTTCGGGAACTTTCTGAAGACACGGTTGACCGGCACCATCCGCATCTTCATTACCCCCTTCTGAAGATCCGCAATTGTGCGCTCCATGTATGAATTCGCGGCAAACAGCCTGCCTACGATATCTTCCTTCGATGCACCGTCTTCGAGATCTCTTGCCAACTGGTCTATCATGGAGCGGCCTATGATGAGTTCCCCGGCAAGTTCCATCAAGCTGTCTACTTTCTGCGCCTCAACCCTCAGTATCTCATTCCTGGCGTACGAGGGCCCAAAGTCACAATTCTGGGACTTCGGCTGGTCGGGCAGCACCTCGTTCAGGTGATCCCCATGTGGAGAAAACTCCCCGGGGCGTGAAGCAGAAAAGTCCTTGACCTGTATCTCAGCCGTAATCCCCGGGATAAAGGCCTCTCTTCTCAGCTGTTCCGCGCCTAGGCGAGTGCCGATCAAGATCATCATACGTTCCGCTTTCGCTATATCGGAGTTCTCCACATCAGGCATCGATCGTATAACTCTGCCCTTATCGTTCAATCTCCGGATTACCATAAATGCGGCAGGGCCCCTGTCCTGACACATCGGATGAAAAACCATTTCTATTTCGAATATGGTGAGACCCTTCTTCCTGGCATCTTGCAGATCGAGATGCTCATATTCCGTCAGCTCCAGCCCCCGCTCGGCATACCCTGAACTTATTTGTGACGGATGATTGCAGTTGTTTCTTAAGAACGTTTCTATTCTTGCCACTATTGAATCTTCCTTCGTTTCCGTCATTCCCGATTCACTTTCACTGAGGAGTCTGCCTATGGCATCAACGCCGCCAATCAGTAGGTCTACGCAGTCCCGCTTCCGATCGCCCGAACCGCCGATCAGTGATGACAGGACATCCTCCATGCTGTGGCAGAGGCCTCCCACAGAGGCAAGGCCGATAGAATTAGCGTCGCCCTTTAGCGTGTGCACATGTCTCTTTATGGCCTTCACCGCAGCCTCGTCTTCCGGCGAGGCCTCAAGGACGAGCAGCAGGTCCTGGAGGTTTTCCACAATCTCGTATGCCTGTGAGTAAAAGACGTTTTTCAGATCTTCAAACTCGCTGTCGTTCAGATGTCCGAAATGTGACATTGTCTGACTCCGTTTCTCGTTCCCTGTTCAGGCTTCCTATATGCAGTGCCTTTATTGTCATGGACAAACTCAAAACCCGTATTCAGGCCGTGCAGGCTTTCTGCATGACCTAGGAGGAGGTATCCGCCCGGGTTCAGACTCCGGTAAAATTTGTCGATCAGCCTCCGCTGTTCCACTTCGTCGAAGTAGATCATCACGTTTCTGCAGAAGATTATATCGAGGTTGCCGATACCGTTGTCGTTTTTCAGGTTATGAAAATCGAAAACGACCATCTTCCTTATTTTATCCTTCACCCTATAACCGTCCGGCGTGGACTCAAAATATCTGAAGAGGTAATCGGGCGGCACGCTGGCGCGAACTTTGTCGCCGGCGTATTCCCCTTTGCTTGCGGTTTCGAGGGCCGTAAGGCTCAAGTCCGACGCGAATATCCTGACCTCCCTTTCAGGTCCGCCCTGTCCCCCACCAGGCACGCATGTCCTCTCGCTGACCGGTTGATCGGCATAAGAAATGCTATTCCTTATGGAATCGCAGACGACCATGGCGATCGTATAAGGTTCTTCACCCGTCGAACACCCTGCGGACCATATCCTCAGTCCTTTATGTAAGTCACCCGCCTTCTTTGTAAGTATCTCCGGCAGTATAACGCTCCCGAAGAGTCTTATCTGCGGGCCGTTTCTGAAGAAGGATGTCTCATTTACAGTGAGGAGATCCAGCAGTATCAGCAGCTCGCTCCTCCTTGTCTGGGTGGCAAACCTGTAATACCAGTAAGGGCTGCTCATTCCGGTGGCCTTCATCCTTTTAGCCAGCCTGTTTTCGAGGAAGTCCTTTCTCGTTTCCTTCAGGCAAATACCCGCCTCTTCGTATACGAGATCTGTAAACAGTCGGAACTCCTCGTCGGTCAGCATCGCATCACCTCACGGCCTCTGCATGACGTTCAAATTTGGCTTTGCGGTCTCCGTTGCCATCATGCCTTTTGGCAATCTTATCTTCTTTATGAAGGTCCCGTTTATGCAAGTCCGTCGGCCGAATTGACACCCTTTCATCCCCATTTACCAGGAACTTGCTCACTACCTCCTGGAACCTGTCGGCCTGGGAGCTTAATTGTTCGGCCGATGAGGCAAGCTCCTCAGTGCCGGAGGCATTCTGGTGTATCATATCCCTCATCTTCTCCATGGTCGTCACAATCTGCTCGGCAGCCGATGCCTGCTCCTCGGTCGCCGACGTGATTTCCTGTGTCACTTCCCTGAGGTTTTCCGCTGCCTTTGCGATCTGCGTGCTGCCGCTGCTCTGCTCCTGGGTGGCGGCCCCTATTTCTTTTGCGTACCTGTCGACTTCCACCACATTGGCCTCTATGTTACTGAGAGAGTTGCTCACCTGTTTGCTCAGATCGACGCCTTGTTCCACAATCTGGGTGGATTTGTCCATGAACTTTACCGCTTCCTGAGTCTCTTTCTGTATGCCTGTGATCAACTCCGCGATCTCCTTGGTGGACTTAGCCGAACGCTCCGCAAGCTTTCTCACCTCCTCGGCAACAACGGCAAAGCCCAGACCCTGTTCGCCGGCCCTTGCAGCCTCTATTGCCGCATTGAGTGCAAGGAGGTTTGTCTGCTCGGCAATATCGTCAATGACGTCAACAATTTTTCCTATGTTTTCAGCCCTTGAGCCGAGGGCCACGATAGTGTCTGCGGAGCGGCTGATTGCCTTGCTGATTTCGTTCGTTCCTTTTGCGGAGTTTTGAACCGACTCCAGGCCAAGTTGAACGGCCTTCTTCGTCTGCTGCGACAACTCGACAAGTTGCCTCGCGGTGTCCGCAATCCTTTGTGTGGAGGCCACCATCTGCTGGATAGAAGCGGAAGTCTCTGCAACGCTAGAGGCCTGGCCCTGGGTGTTTCTCGCCACGTTGGCGATATTGGCAGACATCTCGTGCATCGTGGAGGTCGTCTCTTCGACCGCTGAGGCGGCCGACTCATTGTTCCTCGACGCCTGCTCTGCGGTCGATGCTATCTGGGTCGAGGCAGAGGCTATCTGCTCCGAGCCTCCCCTTATCTCCCCGACAATATCCCTAAGGCCGGTGAGCATCTTTTTGAAGGCGTTGCCGAGCACGTCCCTATCGGACTTCGGAGTCACATTTCCTGTCAGGTCTCCCTCTGCGATCTCGTTCGCGGTATTGGCCATCTCTCGCAGGCTGCGCACAACCTCATTCAAACTATCTATTATTTTTGCGATTTCATCTCTGCGTTCGGCAACAAAATCTGTCGAAAGGTCTCCGAGACTCAAAGCCTCCAGCTTATCTACCAGCAGCGCGACCTGTCTCTCAAGATATTCCCTCTGTTCGACAGCCTCTTTCTGAAGATGTTTGACTTCAGTTATATCGATTACCACTTCCATGCCTCCATAAACATTGCCTTCCTTGTCAAGAAGTGCTGAACAGGCAGCCTGTATGGGAAGTTTCTTTCCGTGTCTTGTCTCTGCCACCGTTTCCCCTACGACTACTTCTCCGGTGCTCATGCACTTCTTGAGCGTACAGTTGGCGCCCCCACAGAGCAGGGTCCTCTGGAACTGGGCGCAGCTCATCTTACCCTCAACTTCTTCACGTCGATAGCCCATTGTAGCCAGTGCGGCATCATTGACAGAAGTGATCTTCAGATCCTTGTCTACAACTACCATCGGCGCAGCAATAGATTTAAGGATGTTATCCGTCTTCCACTTTGCGGCAACAAGGTCTGTCTGATCGCTTATAACCTCGATACCTCCGCAAATATTGCCGTTTTCATCATAAATGGGCGAACATGCCGCCTGTATAGGCACCTTTATCCCGTTCCTTGTCTCCGCTACTGTCTCCCCTATTACTGTCTCGCCGGTGCGCATACAGTTTTTGAGGGTGCATTTCTGGGTGCCGCAAATAAGTGACTTTTGGAACTGGGCACAAGTCATCTTTCCCTCTACTTCTTCACGCCGGTAACCCATAGCCTCTAATGCGGCTCCGTTGACGTAGGTAATCAGGAAATCCCTGTCAACAACAATCATTGGAGCCGCGATACCCTCAACTATGCTTTTACACCGGGTGTTACTTTTGCTTATCTTAGCCAGTTCCCCTTCCAGTTCCTCGACTCGATTTTGTAAGTGCATATTTCTCTCTACTACATCCCTTCTTAGGAACTCAAGCATGATCAGCCTCCTTTAGCATAATCAGACATGGCTACAGCGAAGTTATTCAGCCGACATATCCGGGACGGCTGCCGGCTGTCAAGCGAACCTCTTTCAGGCAACATTCGAGCTCCGCTTCTATCCTGAATATTACGCAACTTTGGCATCGGGTAAGACTTCAGTATTGTAATCACCATTATTTGTCGTTCTTCTCATATCCTCGACGCTCAGCACCCTCTTGAGATCCAGAAGAATTATGAGGTCTCCCTCTACCTTGGCCACTCCCGTGATATACTCTGCGCCGATGGCTGATACCATTTCGGGCGGATCTTCCACAGCACTGGCCTGTACCTTTCTCACCTCGGAGACAAAATCGACAAGAAGTCCGACAAGCCCTCCTGTGCCCCGTTCATCCTCGGTGACAAGCACTCTCGTGGATTTTGTTTTTTCCTTCCCCTGAAGTCTTAGCCTCTTTCTCAAATCAATTACCGGGATCACCTTTCCTCTTAAGTTGATAACACCTTCCAGAAAAGGAGGGGCATCCGGCACTTCGGTAATATCGGGGACTCGCACTATCTCCTGGACGGAGCCAATGCCCACGCCGTAGAGTTCCTTTCCTACGCCAAAGACAACGAGCTGTAAACTTCCTGCCATAACACTCCTCCTTTTGATTAATTTCCCGGGACTTGCATAATTCATGGAATCCGGTTGATTTCCGAATATATCTTCCGGAGCCTCCAAGACATTATTCCTCAAGACACTTATCACTAATGCAGATCCTGTGCCAATCCGGAATAATTGGCTTGGAGGACACTTAGGCGCCTGTAAAGTCAGTACTTTTCCGGGCGGGTGGTATGCACGTCGTCCGGCAGCACGGGTGCAAGATTCATTTATTGGGCAAGATACATTGCAGGACCAGTGATCAGGTCACCAACTGCAGCCGCTACTCGCGAGCCTTTTTTTGGTTTCTCATCAGCCGGCCGTTCAATGCCTGCCGGGTAATGCCCAGCAGGGAGGCGGCTATTCCCTGGTTATTGTGAGAACGACCGAGGGCATGTTCTATCACGAACTCTTCCACCTCTTTTAATGACGGGTAATGTCCGAAAATACTTACAAGCACATCTTCACCAGAGTCGGTAGTGACAGGTTGTTTTTCCACAGCCGCCGGATCGGCTCTGATCGCCTCTTTAAAACTCTCCATAGATAATATTCCTGACTGATGCCGCGCAACAGCATCATAGATAAGAGCCCTGAGCTCGCGGATGTTTCCCGGAAAATGATAAGCGCACAGGAGGTCATAGAGTTCCGGCGGCGGCAGGGGTTTGCTCTTTCCCAGTGATTCGGCGGCTTCGGAAAGAAACGCGTCGACGAGGCAGGGAATATCCTCCAACCTTTTCCGGAGCGGGGGGATATGAACATGATGACTGCGGAGACGGTAATACAGATCTTTGCGGAACAGCCCCTCAGCTATCAGTCCGGCCAGGTCCTTATTTGTGGCCACTACTATCCGTGCATCGCTTTTTTTCAGCAGGTCCGATCCCAGAGGATAGTATGTCTTCTCTTCAATGAGCCTCAAAAGTTTGATCTGTGAGGCAACACTAAGGTCACCGATTTCATCAAGAAAAAGGGTGCCCCCGGAGGCCCTTGCGATCATACCGTCCCTTTTTCTTTCGGCGCCCGTATAGGCCCCTTTTTCATGACCGAAAAGTGTATCGGAAAACATGGTCTCATCAAGGCCTGCCACATCCACTGCAATAAAATTACCTCCCCTGCCGCTGACACGATGAACCGCCCTTGCAAGAAGCTCCTTCCCAACTCCGGTCTCTCCCGTAATCATTGCGGGCTGCTCGGAACCGGCAACGGCCTCGACATAGCGAAAGATCGCCCGCATTGTTTTGCTGTTCGCAACGATCTCGGAAAAGGCTTCGGGATGTCTGAGTTCCTCATCAAGCAGTGAACTTTTCAGGTAAGCTATCTCGTCCTGCAAACAGCTTATTTCGATCGCTTTGCCTATAGTTGTAATAAACCTTTCATGCTCCACGGGCTTTACCAAAAAGTCAAAGGCGCCTTTTTTCATACACTCCACCGCTTTTTCCAGGTCGTTCGTTGCGGTCATTATGATTGCCGAAACCCACGGAAAATTAGCCTTGATTTCACAAAGAAGTTCGTCGCCCAGCAGGTGTGGCATTACAAGGTCCAGGACTACAATGGCTTTTTGGTGGCTTGCTAAAAATGGGAGCACCTGTCTGTTGTCACTCATCGTAATGACGTTCTCATAACCGGCGCTCTCCAGAAGCATGCTGAAGGTCTGTAAAATATGCTCCTCATCGTCGACAAGAAGAAGCGTCAAATCTTTCATCACGTTTTCTCCTTCGACGGAGTCACTAGAGGCAATATCACCGTCGCCGTCGTCCCCTCATTCGGTTTCGATTCGAAGGACAGGGCTCCCCCGTGATCCTCGATTATGGAGCGGCAAATGCTGAGTCCCAACCCTATGCCTCCGCTTTGGCGTTTCGTCGTAAAAAAAGGCTCACAGACCCTCTCCATGACCTCCCCGGCCATGCCGACCCCCTCGTCCCGCACCTTCACGACAATCCCGTTATCATGCTTGTCAAACCGAACAGAGAGCATGACCCCGCACGTTTTTGCCGGGAGAGATTGAAGGGCGTTCATAATGAGATTACTCATCACTTGCTCCAGATTATGGCTGTTGCCTTTCAAAGGGGGCAGGTTGTCTTCCACTTCGACGGCAAACCTGTTTGTGTGACTCTTTATCTGGCTTTCGAGAATCATCAGGCATGCCCCAATAACGCCGTTTATATCCACAGGTCCTTCGTGGTCAATCGTTTTCGCCATCGTGAAGACCTTCAGTGTGGAAACAATATTCTTTATGCGCTGCGAACCCTCCTCTATTCCCGTAAAAAGGCTCGTTATTTTCTTGTGGTTTCTTGAAAAGGAAAGGCCTCCGATATTGAAATCACCCTCCTCGTCGTATCTCCTTTTCAGGATCTTCAGAACGTCTTCCCATATCTGCCCGAGCAGTCGCGCGTTGCCCATAACGAAGTGAATGGGGTTTTTTATCTCGTGGGCCATTCCTGCGGAAAGCTGCCCCAGTGATGCAAGCCTTTCACTTCTCCGCAACTGAATCTCCCTTTTCTTTTCCATGGTAATGTCTCTCGCAATGTGGATCGACCCCATAAGTTCCCCTTCGTGGGAACGGTACGGATAGGTAGATACCCTGAATATCCCCTTTGTTTTAGGGTCAAAGACCTCTCTTGTCACCGGCTTCATCTCACGCAGTGTCAGCCAGTGAGGACAGTCTTGCCCGGGAGAATCGCAGTAATTGACCGTTCTATAGCACTTATTGCCAGCGACGTCTCTGGGATCGAGCCCGTAGCTTTCCGCAAACGACCTGTTGGCCCTGATAATGGTAAAGTCCTCACCTATGATCGATATATGATCGGTGATACTGTCAAAAGTGTCCTGCCACTCCTTTTTCGAGCGGGAGACCCTGATTAAGGCATCCTGCAGTCTGCTTATCAGCCGGTCTCTCTCGTCTTCTGACCGCTTCCTCTCCGTTATGTCCCTGTCGAAGGCGAGAATAAACCTGTATCCCTGAAGCTCCAGCAGGCCGGCGCTTAGTTCGACGGGGAAGATCTCGCCGTCTTTTTTCCTGTGATGAAGTTCCGTCTTGACCAATTCGCCGTGCAGACATTTTTGCAACAGACCCGGACTTCTTTCCACACTCTCCGTGGAACAGAGATCAGTTATGCACATGGTCATAAGCTCATCAACCGTATAGCCGTGCATGTCTGCTGCAGCACGGTTGGCATCCACAATCATGCCCGCATCCTCCCCCTCGGCAGACACCACAAAGATAGCATCATTTGCCCTTTCAAATAAGGTCCTGTAGCGGTTTTCACTTTCCTTCAACGACTTTTCGATCTTCCTGCGATGCGCGAGGTTCCCATGTCTTTCTATCTCGACAGCGATGCGCTGCCCGAATATCTGGAAAAGGTATTTGTCTTCCTCCGAGAAATGGCGATGTCTGTCATCCAGCAGGCAGGTTACAGCCACTACCCTGCCCTCGCTGTCGGGGACCTGAAAACCGCAGTAAGAAAATGCATTGTGAAGTCTCAGAAACTCTGCTTCCGGAAATTTCCTTATCACATCGTAATAGACATGGACTTCTTTATCTTCCTTTGTTATCGCCCATGGTGCGACGTTGAGCGGGCAGCAATGCGCATCGGAAGTTACGGTGCCCCTGCTCCAAACGCTGAGGAAGTGAAGTTCATCGCCACGCACCTCCGCCAGACATGCAACCGGAACGTCCAGAAGTTCCGCCATAGAGCTGACAATCATATTGAATACGTCGGGCGGTTCGCCGCCCATGGCGACGCTCATCTCGGCGATTCTTTTCAATCGCCTGACCTGATCACTTATCTTCTCTTCGGCCAGACGCTTCGCTTTTCTGATCCGGAGCGACACGATGCCGAATGCCAGGTCATCGGCAAGCTCGGCAAGCAGCCTGCTCTCTTCTTTATCGAAGGCACCCGCTTCAGACGCATAGATAACAAGGCACCCGAAAGTATCTCCTTCGTTACGAAGCGGAAGGCCGATAATTGACATGTACCCCCGCCTTGCAGCTTCTTCTTTCCAGGGCCTAAAGCGCTGGTCGTTAAGGACATCATTTATTACGCTGGGCCTTCCGCTCCTTATGCATTCCCCTTCGGGCCCTCGCCCGAATTCCGTGTCGGACCAGCATATTTTCATTTCATCCAGGTATCCGCTTTCAAATCCGCATTTTTTCACCGGTCTCACGGTCTTCTCCTCGTCCTGCTCGGCGAATCCTACCCATGCCAGCCTGTATCCACCCTCTGATACGATGATATCGCAGATATCCTGGAGGAGTTCCGTCTCACAGTGCGAGCGCACCAGCTTCTCATTGCAGTGACTGAGGATCTTAAGCGCTTTGTTGGTGCGAAGCAATGCCTCTTCAGCCGTCTTCAGTTCCGTAATATCACTTATCAAGCCGTCGTAAGCGATAAGACATCCCCCGTCATCGCACCGCCGCACCACGGTGTTCTTAACCCAGCGGATCAGTCCGTTTTTGTGGACAATCCTGTGTTCGAGGGGCTGTATGTTTGTCCCTGACATAATACTTTCCACCTGCAGTAATGCGGCGATCCGGTCTTCCTCAAAAATTATCCGATACCAGAGATAAGGATCATCCCCAAACTCCTCAGGGCTATAGCCGGTCACCGCAACGCATCCCTGGCCGTGTTTTACGTCCGCAGCCACGCCATTATTGATCTTCACTGTATAAATGTAATCCGTTACCGACTCAACGAATGTCCTATGCCTCTTCTCGCTCTCCTGCAGTTCCGTAAGCGTGCGGCTGTTATTGTAGGCAATTACTGCGATGTCGCAGAAAGCCGACGTTACTTTGATATCGGTTTCCCTGAAACCGCCCGGTTTGTTGAAAAAGCAGAGCATGCCGACCGCTTTTTCTCTAATGACGAGCGGAGAGAACAGGACGTTGTCTATACTTGCGTATCCCTCCAGCATGAATTCGACGCATTCGCTATCTTTAAAGTCGTTATGGAATACCCCCTTGTTGCTGCCGCAGGTCATTGACTGCGGCCACGGCACGGGCACAGGGAACGAAGGACCAAAGTGGTAGCCAAGTTCGCCTGAATCCAGATAAATCAGCTCGTTTTGGGTTTCGTCAGGAGACATCAGGGCAACATATCCGCCCCCGGCACCTATTATATGCTTGCATTTATCAAATATTATCCTTGCTAGATCAGCGAATTCACGATGTTGCAATGCCGCCCTTGCGCTCTCCAGCAGCGCCTCAATCTCCATCTGCCTGTAAACCAATTCGCCGTAAGCCTGCTCAACAAACTTTGTCAGTTCTGAGGAGCGTTCTTCAATGCTCACCTGCAGATCAAGGTGCGATTTTCTCAGTTCCTCTTCCATCGTAAAACGCTCGATGATCCGACCTGTTTTCTCGGCAATGGCATTGATCAAAACCCTTTCATCACTGAGAAAAGGTCCTTCGCAGGAGTGCGGTCTTTCCTCAAGGTATCCAACCTCTACCAGGCCCGCCCGATTACCGTACAAATAAATATCGCTGACTTGTTTCCATTCGGTGTCCTGATGGTTTTCCGTTCTGATCTCCATGTTTTCGAGGAGAATCCTGGCGCACGTTATGTCCGGATACTGCCAGGCCGGAGGAATGAGCTCAACAATTCCCTTGAGCATCTCCCACTGGGTGATCTTCTTTTTTTCCGCCAGACTGGAAATGCCGCAGAGGCAATCCAATTCTTTCACCCGGCGGCTTAGGTCGTGCATTTGCCGGCGCAGGTCATCATCCGCAGTATTGCGCACGGTAATATCGCCTAGAGTAACAGCGGCCTCCACGATGCCGCTCGGTCTGTTTTGAGGACGGGATCCTGTTTCGACCGGAACACCGGTTCCGTCTGCACGCCATTCAGATGCCTCAAGTCCGTCCTTCTCCTCGTTCGTCTCAATATCCGTAGCGGGCAGATCCAAGGTTTCCTCCGCCGTCTTTTCTGAGGCCCCCTCTCCAGAGCCGGGATTCTCCCGCATAATCCGCACACCCTCTGGAACAATTAGCCCGCTCTCGGCCACCGGTCTCTTCTTTTCCTTCATCCGTTCAACCCCACCTCACGCTTGTGCGCCCATTACCCGGTGAAAAAGGATTAACAAACCGCGACCCCTCGTCCGTCTGACTTGATAGTCCAATGGGCCGCTTCACCGGCCGCATTCCCTATGAACCCGTGCTGCAGGAATTCTTTTTTCTGTAATATCCGGTTACGTCGTCACCGGATATTACTTATCTTTTTACACCCAAAGAAGCGGTTAGTCAAGGGAGGTCGATTGTATCACGGCAAAATAAATATGTAACTTGCAATCCTATAGCAAGTGTGCTAGGACCTGTAATCTTCAATTAATTTCTGCCGGTGTTTTGTTACCGTGAAGCAATAGTGCTCGAAGTAATTCGGTATGTCGGTTGCCTTGTGCGGCGAAATGGAACCTTAAAGCGGAGAATCAGCCGGTCTTGCCGCAGCATTTTCGACTGCGCAACAAAAGTTCATCTGAGGCTGTCCAGTGTCTCCGTTACAAGCTCCGAAAGGGCTGGGAATATGTGCATGCTTCGGGTGATATAAGTGATATCATTGTCATGGATCATCGCATTTACGACCTCCTGGATCAGTATGGGCGCGTAAGGACCGATGATGTGGAAACCGAGAATCTTTCCGCTTTCCTTTTCGACAATCGCCTTCGCGAAACCCTCGCCCTCGACCATAGCCGTCCCTTTTACCGTGTCGGAATATTTTGCCCTCCCCACGAGGACGGTGTGACCCTTCCTGGCCTCCTCCTCTGTCAGTCCGACGGACGCAATTTGAGGATAAGTGAAGACCGCATGGGGGACATTGAGAAAATCCATCCTGATTTTTTCTTCATGCGTTGCATTGTGCCACCCCACCTCGGCTTCCTTGTCTCCGGCGTGGGTGAACATCTGTCTGCCTATTGCATCCCCCAGAGCCCAGATATTTTTTTTGCTCGTTTCAAGATAGTCATTCACCTTGATAAAACCAGATATGCCGGTCTCTACTCCTGTCTTTTGAACTTGCAGAAGGTCGGCGTTCGATTTTCTCCCCACAGCAACGAGAAGCTCTTCTCCCCCCAATTCCTCTCTGGCCCCACCGCCGCTCCGGACAACAATGACGTATCCGCCCTTTCCCCCTTTGACTTCGACCAACTCCGTACCGGTAAGGATCTTCATGCGACCCTGCAACTCTTTTTTAAGGAGTTCTGAAATTTCATTTTCCTCATGGATCACCAGTGCAGGTCCTCTCTCCACCAACGTTACCTTCGACCCCATTGCCTCGAAAAAGTGGGCGTATTCCACACCTACATATCCCCCCCCGATAATAATGACGCTTTCCGGCCTTCTTTCCAGCTTAAGAAGACTCTCGTTTGTCAAGTATTTCAGTCCGTCTAGACCCTTGATCGGAGGGATGAAAGGCCGTGTTCCAGATGCGATGAATATCTTCTTTCCCCGCAAGGTCTCCCCGCCTGCTTCCAACGTATAGTCGTCCACGAACTGACCTTCGCTGCCGAAGAAATCAAGATTGTCGGAACTCCGTATCGCCTCCGCGATCGAACTGCGACCGACATTAACCGCATCTCTCATCCTTTTCATTACGGAGTCAAAATCTATATCTTTGATGTCCGCAGTTATTCCAAGTTTCCCGGCATCCCTGATTTCCATAACCCTGTCAGCAGCGTATATAAGAGTCTTTGAAGGGACACAGCCCACGTTCACACAGGTGCCGCCGACGTTGCCCTTTTCGATAAGAGCAACACGCATATTGTCGGCCAGGGCCTTAAAAACAATCCCGAGGCCGACATCGCCGGCCCCTACTACCACCACATCGTATTCCTTCATTCAGCACACCCTCCGTTCAGCATGGAAAAACGTCCATATTCAAGTATACCATCGCAGTCCGGCCATGCAAGAGAAGGTACTGCTCAGAACAGTTCGCCTCAGGGAATGGCTCTTTGTTCTCCAAAGTGCCGATGATGGTTTTCAGACTTTTTGTTGAGTCTCGTTCTTTATATTCGGCCCCCCTCCCCTTACCGAACGAACCAACAGAAGGCCGACGATAAAAAAAGAGGCTATACAAAGAATAGCCGGCCGCTGGCTTCTGAATGTCTCAGAGAGATAGCCGAATAAAAGGGGGCCGACGATAGCGGACGACTTTCCCACGAGAGAGTATATGCCGAAATATTCGCTTTCATGGCCTGCAGGGATAAACTGGGTGAAGAATGCGCGACTTGCTGCCTGTACTGTTCCGAGGCCCAGGCCGGCCACACCCGCAAGTACAAGAAAGTGCATTTTTTGATGGATAAAAAAGGCGGCAACCGCAACGAAAGACCAGAGCACTAATGAGAGTGTAACGATTTTCTTCGGACCTGATACGTCTATCGGTTTGGCCAGAATAAGTGACCCAGCCAGGGCACTAAACTGGACCAACACGTACATAACTATCAGTTGCCCTACGGTAAATCCAAGCGTAGTGGCCGCGAATATACTGGAAAAAACAATTACGGTGTTGACTCCGTCCTGGTAAATAAGAAAGGCGAGCAGGAATTTACGCACCTCCCTTCCCTTCAAAATAATCCTGAGTGTATTCCAGGCGTAAATCCCGCCCTTTACAGCCCCGTCTCTAACAGACGCGCCGGATCTACGATCGGGGGGAAGGGAGAGAAACGCAGGCATCGAAAAAAACAGAAAGAAAAGGGAGACCATTAACCAGGTCCCGTGGTAATAACCTCCTCTTACAAGCGGAATGGCCATGAGCAGCGATAGGATCGAGCCTGCATAACCCACCGCATAACCCAAGCCGGATACCCTGCCGTGGTGTTCTTCATCCGCTATCTCCGGCAGAAAGGAATTATAAAAGACCAGGCCTCCCTCCATCCCGATATTTGCAGCCGTGACAAGCAGGAAACCGGAGACCACCATCCCTTTTCCCAGAAAGGAAAGACCTGCGACGGACAGTACACATAACAGTGTATAGGAGAGAAGAAATCTTTTTCGTCTGCCGCTGTAGTCCGCTATGCCGCCCAGGAACGGCGACGTTACAGCCACAAAAGCCATGCTCGCGGATATCGCCCTGCCCCACCATAAATCGCCCTGCCCGGCGCTGTTTCCAACTATCACCGAAACATAATACACCGGGAATACAACGGCGGCGATGACGGCGGAATAACTTGAGTTTGCAAAGTCGAAAAGGCACCAGCTGATTATCTGCTTTCGGTTTGTCATGATTCTTCAACAGATAATCTAAAGGCGGCAGAATTATTTGTCAAATATGAATACCGGGCACGATTTCTTCCTGCATAACTAATGACTATGCCTTATCCCGCAGTCTCTCACTCCCGCATGTCGGGATCCTTCCGAAGACAGATTCCCCGTGAAGATCCGGAAATGACAAAACAGGAATTTACTTTTACATCAATATACAAACTGCCCGAGCGGGATCAGGAGAAAGAATCAGAGGATAAGCAGAAAGTCGCCTTCCCTCTAATGAAGCCCTTCGCTGCGGATCTTTGCAACTTCTGCGGGCGTGACCACGGGGGCGTCATTACCCCAGCTCGTCCTCTCATGGTTAATGACCGCCGCAACCTCTCCGTCTGACAACTGGCCGGCCCAGGAGGGCATATACACATTATATGTAACTCCGCCGATGATAGCCCCATGTCTGCCAAAAAGCACTGTTCGAATGTGGTCGCCGGGATCCTGTGCGGTGACCACCGGGTCGCCCACGAGTGGCGGAAAGAGGTTGGGCACGCCCTCCCCCTTGTTTCCATGGCATCCGGCGCACTTTTCGTAATAGATTTGAGCTCCCAACTCTCCTGAGGAATCTGTTCCCTTCGACTGTGCGCCGGCAGTACCAAAGGCCGGCGTGCTCAAAAATTCCGGCGGCGCATTCTGCTGCCGCAAACCGTTATACATCAGCAGTAAGAAAATGATGACCGCAACCCACATTCCTGCCGAAGCAAGCTGTACGTCACGATTCAGTGCCCGCATGCCAAAAGTGCGGGGTCGAAACGCTATCATTCACCTCCCTCCACTGACTGCTCGAATCGCGTATTCTACCGGTCTGATTCCTCCTTCTCCATGAATTTATAACCGGTGAAAATGCTCCCGACCAGACCGTTCTTCTCCGCATTGTCCAGGAAGAGCGCAATATATACGTGTATCACTGCGAAGCTGAGGAGCGCCCACATTATCATGTGGTGGATGAGCCTTGTTGCCGGTATGGTGCTCACCGAAAACCACCAGCCAAAAAGCGAGTGCATGACCCCCTGCGGCTCATACAGGGAATAAAGGGCAAATCCGGTTACTATCTGGAGGAGATAAAGCAGGAAAATTACCAGATAGGTAAGTCCCGCAAGCGGGGTATGTCCCGTTTCGGGGACGGGTTCCCTTCTAATTAGTGAATAGAAAAGTATGTTCTTTAACATCCCGCCGGCCCTCTTGCCGCTGAAGGGGAAAAATTCCTTCCACGATGCATAGCGGTTTCCGGCGAACGCCCAGTAGACCCGGACAGCAAGAGCTACCACAAATACGTATGCCGCAACATAATGGATGAACCTGCTCCATCCCATGACATATTGTCTGCTTGTCGTCCCGACGATGAATGGATACCCGATGTACACACCTGTAAAAGAAAGGACCAGCAGGCACAGGACGATCAGCCAGTGCACGATCCTGACCGGCACTTCCCACACGTAAACCCTCTTCTGCATGGTACCCTCCTTTTCCTAGACCACTTGTATCCTGGTTACTTTTTGGCCTTCAGCATCAAGAACGTGGACAGCACAGGCCATACATGGGTCGAATGAGTGCACCGTCCTCAGCAACTCAACGGGCTTGTCGGGCTCCGCCACCGGCGTACCGACCAAAGCCGACTCGTACGCGCCCTTTTGGCCAGATGCATCCCTGGGAGAGCCGTTCCATGTGCTCGGCACCACACACTGATAGTTCTCTATTTTCTGGTCCTTGATTTTAACCCAGTGACCCAACGCACCTCTCGGCGCTTCGCTGAAGCTGTACCCCTTTGCTTCCTTCGGCCACGTCGAGGGCTCCCACTTGCTGTTGTCGTGTATACTCACGTCGCCCTTCCTGATATTAGCCGTAAGCTGACCAAGCCACACACTCAACATTTCAGCCGTAACAAGAGTCTCAACCCCTCTTGCCGCCGTTCTTCCAAGAGTCGAGAACAGCGCCGCTGGACCTACGCCCAGTTTCTTCAGGACCGAATCTATAACTTCCCTGACACGCTTGTGACCGGAGGCGTAAGCCACCAGCATTCTCGACAATGGCCCGACTTCCATGGCCTGATTTTCGTATCTTGGTGCCTTCACCCATGAATATTTCTGGTTGGTATCGAGGACCTGGTAAGGCGGCTGCGGACCGGTATAGTGATAATTCGTTTCGCCTTCCCACGGATGCCTTGCCTTGTCGTTTCCCTCACTGTAGTCATACCATGAATGCGTTACATATTCCGTAATCTTCTCCTGGTCTACGGGGTATACTTTGCTGAGGTCTCTGTTTTTGATTATGCCCCTCGGGAGCCACAGATTACTTGTGTTCGAAACTGTATCATTTGGGAATTCGCCATAGGCAAGGTAATTTCCTATTCCTGCGCCATAGCCGGCCCATTCTTTGTAAAACGACGCGACGGCCAGCAGGTCCGGGATATAGACCTGTTCCACGAATTTCTTCGCCCTGTTGCTCAACTCGCCGATGAGAGCCAGACCCCCGTCATTAAGTGCGCTTTCGCTGTTGAGGTCTATCGGCAGCGCCATCCCGCCGACGAGGTAGGTCTGCAGGTGAGGATTTTTGCTCCCGAGAACAGCATGAATCCTGATAACATCTTTCTGCCAGTCCAGCGCCTCCAGGTAATGGGCTGCCGCCATGAGGTTGGCTTCCGGAGGGAGCTTGTAGGCCGGATGCCCCCAGTATGCGTTGGCAAACAGACCAAGCTGCCCGCTCTCAACGAAGGTCTTCAGTTTGTCTTTTATTCCCCTGAAATAGGCGGCGCTCGACAAAGGCCAGTCAGAAATCGACTGGGCCAGCGCGGCCGTCTTCACAGGATCGGCCTGTAGCGCATTGACAAGATCCACCCAATCGAGGGCGTGGAGGTGATAAAAATGTACAACGTGGTCCTGAACGAATTGAATACCGGTTATGAGGTTCCGCATAAGCCTCGCATTGTCCGGTATGGTTATCTTAAGTGCATTCTCTACAGCCCTCACGGAGCTGTTGGCGTGAACCGTCGTTCAAACGCCTCATATTCGCTGAGCGAAATACCACGCATCCCTCGGATCCCGGCCTTTCAGGATTATCTCTATCCCGCGGAACATGGTGCTCGATGACCATGCCTCCGCCACCTTGCCGCCTTCGACCTGTGCCTCGATCCTGAGATGCCCCTCGATTCTTGTGATCGGGTCAACGACTATTTTCGCCATGATCACTGCCTCCTTTCGCACTCACTATATTTATTTCTTTTCTTCTTCCTTCTCTTTTCCCCTTATAGCCCGTGCAATCCTGTGGGCCGCAACACCGGCAACGGCCAGCGCGGCAACGCCTGCTCCGACCTTATCCGCCGTCGTTTCGACGCCGAAACCCGGGACTTTGGGAAGTCTCTTATAAAACGGCGTCATCGTGTCCCAGAAAGCCGGTTCTGAACAACCCACGCAGCCATGACCGGCCTGAACAGGCCAGCTTGTTCCCTTGTTGTATCTGACAGCCGGACAGTTGAGAAAAGTCTCCGGCCCCTTGCATCCCACTTCATAAAGACACCAGCCAAGCCTGTGGCCCTCGTCGCCCCATTCCCTGACGAACTGTCCGGCATCATAGTGAGCCCTCCTCTGACAGTGGTCATGAATCCGCTCACCATAAGCAAAAAGAGGCCTGTTTAAGCGGTCTGTTGCAGGCAGTGTTCCGAAGGTGAGGAAGTGCACGATCACCGCGGTGAGATTTTCCGGGTTCATGGGACAGCCGGAAAGATTTACCACAGTAATACCAGGGATTGCATCCTGCACGCCTACGGCCCCGGTCGGGTTTGGTGCAGCAGCAGGTATCCCGCCAAACGTTGCGCACGTCCCCGCCGCGATAGTCGCCATTGCGTTGCCGCACACCTCCCTCGCGATGTCGATAGCACTCTTGCCGCCGACACAGCAATACACTCCATTGTCTTTCAAAGGAATAGACCCTTCAATAACAGCCAGATACTTCCCTTTCTGGTTTTTCACAACATCATCCAGGGACTTTTCGGCCTGTTTTCCTGCCGGGGCCATTATGGTTTCGTGGTAGTCTACCGACAGTACGTCGAGAACTATCTGCCTGACGCTCGGCTTGGTCGCCCTGAGAAGAGCCTCCGTATTCCCACAGCAGTCCTGGAATTCGAGCCAGACAAGAGGCGGCCTCTTCGTCTTCTCGATAGCCTCGGCGATCTTGCCGGCATAACCCCCTGGCAGTGCAAGAACGGCAGCCATTGATGCACAGAACTTCATGAAGTCTCTTCTGGATACTCCTCTTTTGAGCAACCTCTCATAAGGGGAGCCGACGTCGTCGGAGATTCCTTCAAAATCACCTTTCATGCAGCACCTCCTTCGCCCTCAGGTGGGTAATTAAAGTAATTTGTAATTGGGAAGGCTTCGGGCAGATGACTGTAAGACCTCAAGGACAATTTCTCAAAGCCCCCTTTCACACCATGTAAGAATGCGATGTGAAGATCTTTTGCTTAGAAAGTATCATGATAAAGGCGGGGTGTCAAGAACATTTTTTCGGGTTGCGCTACGGAACTTACTGATTTTCTTCCTTGTCCGCCTCTTCCATGATGGTCGAGATGACTTTCAGCGATTCCATGGCCGACGCCTGCTCGACCCTCTGGATAGCGAAGCCCGCGTGCACCAGAACATAATCTCCGACCCCAACCTCTTCCGGCATAAGCAGGAGACTGATCTCCCTGCGGGCGCCATAGACATCCACGACCGCCGCGAAATCACTTATCTTTACTATTTTAGAGGGTATAGCAAGACACATAGTTCTCTAGCCGCCGGCCCGCCATCTGCTCTTTGAGACGGGGCCTTCGCCGGCTACTCTCTCACACGTACAACCAGAATCTCGCAGCTCTCCCAGGACTACTTCTATCAGTCTTTCGAAGCTGGCCTCGACCTCGTCGGAGAGTCCGAGCCCCAATTCGACAGCTTTTGGCTCTATTCCGAAAAGAACCATCTTTCGTGGAAGGTGGCCGCTGATGGTGGCCGTTGCAAGAAGGTCCGAAATGCCGAGTTGATGGGGCGAAATCTTTGTCACGAATTTTGCGGGCACATCCTCACCTTCTATCCTGACAACAGTACCAGGCTCATTGCCGCTTTTAACTGCATCTATAACGATAAGATAGTCCTTATCCCTGATGTAGGAAAGTAGTTCGATTCCGGCAGTTCCGCCGTCCAGGAGTTCCACATTTTCCGGGAAGCGAAATCTCCTCTCCAGTTCCTCTACAGCCCTTACTCCCAGTGCTTCATCCCTCATCAGGACATTGCCTACTCCAAGAACGAGAACTCTCACTCAACCTCCGCGCCCTGCGTCAGCAAAAAGAATTGTCTACATTATACAGCCTTGGCCCTCAGATTTCATCATGTACCCGTTAAACGCTGTAAAAGGCCGACCGTCAAATCCTGACTTTAACGCCTCATAAATTTTATGGGACCTTGAAATAGTTAGACTAATGTCATAAACTATCGATTCGATACCGGATTTTGGTCTTGGCCTTACAGTCGAGAGAAATCGAAATTGTAACATTGTAATAAGGATACATACATGCAGAAAATATTCACCCGGCCTGAGAGTCTTAAGCCGTCCCCATTCAGGTACTGCCCGGGTTGTGGTCACAGTATAGCACACAGACTTATTGCCGAATGCATAGACTCCCTTGGCATACGCAATAAAGTAATTGGTATCGCGCCCGTAGGCTGCGCTGTTTTTGCCTACGATTATTTCAACTTCGACGTTCTCGAGGCAGCACACGGAAGACCACCTGCCGTCGCCACCGCGCTGAAGAGGCTCATGCCCGATAAGGTAATTTTTTCCTACCAGGGAGACGGTGACCTCGCTGCAATCGGCACGGCCGAAATAATCCACGCGGCAGCAAGAGGCGAGAACTTTTCGGTCTTTTTTATCAACAATGCAACCTATGGCATGACCGGTGGGCAGATGGCCCCAACTACGATTACAGGGCAGCGGACGACAACAACTCCAGGCGGACGAAACAGCGCCACGGAGGGTTTTCCGTTGAGGATATCCGAACTCCTGTCGACGATTGAGGGGGTCACTTTCGTGGAACGGGTGTCACTGGATTGCCATAAGAACATAGTTGCAGCTGCGCGTTCAGTTGAAAAAGCCTTCAGATATCAGCTGGAAGGAAAAGGGTTCAGTCTTGTCGAAATCCTGTCCCCCTGTCCCACCGATTGGGGTATGTCCCCGAAGGCCTCTGTGGAATGGATGAGGTCTGCGATGGTCCATACATTTCCTCTCGGCGTTTACAGAGATATATACAAGGAGAACGGGTAACTGGAAAGAAAGATCATCATAGCCGGCTCCGGCGGTCAGGGAATTCTTTTCCTGGGCAAGATGCTGGCCGCCGCAAGCATGAAGGAGGGCAGAAAAGTGACTTGGTTCCCCTCCTACGGAGCGGAGATGAGGGGCGGAACCGCCAACTGCACCGTCGTAATCTCCGACGAGATGATAGGCTCCCCCGTGGTGCTGCGGCCAGACATCCTCGTCGTTATGAACAAGGCCTCGTTCGACAAGTTCCAGCCGGTCCTTAAAAGGAAAGGACTGTTTTTCTATGACAGTTCCCTTATAATGGTACATGCAACGAGGACCGATATTATCCCGGTTCCTGTCCCCGCAACGCAAATCGCAAGTTCGGCTGGAAACACCAGGTCTGCAAATATGGTGATGCTCGGGGCGCTCGTAGCGAGGACAGGGATACTGAATGAGGCTTCGGTAACCGCTCTGTTTGAGAACCCGCAGCAGAAAGACCTGAGACTGGATACAAACAAGCAGTCTCTCATAAAAGGAATGGCGTACATTGAAGATAAGAAAGGCTAGAATTTCGGACCTAAAAGATGTACAGAAGCTGATCAATGAATTCGCGCGGCGGGAGGAGATGATTCCCAGATCTCTCAACGAACTCTACGAAAGCATAAGGGACCTTGTGGTTTGCGAAGACGCCGGCGTAATTACAGGCGTCTGCGCCCTCCATATACTGTGGGAGGACCTCGCAGAGATTCGTTCCCTAGCCGTGAGGAAGGAACATCAACGCCTGGGAATCGGCGGAAAACTGGTCAGACGCTGCCTTTCTGAAGCGAGTGCTCTGGGAATTAACAGGGTATTCGCACTTACCTATCAGCCCGCATTTTTCAAGAAACTGGGGTTCACAGATGTAGAGAAGTCGAGTCTGCCTCAGAAGATCTGGGGAGATTGCATCAGATGTCCAAAATTTCCCGAGTGCGACGAAAACGCGCTGATAATCGATCTTAAGCGGACGGATAAGACAGCATGACGTCACATTCTCCGCGTTCTAAAGAGTCTCTCCGCCCGGGCTCCTGAAATCGTGAACCGCCCCGATGATGAATAGAGGATATTTGAGATATTTCATGCTCTCCCTGGCTATCCTGATTCTTGACCAGTCCACGAAATACTTCGTGAGGACGGGGCTGACTCAATTTGACATAATCCGCGTCCTCCCCATGCTGAACCTTGTGCACGTCGAAAATGTCGGTTCGGCATTCGGACTGTTCAAGGCCCTCGGGAATGCTTTCTTTATAGCCATAGCGGCCTGTGCCTCTCTGTTCATCTCCTTCATGATAGTGAAGGACCGCAATAATCGCACCGCATTTTCTTTAATTCTGGGCGGAGCAGTGGGTAATCTGGCCGACAGGACGATGCACGGGTATGTCGTTGATTTTCTGGATCTTCACGCCGGAAAGTATCACTGGCCTGCTTTTAATGTTGCGGACTCCGCGCTGACTGTCGGGATTGTCCTGATGCTTGTGCAGTCCGTGGTCCAGATGCGGAGGGAACGCCGCCATGACTGAGGCCCTTTTTGCGACCCTGTGCTGTTCGAAAGGTGATTTATGCAGCGATATACGATAGTCCACCCGCTATACTTGTCCTTCTTCTCGAAATCGCTTTATCAGGACGTCGCCAGAAACTGGAAGGGACTTTGTATGACCTATCTTCTTGCCCTTCTGGCGTTGTCCGTTATCCCGGGAGTCATGAAGATCCAGTCTAACCTCTCGACTTTCCTGAACACCGAGGCACCCCGCTTTGTGAGGCAGTTCCCGACCATTACTATTACCGACGGCAAGGTCTCAATCAGCAAACCGGAGCCTTATTACATCAATGACGAAAAAACCGGAAAGCCGGTAATTATTATTGACACTACCGGCAAGATCACTTCATTGAATGGATTACCTGCAGTCATTCTGGTTACTAAAGGGGCCATCATGGTTAAGACTGACAGTAACGAAGCAAGGACTCTCGATCTGTCGGATATCAAGAGTCTCGTGGTCGACCGCAGGGTAATTTATAACTGGATGGACAACTTTCAGGAATGGTCTTCGTTTGTATTTTACCCTGTGGCAATTTTTTTCTCCTTTCTATACCACCTCATCGAGGTGACGTTTTACTCGGCAACCGGCCTGATATTTGCCCGGTCGCTCCGGACGCGTCTCCGCTTCCGTGCTGTGGTGCGTCTCGCAGTTATGGCTGAGACCCCTTCTGTCGTATTAGGGCTGTTTCTTGGCGTCACCGGATTTGACATGCCTTACTGGTGGTATATCAGTCTCCTGGTTACGACCGCATATGTCTACTTTGCGGTCCGGGCGAACTCCGATAAGGAGGCTCTGTCCGTCGCGTGAAGTCCTGAATCTCCGAGATTGAGATCTTGACAAATGCAGGCCTCTTCCGGTATAAAAACCCATGAAAAAAATATTGATCGTAGATGACCTGCACACCTCTATAGAAAAAGAAAAAAGCATTCTCAACAGGTCCGATTTCATGATATTCACAACCATGTCAAGCCGCAAAGCGCTGGAACTTCACAAGTCCGAGAACATGGATCTTATCGTGATAGAGCTGGATATGCCCGAACTGAACGGGGATGAACTTTGTTTTCTTGTAAGAAAAGACCCCCAGATGCAGCAGGTTTCCGTGATCATCGTGGGGACCGACAGCGAATCTGATATGAACAGATTTAAACGGTGTCAGGCCAATGCTTACATCACCAAACCCATACGGCCGCTTCAACTCCTTGAAAAGGTAAGTCAGCTTTTGGACATTCAGGAAAGAAAGAATTACAGGGTCCTTTTGAAGGTTACTGTGAACGGCAAGTCCCCGACCGAAACGTTCTTCTGCTCTTCGCAGAATATAAGCACTTCCGGCATCCTCATCGAAACGGACAAGGTGCTGCAAAAAGGTGATTCCATATCCTGCTCCTTTTTTCTGCCAGGGGCGGAGAGGATATCCGTTGACGCTGAGATTGTGAGGATCGCCCAAAACGGGACGAGCGCCTTCCACTACGGCGGGAGGTTCATCAACCTCAGATCCCAGTACAGGTCCTCCATAGACTCCTTTGTCAAAAGTAAATCAGGGAAAAAGTAGCTCTTCTTTGCCTGTCATGCCTCCCGAAACAGCATTTTTAGTTCATAAGATCCGGCTTCAGCCCTTTTTTCTGTGACGAAACCCATTTTCTCAAAGAGTTGCAGCATCTTCTTGTTGTCCATCAAAGCCTCAGCAGTAAAACCGTGCAATCCGTTCTTCTTCGCAAGCTGCGTAAGATATGACAGAAGTTCCATGCCTATTCCCCTGTTCTGATACTCGTCTCTCACCACGAATGCAACTTCCGCCGTGTGGGTGCCTTCGGTTATGAAATACTGCCCCATGCCCACGATCATTTCTCCTGAATCCTCCACCAATACTGCAAGTATGACCATCTCCTTCTTGTAATCGACAGCTACAAACTTCTGGAGACGTTCGTGCGGCATGTCGGCCCGTGTCGAGATAAATCTGTGGTACATGCAATCACTGGAAAGGGAATAGAAGAAGTCCTTCAACCTGTGCTCGTCCGTGATCTTTACCGGTCTCAAAAGAACCTTAAGGCCCGCCCGGGTGGTGCGGTATGTCTCGAGCGTCTCGGGGTACTGTCCTCTTTCCCCGGGGATGAATTCCTGGTCTTTATAAATCAGACTGAGATCCTTGGCGGCCCCAACCAGCCATTGGCGGAACTTTGGATGAGCTATGGCTATCAGGTCCATGGCACGTTCCCTGATGTTCTTGCCGTGAAGATATGCGATGCCATGCTCCGTGACGACATAATGCACATCCCCCCTTGTCAGAGTGACACCGGCTCCCTCTTTCAAAAAGGGGACTATCCTTGAGACCTCCCCGTTTTCAGCCGTAGACTGAATAGCGAGAATTGTCTTGCCGCCCCGCGAAAGAATGGCCCCCCGCATAAAGTCCGCCTGTCCCCCTATACCGCTGAAAAAGTACTTGCCGAGAGACTCTGCCGTCGCCTGTCCTGTGAGATCTATCTCAAGTGCGCTGTTTATAGCCGTCACATGCCTGTTCCCGGCTATCGTCAGAGGGTTGTTGGTATAACTGACAGGCCTCAACTCTATGGCCGGATTGTCGTTGATGAATTCGTATGTTTCTTTCCGGCCCATGCAGAAGGCGGCTACAGTCTTGCCGCGGTTAAGATCCTTCTGTGAGTTATCTATCACCCCCCTCTTCATGAGATCGACTATGCCGTCCGAAAGCAGTTCGGTATGAACACCAAGACGTTTCTTATCCGTGAGATGGGCAAGTATGGCATTTGGTATGCACCCGTATCCCACCTGTATGGTATCTCCGTCGCGAACGATCTCCGAAACGTACTTTCCGATCCTTTGAATAATGTCGTCCGGCGCACTCGCCTCGAATTCCAGCAACGGCTCGTTATAAGGAATTATAAAGTCGACATCCCTGATATGGAAGAAGCTGTCGCCATGCACACGCGGCATATAAGTGTTCATCTGGACTATAACAAGCCCGGCGTTCTCAACAGCGGCTTTCACGATATCCACGCTTATTCCGAGGCTCATGTAACCGTGCGCATCAGGAGGCGACATCTGGACGAGGGCAACGTCGACAGGAACGACCTTTCTGTTGAATAAATCAGGGACCGCCGACAAGAATATCGGGGTATAATCCGCCAGCCCCCTGTTCACCGCCTCTCTCGTGTTCAGACCTATAAAAAAGGAGTTATATCTGAAATAATCCTTTAGTCTTTCATCTGTGTAGGCGGTAACCCCCAGGTTCCACACCTGAAGAACCTCCGTATCAAAAAAAGCCTTCGGATGAGACCTGACGTATTCTACCAGTGCGAGCACGGCGTATTGCGGCTCGCCGCACCCGGTACCTATAAAGATCCTGTCTCCTGCACGTATATGACCGAACGCCCGCTCTGCGGGCATAAACTTGTCCGGGTAGATACTCTTGAGTTCCTCAATATGTTTACTGTTTTGCAATAAATCCATTGCCGACGTCTCCTATAGGAGATTATATCACCCGGTAATACCTCTTTTTAGTTTCTTTGAAAGCATATCCGTCCTTCTGAGTGGCTCGGGGATCCTGTAGCCTGAGAGGCATCTCAAGACAATCCCGACAGAAGATTCGATATCGATAAGATGCCCGGGTGATATAAAAACAGGTTTTACATGGCTCCTTGTCCTCAGGACTGCGCCAATGCGATGAAGCCGCTTCTTGTCACGATAGAGATATGTCCAATTGCCTTCAATTTCTCCCGGCTCGTCGAAATTCGGGCATGAGCGATTTGAAACTCAGGGCTTCTTGCAATGTCGGGGACTATTTGTTCATCCGGTTTATGATCTCTCCCAGTTTTCTGATCTCCTCCCCGTAAAGAGCCCAGTCCAGCTCCCGCTGCGCCCTTATGGCCCTATCGAAATGATCCTTTGCCTCCGCAGAGAGATTCTCTTCCTTGGGGACGCCGGGCGCCCCCCCGGCCGGCGTCTCCACCTGAGGCCCGGTGAGCCCCGCTTGACCGAATATCTTGGCCAGGGCCCCATCAAGCGTTTCGTCCATCGCAATCCGGTTTTCGTACGCCACGATTACCCTTTTGAGCTCGGGAATCTTGCCTGTCTCGGCCCTGAGATAAAGAGGCTGGACATAGATCAGAGAATTCTCTATCGGGATGATCAGCAGGGTTCCCTGGATCACCTCGGAGCCCCTCTGGTTCCATAAAGATACCTGTTGTGATATCTCCGTTTCCTGGTTGATCCTGGCGACGATCTGTTTAGGGCCATACACAAGCCTGTCCTTCGGGAAACGGTAGACAACAAGCTTTCCGTAATTCGCCCCATCGCACCGGGCGGCCATCCATGCCGAAAGATTGTCCTTCTTTTTCGGGTTAAAGGGGAGCATAAGGATGAATTCCTCCTTCTTCTCCTCCGGCAGCTTCATGATCGTATAATACGGCTCCATCTGCTCCCGGGCGCCGGTCCCTCCCATGACCGGTATCTCCCATTGGTCTTCCTTGTTGTAGAAAGTCTGCGGGTCCTGCATGTGATACGTGGTATATACGGCCGTTTGCAGGCTGAAAATATCCTCCGGATAGCGAATATGCCTTCTCAAATCCTCAGGCATTTCCGAAAGGGGCCGCAATATTCCCGGGAATATCCTGCTGATAGTCCTGATAATCGGGTCGTTATCATCTGCTATATAGAACTTCATGCTGCCGTCATAGGCGTCAATCGTCACTTTTACGGAATTCCTGATGTAGTTTATCCCTGAAAAGTGCTGCGAATAAGGGAACCTGCTGCTCACCGTGTAAGCGTCATACATCCAGATAAGACGGCCGGCCTTCGATATCACCATGTAGGGGTCCCCGTCCAGAACAAGGAAGGGCATAACCGCCTGCACCCTCCTGGTGATATTCCTCCTTAACAGGACCCTGCTGTCAGGGGTGACGTAGCTTGAGAGAAACATTTTGAGGGAACCGAAATACTCGGCAAAGATCATCTTCTTCAGAGCCGAGTCGATCCTTATCCCCCCCTCCCCTGCATATTTGTCATAGACGTTCTTCTCCCCCGAGGGGTAGTCGAACTCCTTTGCATTCGTGTCGACTATTACATAATCGCTGGCAAGTTCGCCGAAATAGATCTCCGGCCTCTTCACCTGCAGACTCTTCGCCGTGGACGCGGGAGGAATATCTTTTATCATCAGTACCGGCAGCCCCTCTGGCGTTACCTGGTTCACAGGGCCGAGAGTCACTCCGTATCCGTGGGTAAATGTGAGCACTTCGTTAATCCAGTTTCTTGTTGGGATGCTTTCCGACGACAACTCCCTGGGCGAAAGCAAAGTCTGGCGGTACTGCCCGTCGATCATATACCTGTCGTTGTCGACGGATACGAACTGGTAATACGTACGTATCTCCTGGACCTGGCTGAAGGTGTCAAGGAGCGGTTTCTGGTCCCAGAGGCGGATATTGTCGATCGTCGCTCTGTTGCGCTCGATATCGTCACCGGTTAGCTTCATGTTGCCGGAGATGTCTCTCTCCTCAACCTTGTCGAGCCCGAACCCCTTTCGCGTCGCCCCGATGTTATATTTAAGATAGGGAGTTTCCTTGGCAAGCTCGTTAGGAGCCACCACAAACTGCTGAAGAAGAGACGGATAAACGGAGCCTCCTATGAACGCAAGCAGAATGTAAGCTCCGACGGTCCCGGCAACAAGCAGTTTTTTACCCAAAAAGATACTGCTCAAGACGAGGACCCCCGCAAGAACGGCCGCAATCATTTTCAACCTGAGGAAAGGAATCACCGCATGGACATCTGTATAGGTGGCTCCGGCGACATGCCCATGGGATGAATATAGGATCTCATGCATCCCTATATAGGCATTGAAGGCCAGTACGAAAAAAATCAACGCCCCGAGAACCGACAGATGCGCTGACGGAATCCTCTCCACCGCTACCCTCCTTCCATCCATAAAAACCGCCCCCCTTACAACGTAGAGGGCGGCAGCCAGCACGAGCGAAACACCCAACAGCAAAAGGGCCGTACCGGAAATAATCTCGTAAACGGGAAGGGAGAAGAGATAGAAAGACGCGTCTATATGGAATATGGGATCGGAATATCCGAACGATGAAGAGCTGAAATAGGACAGGAAAGTAAACCAGTTCTCATAAAAGAGCAAGGCAGTCATAAGACCGAAAAAGGCCGGGATGATAAATTTCAGCTTGCTCAGGTGGTCGAGTATGCCCCGGATAGGCGGGGTGTCGAGAGCAGCTGCCAGCGGCACGACCCTGTTTTTTGTGACCCTCATTGCAAACGCTATACTGATATAAGGCACCACAAATCCTGCGATAAACCCAGCAAGGGAAAAAAGCGCCTGTGCGACGGCCTTCCTCACAAATATTTCTCCAAGCTGAAGGCCGCTGAACCAGAGCCAGTCTACGTAGATGGAAATAATTTTCGGCAGGAAGATTACCACTAGAGCGATAGCGGCTATTATGATGATCTTTGCTCGGGAAAGTCTGCTGTTCATGTATGTTCCCCTTTCGTTATCGGAGGCGCAACAGCGAAGAGAGTCTCCGTGGCATGTGTTCTATTGTAGCCTGCCGGCTGCAAAAAAACACACTTCCCAACTTACGTTCAGGCTGAGAGAATACTCAGCGAATGACGGACAGGCTCATCCAGCTACTCAGTGGGCTTGTAGAGTGTCATAAAAATCTCCCCCTGCAAAGGGAGACCAGGGGGCTTTTTCTGACGCTTGTCGCGCTCGTCAACTACTTGGTGGTCCGGTTGTAAACCAGCTACGAAATGGAATAATTGTTTCTTTGTTATAATAGTCCGTCAGGTGACATGGATATGAAAAAAGACAGGATTATAATCACCCTCTTTTCAGTACTTTTTATTCTTCTGGTACCCGTTCCCGGCGTCTTTGCACTTCACGTTGAGGTGCTGCCGCCCGAGGTCGCTCCGGGCGACGCCTTTGTCGTCAAAGTTGACGGCGTAAAAGATTCCGCAGCTCCCCGGGCCACGTTGGGCATCAACTCCTTCGTCTTAACAAGGTGCGGCAAGGACTGCTTTGAAACAATAAGCGCCCTCGGGATAGATACGCCTCCCGGCGACTACCCGATTACGGTAAAGATCGAACGTACCACAGTGAAAGCTCACGTTATCGTCAGACACACTGTCTTTCCAACCATTAGCCTGACACTCCCCGAAAAGGAAGTCATGCTCGGTCCCGAAGACCTTGACAGGGCGAAAAGAGAAGAAAAACTTCTCGAATCCTTCTGGGAAAAAGAGACGCCCAGGCTTTGGGAAGGGGACTTCATTTTGCCGCTGTCGACTGAAATCTCAACCCCGTTTGGCTACAGGAGGGTCCTTAACAAAGAAAGGATCAGCATCCACAAGGGTATCGACATGAAGGGGCGCGAGGGAGACAAAATAGAGGCCTGCAACAGGGGCAGAGTTGTTCTGGCAAAAAATTTATTTTTCGGCGGCAATACGGTTGTTCTCGATCATGGGATGGGCATCTACAGCATCTATATGCACCTCTCGAAATTCGACGTCAAGCCGGGCGACATCGTTTCAAAGGGCCAAACAGTGGGGCTGGTCGGCGCCACCGGCAGGGCGACGGGCCCACATCTCCATCTCAGCATGAAGGTCCGCGACATCAGCGCAAACCCCGTCTCCTTCACACGCCTGCCGCTCTGATCCCGAATCTGCTTTTCCAGCCCATATGCTGGCTGTCACAAAAAGATCTTCACCAATGACGGCAAAGGGATTTTCTCGGAGAGCTTCCACGTCAAGTGATTTCTGACAGACTACGCGATACAGAACTAGGCAGCAGCACGCATCTCTTCTACGGTCTTATCGAGGCTCACCATGTCCTGTACGTTAAGAAGCTTGACTGAAGGGTCTATCCTCTTAATCAGCCCTGTAAGGATCTTGCCGGGGCCGACCTCGATAAATGTGTCGACGCCGGCGTCTATGATATTTCTGACAGAGTCCTCCCACAGCAAGGGACTGTTGAGCTGGTTGACAAGGGACAGCTTAATCCTCTCGGCGCTTGCAAGGAACATCGCGTCTGCATTGTTAACGACAGGCACTTGCGGATCTTTGAATTCCACCGTCTTCAGAAGCCCCTCCAGACGGTTCGACGCCTCCACCATCAGGGTGCAGTGGGATGGAGCGCTGACAGCCAGAGCAAGCGCTCTCTTCGCCCCTGCTTCCTTCGCGAGTTTCATCGCTTCCTCCACCGCCTTCTTCTCCCCTGCGATAACTACCTGGCCGGGACAATTGTAGTTCGCCGGAGACACATACCCTGACTCGACAGAGAGACATATCTCATCGATCCTGCTTCTCCCGAGTCCGATAATCGCGGCCATAAGACCGTCGCCTTCATGCACCGCCTCCTGCATGAAAATCCCTCTCTTTTCCGTAAGGATAAGCGCATCCAGAAATGAGACAACCCCGGCCGATACCAGGGCCGAATATTCGCCCAGGCTGTGCCCGGCTACGACGTCGGGCCTGAACCCCCTGGAAGTCAGCGCCCTGAAAGCGGCAAAGCTCGCTGTAAGAAGGCACGGCTGGGTCCGGAAGGTCTTGTTGAGTTCGTCCTGAGGCCCGCTGAAGCTCAGTTCCTTCAGGTCGTAACCGAGCGTATTGCCGGCTTCTTCATAAAGAGATCTTATCTCAGCTGAGTTTTCCCATAGATCCTTTCCCATACCGACGTACTGCGAACCCTGCCCGGGGAATACAAAGGCTACCTTCATTGTCCCTTCACCTCTTTTATTCTTCTTATAAGCAGAGGCAGTACCTCAAACAGATCCCCAACTATCCCGTAAGTGGCAATATTGAAAATAGGGGCCTCGGGATTCTTGTTTATGGCAACGATTATGTCCGAAGATTGCATCCCGACAAGATGCTGCACCGCCCCGGATATCCCGCATGCTATATAGAGTTTGGGACTCACAGTCTTGCCGGTCTGGCCTACCTGATGCCTGTAAGGGATCCATCCCTCATCCACTGCGGCCCTTGACGCCCCCACGCATGCACCCTCCAGTGCCCCTGCGAGTTCAAAAAGCATGTTGAAACCTTTTTCGCCGCCTACACCTCTTCCTCCGGCGATGATAATGTTAGCCTCCTGGAGGTTTATAGCAACCTCTGAAACCTCTTTGACCGTCTCGATGACCCTTGCACTTGATTGTATCCCCTCGGCGCTCACCTTCACTATTTCGCCCGTCTTCGAGGCGTCATATTCTCCGCGCTTCATAACCCGGGGCCTCACGGTAGCCATTTGAGGCCTGCTGTGCGGACAGAGTATGGTGGCCATTATATTACCGCCGAAGGCAGGTCTGACCTGTAAAAGATTCTTCGATTCCACATCAATGGCAAGTGAAGTACAGTCGGCTGTAAGCCCTGTCCTCAGTCTTGCGGCCACCCTCGGCAGGAAAGACCTTCCAATAGGCGTAGCCCCTGCGAGAACGATCTCAGGCTTGTACTGCCTGACCAGATCCGAGAGCAGGCCGGCATAGACTTCGTCAGTAAAGTATGCAACCGCGCTGTCGTCGCAGTGAAATACCCTGTCGGCACCCCAGCGGAAAAGTTCAGCCGCATCAGTCTGAGAGGACCCGAAAAGTACGGCGGAGAGATCTGTTCCGAGCATGTCCGCCAATCTCCTGCCCGCCCCGAGCAGTTCGAATGACACTCCGGCGATAATCCCCTCTCTCTGTTCGGCAAATATCCATACGCCGCTGCCCACTTCTTTTTCCTTAGAGTCGGAGGCCTCTCTGATCTCCGTTATTGCGCCCTCGGGACAGACGCTCAAACAGGCCCTGCACATCTGGCACATCTCAGTGATCCCGGCCTTCCCTTCCCTGATGACTATGGCGTCATAAGGGCACGATGCGATGCACGTCTCACATCCTGAACATTTGTCCTTATTTACCCTTATAAACATTTGAACTCCTCCAGCACATGCAACAGTGCCTCAACCTTTTCCCCGATCGTGCCCTCCATCATTTTTCTGTCTTTTCTTGCTTCAGGAGCGAATATATTTCTGACCTGGGTAGGCGATCCCTTCAATCCCACGCTGTCCTCATCCGCTCCAAGGTCCGACAGGGTCAGTTTCCTGATCACAGCCTTTTTTGCCGCCATCTTCCCCTTCAGGGACGGCATCCTCGGCGTGTTCAGTTCCCTGACGACGGTGAGCAACACAGGCAGCGACGACTCAACAACGTCGAACCCGTCATCCATCAGCCTCTGCACGACAAGAGTTTTATCCCCGACAGTCTCTATCTTTCTGACATAGGCAACGTGAGGAATACCGAGGAATTCCGCCATTTCCGGTCCCACCTGAGCGGTGTCGCCGTCTATGGCCTGTTTCCCGCAGATCACTATGTCGGCGCCGAGATGCTCCACAGCTTTAGCAAGAGTATAAGCCGTCGCCCACGTGTCCGAACCCGCAAATGCCCTGTCGGTCAGAAGCACGGCATCGTCGACGCCCATTGAGATTGCATCTCTCAGGGAAGTCTCCGCCTGGGGCGGCCCCATGGTAACCGCCGTCACGTTACCGCCGGTTTTTTCTCTCATCTGGAGACCGGCCTCTATGGCGTGCAGATCATAGGGGTTTATAATGCTCGGCACTCCGTCCCGTATGAGGGTGTTGGTTTCAGGATTTATCCTCACCTCTGCGGTGTCGGGCACCTGTTTCACACATACAACAATTTTCACAGTCCCTCGTCCTCCATTTCCAAGACTTATACGATTGAGTTTGTCATTTCCCGACCCTCACGGGGAATCTTTCCGGAAAAGAAGGATTCCCGACCTGCCTGCCGGCAGGCAGGCGCACTTCGCTCACGGGGATGACGCATGATGGACGCTATCTTTTTCTCGCGGCTTCTTTGATCAATGCCTGTCCGATGACGTTTCTCTGTATCTGGTTGGTTCCTTCATAGATCTGCAATATCTTGGCATCTCTCATCATCTTCTCGACAGGATATTCCTTCATATAGCCCGACCCGCCCATGATCTGGACAGCATCAGTAGTCACTCTCATTCCAACATCAGTAGCGAAAACCTTCGACATCGCCGACTCTTTGGAAACATCTTTTGCACCGCTGTCGATAAGTCTCGCCACCGAATATACAAGAGCCCTCGCCGCCTCTATGGCAGTGGCCATATCGGCAAGCATATGCTGTATTGCCTGGAACGTAATGACCGGGTGGCCGAACTGTATCCTCTGGCGTGCGAATTTTACCGCTTCTTCGAACGCTCCCTGTGCAACCCCGACACCCTGTGCTCCCACGCCGGGGCGCGAACTGTCAAGTGTCTTCATGGCCACCAGAAATCCCATTCCGTCTTTTCCTATTATATTTTCCTTCGGGACCCTGCAGTTGTCGAAGATCAACTCGGTCGTCGCGGAGGCTCGTATACCCATTTTGTTTTCCTTTTTCCCGAAAGTGAATCCAGGGGTCCCCTTCTCGACAACAAAAGCAGACCCCCCCCGCGGTCCCTTCGAACGGTCCGTGATTGCAATGATCGTATATATCTCGGCCTCGCCGCCGTTCGTGATCCACTGCTTTGTACCGTTAATCACATATTCATTCCCATCTAGTTTTGCAGTGGTCTGCGTGCCGCCCGCGTCGCTACCGGCATTCGCCTCGGTAAGTCCGAAGGCAACCAGTCTCTTGCCCGCAGCTATATCCGGAAGATACTTCCGCTTCTGTTCCTCTGTGCCGAAAAGCAGCATGGGGTACGTACCGAGAGCGTTTGCCGCATATGTAGTCGACACCCCGAGACACGCACGCGACAGTTCCTCCACCGCTATGCAAAGTTCAAGACAGCCCTTTCCGAGCCCCCCGTATTCTTCCGGTATGAAAAGGCCGAACATGTCCGACTGGGCCAACGTCTTCATAATGTCCCACGGAAATTCCCCCTTCTCGTCCAGTTCAGCCCGAACGGGGACGATCTTTTCCTCTGCGATCTGCCTCGCCAGATCTCTTATCATCAACTGCTCTTCGTTTAAAAAATAATCCATCATCAAACCTCCAGGTTTTCAACGCACAGTCGCAACAGCCGTCCCTGCATGGATGCTAATTTTAACAGAATCCCCCCTTATTTGAAAAGCAGGGAGGCGCGCTCCCCATATCACTTCGCCCCCTCGTTCTTTGCGACAACCCCCTTCACTCCGGATTTCCTTTCGCCTTTCCTGGCCTTTCTGAGCGTATTATAGAGATCGAAGGCCTGTTTCGGCGTCGTCCCTTCGTGCACCACGGACCTGACGGCCTGGATCATGGCCACCGGGGAGGCTGACTGGAAGATATTTCTCCCCATATCCACCCCTGCCGCCCCGCGCTTTATCGCATTGTAAGTGAGTTCGAGGGCATCGTATTCTGGCAGTTTCTTTCCACCAGCCATCACCAGAGGCACAGGGCAGGTTTTTACGACTTTCTCGAACCCGTCGCAATAGTATGTCTTAACAAAGTGGGCGCCGAGCTCGGCCGCTATACGGCAGCACAAGGCGAGATATCTCGCGTCCCGAACCATTTCTTTGCCCACAGCCGTCACGGCAAGAACGGGTATTCCGTAGCGATGGCCTTCGTCGACGAGTCTGGTCAGATTGAGAATAGTCTGGTGTTCGTTCGGTGAGCCGACATAAATCGAGAGCGCTACGGCTGCTACATTGAGCCGCACCGCATCCTCCATTGCAACGGTAATGCCCTCGTTCGATAATTCACTCAAGATACTGTTGCCGCCGGATACCCTGAGCACCATAGGTGTCTCGGTCGCCGGATCCACGGACGTACGGAGGATCCCCCTTGTCGGCATCAGGGCATCCGCATAAGAAAGAATCGGCCTGATAGTCCTTCCTGCGTTTTCAAGTCCGGTGGTCGGACCAAGAAAATATCCGTGGTCCACGGCCAGCATGACGGTCCTGCCGTCGGGTTTGATTATCCGGGAAAGACGGTTTTTCAGTCCCCAATCCATAATGAACTACCTCCTCTTCCTGAATTTATTTTTTTTACATCATCCGCATATGTCAGTGTCCGGGAAATACAAGTCAACTGATGCCCCCGCTTCTCTAAGGCTCTATGACCACCTTTAGTGATACCCCGGCACTCTCAACAAGCCGAAAGCCCTTCCCCGTTTCGGAGAGGGGAAGCCTGTGGGTAATCATGTCGCGGACATTCACCTTCCGCTGACGGATAAGTTCCATGGCCGTCACATGCTCATAATAGTTTGCGGCATAGGACGAAGTAAGGGTGATCTCATTGCGCCAGAACAGGTCATTGAAGGGCAGCGGCATCGTACGTTCACTGCCGGCAGGTGCGAAAAACAGGATCGTCCCACCCCTGTCGACCGAGCCGAAGGCCTGCGCTATGGCCTTTTCGGCCCCGGTTGTCAGTATAATAATGTCCGCCGGTCTCCCCTTATTCCCCCCCCTGAAGATTCCCGGGACATCATCGGCGGCAAAAATCACATCGTGCGCCCCAAGTCTGCGCGCCGCTTCCAGTCTGGAGCGGTTAAGGTCGGCCGCCACGACTACAGATGCTCCAAGCACACGAGCCAACTGGATATGCAGTAATCCGGCGATGCCGCAGCCGAATACCAGCACGCTTAGACCTGTCTTCATTCCTGCGATCCTCTGCCCACGGAACACGCAGGCAAGCGGTTCAACGAAGGTCGCCTCTTCAAAAGAAAGTTCTTCCGGCAGAAGATACACCCCCCTGTCCACGTTAATGGAGGGCAGCCGGACAAACTCCGCAAAACCGCCCGGATAGAAATTCGTTCGCCTCAGGGTTTCACAGACGGTATGGTGGCCGTTCAGGCAGTAATGGCAGGTGTTGCAGGGTACATGGTGCGAAGCTGTCACCCTGTCCCCGAGCTTATAGTTACTGACACCCTCCCCTACAGCCGTAACTTCCCCGGCTATTTCATGCCCCAGCACAACCGGCCCCCTCCCCGCCCTGTACCAGTGCATCACGTCGCTCCCGCAGATTCCGCTCGCCTTGATGCCGATGACCAGTTCGCCCGGTCCCGGCTCCGGAACGGGCATCTCTTCGAGACGAATATCGTCTTTTCCGTAATATCTGGCAACACGCATCGTTTTCACCGCACTATTATAACGCATGCAAACACCGGAGGTGACAGACAGCAAGGTCAGGGTTGCCGGGGTATGGCAGTAACACTGAGCACTCCTTCTATGATTGCCGTTCCCGGGATGTCTCTCACTTGCTTAAGAAAGATCCACGGCAGAAGAATGGTTGTAACGCAAAGCCTGACATTCTCAGTCAGGCATTCTGCCTGGCTTTTTATCTTCGGCGCTTCCGGGCGCCTACGCGCTCACATCGACACCCGAGATGATCAGGCTCGGGCCGCCCACGTTTCCATAAAACCGCAGATCGTCTCCGATTGTCGTAATACCACTGAAAAAATCCAGGATGTTCCCCGATATCACGGCTTCTTTCACAGGATATCTGACCTCGCCCTTTTCGATCCACAGGCCCGACACCCCCACCGAAAATTCTCCCGAAACAGGGTTTGCCGTATGGACACCCATCGCGTCGATTATATATAACCCTCTGCCGACAGAGCTGAAAATATCCCGTCCCCTGGCTGTATGGCTTCCCGAAGCAGCCTCTATAAAAAGGTTTGTGATGCCTACCGAGGGAGGAGAGGAAAACCTGCCCCTCACTGCGTTGCCGGTGGAAAGGGTGCCACCCTTTCTCGCCGTGTATGTATTGTACAGATAATTTTCCAGAACTCCGGCGCGGACAAGAACGGTCTCCCGCGATGCCACACCTTCGTCGTCCACGGGGCTAGACCCGGATTTTCCGGGAAGAAGCCCGCTGTCCGTCATGTTGACCTTATCACTCATGACCTTCCGGCCGACTTTGCCGGCAAGCAGCGATCTTCCCTTCTGCACGGCCTCGGATGACAGAGAGGCTGCAAATATCCCCAGGAAATCCACCGTCACCGAGCTGTCCAATATTACGTCTGCCTTGCCGCCGGCCATCTTCCTCGCACCGAGGAGGCTTGTCGCCCGATGGGCTGCGTTTCTGCCTATATCTTCGAACGCCATCTCCCGAAAAAACCTACCGGCCCAGAAGTCCCACCCCATCTGGCTCTCGCTCTTCTCCTCGGCGATCGCCGTGACCTGCGCTGAACACGACGTTGCAGCGTAAACAGCCGCGACCGACCTCGAATTCGCTACCGCCGTTTCAGTCACTGAAAAGGAACCAGCCGCCTTCCGGATCCTTCTTATCCTCTTATCCGTCTCATAAGCCGCTTTTTCCAGAAGCATAACCTTCCCGACAGCCTCATCTTCCTTTAGAGACTCTATGGTAGGGTCGAACACAGGGACATCGGCCCGGGTCTCCGACCCTTCAGGCAGCCCCAGATAAACATCTTCGTCCGAAAATTCTGCGGCGTCGAGCGCCCTCTCCACCACGGAGCCGATGTCCTCCCGGTCGGTCGAATAGGAAAATCCAAGTTTTCCGTTCCTGATAATGCGGACCGAATATCCGAAACTGCGGGCCGACTTAAGGGAATCCACCGACTGGTCCTTTATCTCAACGGAAAGATTTCTGGAAGACCTGACAAACGCCTCCGCCTCGTCCGCGCCGCCCTTAAGCGCCCTTGAAACCGCCTCTTCGGCAAACCCTGCGTCAATCTTCATAGTACGAAGCCGACGCGCTGTCGGATTCCCAGACAGTGACGCCAGCAACGCGTATGCCATCGTTGTTCACCCTCTTCTTCAATGAATCGTATATCCACTTTGCTATATTCTCCGAAGAGGGATTCTTCTCAGTAAATGGGAATACTTCGTTTAGAAATGCATGATCCAGCGGCGAGATTACCTCCCTCGCTATCTGTTTGATTTCACGGAAGTCCATCGCTATGTCTATCTCGTTCAGCCTCTCGGCAGTTATATTTATCTGCACCCTCCAGTTATGGCCATGCATGTTCTCACAATTCCCCTTATAGCCCCTCAACTGGTGAGCAGCAGAAAAACCAACTTCCACCGTTAACTCGTACATTGTAAGACCTCCGGTTGTCTATGCAGTCTTTTTAAAGCAAGATATATAGGGCAGATTGCGGAATTTATTGTCGTAATCGAGACCATACCCGACGACGAACTCGTTGGGGACTCTGAACCCCACATAATCTATCGGTATCTCAACTTCCCGTCTTTCGGTTTTGTCCAGAAAAGAGCATATCTTAACACTGCGCGGGCCCCTCATAAGGATCCGCTCCCTCAGGTAATTGAGGGTCACGCCGGTGTCTACAATATCGTCAATCAGGAGAACATCCTTGTCTGCAATTTCTTCCCTGACATCATAATATATCTTCACTTCACCGCATGTTTCGTCTTTCAGGTAGCTCGAAGCAATAATGAAATCCACGGTCAAAGGGGTCCTGATTAATCTTACCAGGTCGCTGAAGAACATAAAGGCCCCCTTCATAATTCCGACCGCAACAAGCTCTTTTCCCTCGTAGTCCTTTGATATTCTCTCCGCCAGTTCTCTGACTTTCCCGTTTATAAGATCCACTGTCAGAAAGGGCTTACCTACAATCATCCACACCTCCGCCGCTTTGGTAAATCTATATTAACGTGAGCCATGATTAATCTCAACAAAAATGTGCGGATGCTGTAATATTCGGTTTCGACCTAAAGAAAAGGAAAGATCCTTTCGGCAGGAGTCTTCGCCGAGAGCCGCTGCGACCGGACGAGTGCGGAATTGCAGGGAGAGACTTTCTTTAGCAAAGCAGTAATAAGTTATAATTATTATGCGCTATGGCACACATCCTGATTCCTTATATAGATTACAGCCTTTGCGTGGGATGCGGGGCCTGTGCAGAGATATACCCGATGTTTTTTGAGATGAGGGATGGCAGGCCCTGGGTAGTACACTATGAGCTGTTCATCGTTGAGGAGCACAAAGGGGTTGTTAATTGCTGTCCTTTCAGGGCGATAACGATCGAATAATCCGAATCCTGCATCGCCGGAAGCATGAAACAGCTCAGGCAGGGGGCACAGGGAGAAACAGCGTTCATGCGGGAACTACTGCAGTGCCTCCGCCTCAATCCGCTCCGCTGGTATACTGATGTGGATCAGGATATCGGGCTTCAGCCTGACCGCACCGAACAATGTACTGAACGGCTTGATCCCAAAGTCCGGAAGGTGCAGGCTGACATCGGTAACATAATGGGCACCATCCTCTTTTCGCACAGTAAACGATATCTCCCTCTTCTCACCGTTCACTGTCAAATGGCCTCTTACGAGGTACTGCGAATCGTCCTTCCCGACAGATGAAGAAACAAGATATATAGCAGGGTGCTTTTCAGTATCCAGCACTTCCGAGACGATTATCTTATTGATTTCGTCCCTGTCCCGGTCACTCAGGAGGTCCGGTCTGTCCTTTCCGTCCACTACGGCGCACTCCACGCGCAGGGACCTTACATCGAACTCCGCTCTGATAAAATTGTCCGTCCCGCCGAGGTCTATATTAAACGACGTTACCTTGATCCTCAAGTCATGGGCAAAAGAAGAAAGCAGGCCCTCCTTATAGGTGAGGACGTCGCATACCGCCGAAGACTGGTCAAGCCTCTGCAAAGAAACTAGCCCGCCTTTTGTTCCAGCAGTGCGCCAAGCATCGACAAGTGATGCTTCTCTTCCTCGATCAGCGAGGCGAAAACTCTCCGGGCGTTCTTGTCCTCTATCTCCCTGAGCATCTTGATGTACAGGTCAAGGGCGTTAGTCTCCAACTCCATGGAAACCTCCACGGCGTCCAGCACTGTCCTGCCCTGACCCTTTAAAAAATCTATCACATCCTCAACCGGAACTCCGCCCTCCATAATACCTTTCAGAGCCCCGTCATCCGGAAAGTCTTCCCCTGAGTCTTTCGGGGCCACCATTTTATATGCCTCGTAAATATTCGATTTGTGCATCTCCTCGGCCCCGGCAAGGCTGTGGAAAAGGTCCTTTGCTTCCTTATCGGAAGTCATCTCTCCGGCCTTGTCATAAAACACCCGGCTGCCTTCTTCGAGTGACCAGGCAAGAGAAATCAATTCTTCGCCTGTCTTCCTGCCCTCAAGCAGATACAGGCCCTCCCGGTAGTCTCCTGCGGCGACCTGACCGTTCCATGCCGTGATGCCGCCGTCTAAACTGTATACCGAGGTGAATCCTTCCGTTAATAGAAAAGCCGCCGCAGACCTGCTCCGGTTGCCGCTCCGGCAATATGCAACAACGGGTTTGGAGGGGTCAAGTTCCTTGAGTCTGTCTGGGAGCTCGGGAAGCGGGATGAATACTGCACCCGGTAGATGGCCCGAACGGTACTCCGCCGGCTGACGGACATCGAGCAGAATGAAATCGCCCTCGCTCTTGCCGGCAAGCCAAGCCCTGGTCTGTTCAGCGCTCATCGTTTCGATTTTTTTGTATATCGCCATTTTCCCCGGTTATCTCAGGCGGGACCGCCTCCATCCACAAATCTTCCGTCCGCCATTTCAAGCACCCTGTGGCAGCGGCCTGAAAGATCCTTATTGTGGGTAACGATCACAAATGTTATCCTCTTCCGTCTGTTCAGATCGATGAAAAGCTCGAACAGGTCGTTTCCTGTTGAGGTATCCAGGTTGCCGGTCGGCTCGTCCGCAAGTACCACTTTAGGACTCTGCACGAGAGCCCTCGCAACGGCAACCCGCTGCTGCTCCCCGCCGGACAGCTCACCCGGTCTATGTGTCATCCTTGCGGCCAGTCCCAGTTCCGAGAGAAGTTCTCTCGCCTTTTTCCCCATATCAGCGTGAGAGATCCCGCTTATCAAACCCGGCATCATTACGTTTTCCAGTGAGGTGAATTCCGGAAGAAGATGGTGGAACTGAAAAACAAAGCCGACACTGCGGTTTCTGAAATTAGCGAGAATGCCGTTCTCCATGGCGGCTATCTCCCTGCCGTCAAACAGCACCCTGCCGGATGTCGGCCTGTCGAGTGCTCCCAGTATATGGAGAAGCGTGCTCTTCCCGGCTCCCGAAGCTCCCACGATCCCTATCATCTCCCCTTCCCTTACCGAACAATTTATACCCTTCAGAACGCGTAGTTCTCCAGCTTCTGTTATAAAGGTCTTTGTTATATTTACCGCCTCGATCAGCCCGGTCATAATCTCTTACTCGTACCTGAGGGGCTCAACAGGGTTCAGTCTCGCCGCCTGCCAGGCAGGGTACAGCGTGGCAAAAAAACTTATAATTATCGCCGACGAAGATACTACAATAAAATCGGACAGCTCCATTTTCACCGGCAGATGGCTCAAGTAATAGACATCGGCGGGAAGTTTGATTATCTGGTATGTGTTGAGGATGTATCCCAGAGAGTATCCTCCTGCCACTCCCAAAATAGTCCCTATCAGGCCGATGAACAGGCCCTGCATCATGAAAACGACCATGATCCCGCCGCTGGTAGCGCCCATCGCCTTCAAAATCGCTATCTCTCTGCTCTTTTCTATCACGTTCATGATAAGATTGCTGATAATGTTGAATGACGCCACAAGCACTATCAGTACCAGGATCACGAACATCGCGATCTTTTCGAGCTTCAGCGCGGAAAAGAGGTTCTTGTTCATCTGCATCCAGTCCAGCACCTCGTAAGGGAACCCGAGTTCCTGCTGCAGGCGCTTTCTCACTTCAGATGCCTTATAGATATCATGAAGCCTCAGCTGGACCCCGCTTATCTCGTTTTCCTGAAGACCGAAGAATTGCTGGGCAGCTTTCATGTCTGTCAAAACGAGGTTGCTGTCATATTCGAACATTCCTATATCGAAGATGCCGACGACCCTGAACTGCCGCACCCTCGGCAGCATACCCATGGGCCCGATTTCACCAACGGGCGAAACTACATTTACCTTGTCCCCGACAAAAACCCCAAGGTTTTCCGCCAATTCACCGCCCAAAATGATGCCAGGGACGCCGTCCTCACCGGAGAGGTTTCTTGCACTTCCGTCTTTAATATGGGCCAGTATGTCAGTGGTTTTTGCTTCGGCAGCCGTACTAATACCCTTCAGGTATACGCCGTGGGCCTTCTTTTCGTGGGATACCATCACCTGCCCGAGCACAAAAGGGGCAAAAGCTGAAACGTCTTTCTCGCTCTTGAGGGTCGCCGCAATCTTGTCATACCCGGTTATAGGTCCGGCGTAGTTCCGTATAATGACATGGGCGTTGGCCCCGAGGATTTTCCCCTGCAGGTCCTGCTGGAAACCGCTCATTACAGACAGTACCACGAGAAGCGCCATTACACCCAGGGCAACTCCCCCTATGGAGATCCCGGTATTCACCGAAACCCCTTTATTTTTCTTTCTCGACCTCAGATACCTGAGAGCTATGAATGCCTGGTAGGGAAGATTCATGAGATAAGGTCAGGTGTGCCACATCGGAAGTGCTTCATTCCTGTTGTTCCGGTTTGAGCTGAGGGAAAAGTATTACATCCCGTATCGACTGCGAATTCGTCAGGAGCATGACAAGACGATCAATCCCTATGCCCTCCCCGGCGGCAGGCGGCATACCGTATTCCAGCGCCCGTATGAAGTCCTCGTCCATCCAGTGGGCCTCTTCGTCGCCCGCCTGTTTTGCCTTCACCTGTTCGAGAAAACGCTCCTTCTGATCAAACGGGTCGTTCAGCTCGGAAAAAGCGTTGGCGATCTCCCGCGAACTCATGAAGAGCTCGAACCGTTCCACCAGAGCCGGGTTATCCGGCTTCCTTTTCGCGAGGGGGGAGAGTTCAACGGGATAGTCTGTAATAAAGGTAGGCTGCACAAGTCCCGGTTCGACCTTTTCCTTAAATATCTCATCCAGGATCTTTCCCATTGAAGATCCATCCGGAATATCGATGTGATTGGCCCGGCACCAGGACTTCGCTTTTTCCGGATCGTGGAACACCTCCGACGGCACGCCGCTTTTCCCGAGAGCCTCAAGTATCGGCACTCTCGGCCAGGGAGGGGTAAGGTCGATGACCTCTTCACCATAGGGAATCTTCAGCGTTCCCGCCGCTTTCATTGCAACGGTCGTAATGAGCTCTTCCGTAAAGGACATGAGGAAGTTATAGTCCTTGAAGGCTATGTAAAACTCAAGCATCGAGAATTCCGGGTTATGCCTCGTCGATATCCCCTCATTCCTGAAGTTCTTGTTCAGCTCATACACCCTCTCATATCCGCCGACCAGCAGCCGCTTCAGATAGAGTTCCGGAGCAATCCTCAGATAGAGGTCGATATCCAGCGCGTTGTGGTGTGTCTTGAAAGGGCGGGCCGTCGCCCCGCCCGGTATCTGGTGCATCATGGGCGTTTCCACTTCTATAAAGCCCCGGGATTCCAGAAAATCCCTGACACCCTTGATGATCACGCTCCTCCTGGCGAAGTTTTGCCGTACCTCCGGGTTTACTATGAGGTCAACATAGCGCTGCCGGTACCTTGTTTCCACGTCTTTAAGACCGTGCCATTTTTCAGGAAGGGGTCTGATCGACTTTGTCAGCAATTCAAACGATTCCACTTCGACAGTAAGCTCATCGGTTCTGGTCCTGAAAAGCCTGCCCTCCAGCCCTACGATATCACCGATGTCCAGCTTCTTAAGCAATTTATGCTTTTCACCGAGAACATCCCGCTTCAGGTAGATCTGTATCCGCCCCGTAGAATCCTGTATGTGGGCGAACGCCGCCTTGCCGAAGTCCCTGAATGTAATTATCCTTCCGGCCAGAGAACAACTGACCGGAGCCGCCTCAAGCTCTTCCTTCGAAGTTCCGCCGTATTTCTCGCTCAACTCCGCAGCGTGATCGGCCGCGTAAAACGCGCCCCCATAGGGCGCAACAGCCATTTCCCTGAGTTCTTCGGTCTTCTTTATCCGCTGTCTGATAAGTTCGTTGCTCTCTTCCACATGTCACCTCGGATGAATTTTGCACTATAATCCTAAAAAGAGCATCTTAGCCACGGATCAACACGGATGGATACGACCCCTAAGAACTTTGAGGCATTTTCATTACTCACCCGACAGGTGAGGGTTTCCCGGATAAGAACACTTGTCTTTATCCGTGTTTATCCGTGTTCATCAGTGGTTAACTGCAGTTTATAGAATAATGATTACTTTCGTATCAAGTCAAGAAAGCCCGCGAAATCCCGTCCGCCTTCGGCTGCAGCCTCCAATCTTGACACTCCAATCCTCTGTTCTTGACATTTACCGGACATCTGATTTATAAAACAATGTTGCCATCGCGGGCGTAACTCAGTGGTAGAGTGTTAGCTTCCCAAGCTGAAAGTCGCGGGTTCGAATCCCGTCGCCCGCTCCACTTCGAAGGGACGACGTATATGCCGGGCGGGCCGACTATGGAGACCATCAGTATAGCCAACCATATTGTATTGACGTATCACATAATTGGATGGATAAAGGTTTAATTCATATTTATACCGGCAACGGTAAAGGCAAGACAACCGCGGCAGTCGGCATGTCCGTCCGGGCCAGGAGCAGAGGTCTCCGGACCCTCTTCGTTCAATTTTTCAAGGAGCCCGATTCGGGCAGCGAAATATCCCTCCTCTCGACGCTTGGCATCGACACCCTGGTCTTCGATGAAGTCAAATCTCCACTCTTCCATCCGGAAATTGACAGACAGTCCTTGAGAGAGGACTCAAGAAAAGCGCTCTCTCGTCTGCTGCGCCTTTTCAATGAAAATAAATTCGATGTCATTGTTCTCGATGAATTCATCTGTCTTGTAGCCGAGGGGATCCTCACGGAAGAGGAAACGACAGAATTCGTCAGGAACAAGCCCGATTCCGCCGAACTGGTCCTCACCGGAAAAGGGGCAACAGAGGAATTAATCGCGGTTGCGGATTATGTGACATTTATGCAGAACATAAAGCATCCCTACGAAAAAGACATGAAAGCCAGAAAGGGCATAGAATTCTGAGCCACTGCTTTTCATTCGCGGCCCTCGCGGGTGCCTGTAAGACGCCAGACATGATGTATCCTCTGAAAGACGGTGAAATGGGTGAGCACGAAAAGTACCCACAGCACGGGCATCATGAGACCTGAAATGGCACCGAAGGAAAGCAGGAGAACTCTTTCAGGTCGTTCCATGAGGCCGTACTTGCAGTTCTCCCCCAATCCCTCGGCTCTCGCCCTGGTGTAGCTGATCAGAAACGCCCCCACCAGCGTCCCCAGACAAAGCATTATCCCCTGGTAATTGTTATGGTCAGCCAGATTCCATGCGATCGCAAGCAGTATTGCGGCGTCGGAATACCTGTCAAGTACCGAGTCAAGAAAAGCGCCGAACCTCGAAGTCTTGCCGTTCGTGCGTGCCACCACCCCATCCAGGCTATCGAAGGCCCCTCCCGCCAGAACAAGGAGTCCACCCCTTCGAAGATCAAACATAAGGACACATGAAGCAAAGAGGGTGACCACAAAGCCCGTAAGGCTCAGGACATTCGGACTAAAGGAGATCTTTCTTGCGAAGGCTGCAAAGGGTTTATCGAATACGTGCCCTAATTTTTCGCCGAGCATTTCACGCCGTGCTACCTCTCGATTTTACCCCTGACAAAATCCTCCACCATGGTCCTCGCTGTTTCGTCGGAGAACTGCCTGATGGGATGTTTCATGAAATAGGCCGACGGTGAAATGAGCGGTCCGCCTGTCTTCCTGTCGCGGGCGATCTTACAGCACCTTATCGCATCGATAACAACCCCGGCACTGTTGGGAGAATCCTCCACGGAGAGCCTCATTTCAAGATGGAGAGGTATATTGCCAAATCCCCTTCCCTCCATCCTGAGAAAACATACCTTGTTGTCGTCGAGCCATGGTATGTAATCTGAAGGTCCTATATGGATTCTTTCGCGGTCAAGGGGGATATGAAGCTGTGACTGCACGGCTTCCGTCTTGGACACCTTCTTCAGCCTCAGCCTCGAACGGTTCAGCATATTCATGAAGTCCGTGTTGCCGCCGACGTTCAACTGATAGGTGCTGTCTATCTTGACCCCGCGGTCTTCGAATAGTTTTGCGAGACAACGGTGTATAATAGTTGCTCCGAGCTGGCTCTTTACATCGTCGCCGATAGCCGGGATATTACGCTCCTCGAACCGCTTTGCCCACTTCTTATTGGAAACGATAAAGACAGGTATACAGTTTATGAGGCTGACCCCGGTCTCCAGACAGGCCTCGGCATAAAAGGCCGTCGCTTCTTCCGCTCCAACCGGAAGGTAATTCAGAAGTATCTCAGCCCCGGACCGCCTGAGCACTTTCACCACATCTGCCGGCTTCTTCTTCGCCACAATGAACCTTCTGTCTTCATGATAGCCGTTGAGATGGTCCGACACGCCATCGAGCACATTCCCCATCTGGACCTTTACCGGGATATCAAGCTTTCCCTTGCAGAAGACTTTTGTGCAGTTAGGCTTGCTGAACAGCGCTTCACCGACCGGTTTGCCCACTTTTCGCCTGTCTATATCAAATGCGGCTACAACCCTGATGTCTCCCGGAGTATACCCTCCGAGGTTATAGTGCATAAGTCCCAGAGCGTCGCCGCCATTTCCCTTAATGTTCCTGTAATACTCGATACCCTGAATAAGTGAGCTTGCGCAGTTCCCGGCGCCCGCTATTGCAATACGTATCTCTCTCATTGTATTTCTTGTTCCTTCCCCTTCCTGGCGATTACATGCAAAATGATATATAGCAAAGATAATTTTTTATGTCAAGAATAATAACATCCTCGATATTTTTCTTGCCATTCCCGGGCGTCTCTTTTATAATGTCGTGTCCATGAAAGCGAGAGTGTCCATAATCGGTGCTGGAAACGTTGGGGCGACTACGGCACATCTGGTCCTTCAGTCGGGACTTGCCGACGTCGTGCTCTTTGATATCGCGGAGGGCATCCCCCAGGGCAAGGCCCTTGACCTGGCAGAGGCCGCTTCCCTCTGGAACGTCTCCACTTCGTCCATAGGCACAAACGACTACGCGGAGACGGCGGACTCAGATGTAATCGTAGTTACAGCTGGCTTTCCCAGAAAGCCCGGTATGAGCAGGGACGACCTCCTGCAGGCTAACGCCGCGGTCATCAGAAAGGTTGCCGCCGAGACGTCCAGATTATCGCCTCACGCGATAACCATTGTAGTCACCAACCCCATGGATGTAATGACCTATATAGCATGGAAGGTTTCGGGACTCGATTATCGCCGGGTGTTGGGAATGGGAGGCATTCTGGATTCTTCGCGGTTCAGGACCTTTGTGTCTCTCGAGCTTGGAGTCTCGCCTCGTGACATAGAAGCGATTGTCCTTGGAGGGCACGGAGACCTCATGGTCCCCCTGGCCAGGCTCGCAACGGTGAAGGGAATCCCCCTTGAGCGCCTTATCGAAAGAGACCGCATCGACGAACTCGTCACCAGAACGAGGCAGGGCGGGGCCGAAATAGTAGCCATGCTGAAGACGGGCAGCGCCTATTACGCTCCCGCTGCCGCGGTGTTCGAAATGGTCAGGGCAATTCTACTGGACGAAAAGCGGGTTCTGCCGTGTTCGGCCTTCCTTACCGGTCAGTACGGAATTGACAACCTGTTCATGGGCGTTCCGGTTGTACTCGGCAGAAAAGGTGCAGAAAGAATCATAGAACTCCCACTTACAGATGAGGAGATGAAAGAGTTCAGCAAGTCGGGGGCGGCCACGAGTGAGTTGCTCGAAAAAGCCCTTGTTGAATAGCATATCCGGTTTGACGGCTGCTTCTCCAGCCGGACAACGCCAAGAAAGGTATTTGCCATATGTCGAAAAAAGAGTTGGAACAGACACTTGTACTGATTAAGCCAGATGCTCTCAAGAATTCATTGACCGGTTATGTGCTTTCTCTGCTCTCGGAATTTCATACCGGTCTTCGTTTTGCGGCGGCGAAGATAGTCCACGTGAGCAGATTGCTCGCCGAGGAGCACTACGCCGAACACTATGGGAAGATATTTTACCCGTCCCTGATAGATTACATCACCGGTCGCCTTCACTACCCCGAGCAACCGGAGAGACGAAGAGTGATTGCGTTTGTTTACCAGGGCCCGGATGCGACAAAGAAGATGCGCGATATATGCGGCCCGACAAACCCCCACGTGGCGCGGGATTCAAGGCCGGGGTGTGTCCGCTCACTGGGTACGATTGTTCCCATTAAAGACGAACAGGGCAAAACAGTCGCCGACCGGATGGATAATCTTATCCACGCCTCTGCAACCGATCTTGAGGCGGAGAGGGAGATAAAACTCTGGTTCCGGCCTGCTGATATTCCCCCATCCATGCGGGCGTATGATGAGGAGATGAACGACGATCATTATTATTTCAAGGATAACAGGCTTTATATGAAACACGAGCCGGGAAGTGTCTGCCTCCTCGCCCCGGGCGATATCGCCTGGAAAACTGATCTGGAGGGACTCCGCATGATACACCAGGGAAAGAAGTCTGCCGTCACTCTTGGATCCGTCGCCGCAAAATATCTGATCAATTTGAGCCTGGAGGATGATTAGACTCTCTTTATAGACCTCCTTCCGGACAAAAGTCGTACACAGGGACAAATACATCTTGTCCGCTGTCCCATGACAGTTGTTTGTCCGTAAGGCGCCGGTTAAACCATTTTTTTGACATGGTACGCTCCTTTTTTGTCCCTTGTCGGACAGTAATACGCGCCTTCCGACATGCTCTGCGGGCTCTCCTCTTTATTGACTTTGACTCCTCAAAAAAAGTATTATTTGATTAAGGACTACGAGGTTCTGATAAGGAGTGACCGATGTTCGAGAAATTTACTGAAAGAGGAAGAAAAGTAATAATTTTCGCGAAGGAAGAGGCGGAAAGAAGACAGAACGATTACCTCGGCACTGAGCACCTTTTGCTCGCTCTTTTGAGAGAAGACGACGGTCTTCCGGTGGCAATACTTAAGAAGATGGGGCTCACGGTAGAGGAACTTCGCATGGAGATAGAGAGAAATCTTCCGGCAGGTATGAATCTTCTGACATTCGGAGACATCCCCTTCACACCGCGTGCTAAGAAGGTGCTTGAACTGGCGGTGGAAGAGGCGCGTCTTCTGGGCCATAACTATATCGGCAGCGAACATTTACTCCTGGGGCTCATCAGGGAAGATGAAGGAATTGCGGGTAAGATCCTGCGCAATCTCGGAGCAAACCTCCTCGGGGCGAGACAGTTGACTATAAACCTGTCAATGAAATCATATGCCCACATGCGCGATAAGCGAAGCGCGACCCCGGCCCTTGATGAATTCGGACGGGACCTGACGCACATGGCGCGGGAAAACCGGCTCGACCCGGTGATCGGCAGAGAAGATGAAATAGAAAGGGTACTTCAGGTCCTCGGAAGAAGAATAAAGAACAACCCTGTCATAATAGGGGAGCCGGGCGTCGGCAAAACGGCGATAGTAGAAGGTCTGTGCCAGAAGATAATCACCGGTGATGTCCCGGAAGGCGTTGCAGGCAAGAGGATCATATCGCTGGACCTCGGAGCTCTCATTGCCGGAACCAAGTACCGCGGACAGTTCGAAGAGCGCCTGAAAATCGTGATGAAGGAAATCGTTCAGGTGGACAATGTAATACTCTTCGTGGACGAATTGCACACCTTGATAGGAGCAGGCGCCGCGGAAGGGTCCATAGACGCCTCAAGCATGCTCAAACCGGCTCTTTCCAGGGGCGAAGTGCAGTGCATAGGGGCGACCACTCCCGATGAATACAGAAAGTATATAGAAAAGGACAGGGCCTTCGAGAGGAGATTCCAGCCTATATACGTTCAGCCTCCCGATATAGACACTACTATTGAGATATTGAGCGGGTTGCGCCCTAGGTACGAGGCCCACCACCGTGTCAAGTTCAGCAGCGATGCCGTGACCGCCTCGGCCAGACTTTCTGACAGATACATTCCGGACAGGTTTTTGCCCGACAAGGCGATTGATGTAATAGACGAAACGGGCTCGCGAATAAAGATGAAGAGGTTTACCCCTCCGCTTGAACTCAAAGAGCTGGAATACAAGATGAGCAGACTGTCTAAGGAAAAGAATCTTTACGTCAAGCTTCACGACCTTGACAAGGCGTCTTCCATAAGGTCGGAAGAAGAGAAAGTGAAGGCTATGCTGGAACATCTCCAGAAGAAGTGGAGAGATGATCTCTCCAAGGAGATCCCGCTGATCGACGAAGAAGATGTGGCCTATACTGTCGCAAAGATGACCGGCATCCCCATATTCAAGATCGAGGAGAAGGAATCAGAGAAACTCCTGAGGATGGAAGAAGAGCTGCACAACCGGATCATCGCCCAGGATGAAGCCGTCAAGGCGGTGTCCAGGGCTATCAGAAGATCCAGGGCCGGACTGAAAAACAGCAAGAAACCCATCGGGTCTTTTTTCTTTCTCGGACCCACAGGGGTCGGCAAGACGGAACTTGCGAAAGCGCTCGCCAGCTTCCTGTTCAACGATGAGACTTCCCTTATCAAGATCGACATGTCTGAATATATGGAGAGATTCAACGTATCCAGGCTAACCGGAGCGCCTCCCGGTTATGTAGGCTATGAAGAGGGCGGCCAACTCACGGAGAAGGTGCGAAAGAAGCCTTATTCCGTTATTCTCTTTGATGAGATTGAGAAGGCTCACCCCGACGTATTCAACATTCTGCTGCAGGTCCTTGACGAGGGTGGGCTCACGGACAGTTTCGGAAGGAAGGTCGACTTCAGGAACACCGTGATAATAATGACCTCGAATGTCGGCGCGAGAATCATAGAAAAGGCAACGCCGCTCGGCTTCCAGAGGAGCGAATCCGGAGAGATTTACAAGAATATCAAGGACAACGTCCTGAACGAATTGAGAAAGACTTTCAACCCCGAGTTTCTAAACCGGGTGGATGAGATTGTCGTATTCCACCCCTTGGAAAAACAGCATCTTATTTCGATAATAGACCTCCTGATAGAAGAGACCAATGTGCAGCTTATCGAGCAGGAATTTGTCCTCGAGGTCTCCCAGGAAGTCAAGGAATGGATACTTGAGCACCATTACAAGCCTTCCTATGGCGCAAGACCAATGAAAAGGGCCGTCCAAAAGATCATCGAGGATCCGCTTTCGGAAGAAATCCTTAAAGGCAGGTTCAAGGGTGCTCAGAAGATCAGGGTTCTTCTTGATGCGGGAAGCCCTGTTTTCGTATCTGTTGAAGAGGCATCGGTCTTTTCGGGCGTGAATTAATGGCTGTTTCCCCGAGCCGGTCATCTTCGGACACCCGGGAACACCGGGCTGTCGTTGCGGGCTGGTACGGCATTTTTCCAATTTTCTGCGGAATCGGCATACTGTGAGGATATGAAAGGCAAACAAATTATTCTGCTGTTGCTCCTCGTCGGGGGAATTGCTGCTGTTGTTCTGAGTCTCAGGCAGGGAGCGACGAAAAAACCGGTGGCAGTCGGACTGTACGCGCCGGATTTCCATGTGACGGATTTCCGGACCGGCAAGACTCTTTCGTCTTCCGATCTGAAGGGGAAGGTCCTCTTTGTCAACTTCTGGGCGTCCTGGTGCGATCCCTGCAAGGAAGAGATGCCTTCAGTTGATGCCATTTACAAGGAAATGGCGTCCAACAAAGATTTTATCATGATCACCATACTGTACAAAGATACCCCTGTAACTGCAGTAGCATACATGAAATCCAAGGGATACGTCTTTCCGGTCTATTCAGATCCCGATGGCGCCACTGCGCGGACTTTCGGCGTCACGGGTGTTCCCGAGACTTACGTAATCGATAAGAACGGGATTTTGCAGAAGAAGATGATAGGTCCGGACAACTGGAACAGTCCCGAGGAAAGAGACTTCATTTCGTCCCTGCTGCGTTAGGGCATGGCCGGCGGAAGAGGACCTGAAATAGCCGTTCTCTTTGTCGGATGTCTGTATTCCTCCACTGACATTTTCGCCGCCGCTTCGCTGGAGCTTAAAAAGACTTTCGGAAAGACCCTCTTTGAGAGTCCCCCCCTTCCCTGGGACTACACTGAGTACTATGCAAGAGAACTCGCCCCGCCTGTTTTCAGAAAGTTTCTGTTCTTCGAAAGGCCTGTCGACGCCTCATCGGTCGTAGGCGCAAAACTGACTGCAATGAGTATGGAGAAGGGGTTTTCCAGGGACGGCAGACGACAGATCAACATCGACCCGGGGTATATGACACTCGCAAAGGTAGTGCTGGTTTCCAGCAAGAATTATTCCCACAGGATCTATCTCGGCAGGGGAGTATTCGCCGAAGTTGAACTCTTTCACAAGGACGGCATCTTCAACGCCCTGCCCTATACGTATCCCGACTACCGCGAGGAGGTGTTTCTCACAAACTTTATAAAAGCAAGAAGCCTCCTCAAGAAGAAGGCCTTCCGTGACATCCAGCCGTCGCTGCAATAAGCTCTTCCTGACCACTGAGGCACAGAGGCGGGGAGAAAACGGGGAGAGGGAGGAAAGTTTTGTATCACCAATGAGGTAAGGAGTCTTCCTTCTAAGCTTTATCCGTGAACTTCAGACTTGAGTGCCTGACTCCACGCGGGAACAGAAGTTCCGAGACATTTTTTTTGCCGACCTGCCTCTGCCTGCCGGCAGGCAGGTAGTCCGGCTGAGGCGATCAGCCCACATGAGGGCTTATGAGAGCCGCTTCCTGCCGGCCCTCCTCTTTTATCCTGACTTTTCTCCCGATTACTTCGAGCCGGCCTTCGGCGAACATCCTGATAGCCTCCGGATAAATCTTATGTTCCATCTTCAGTATTCTTTCCGACAAGGATTCTTCAGTGTCTTCATACCGCACCGCCACAGCGGCCTGTATGATTATAGGACCGGTATCCATACCCTCATCGACGAAATGCACTGTGCAACCCGAAATCTTCACCCCGTAGTCGCCGGCCTGCCGCTGACCATGAAGCCCCGGGAAAGACGGGAGCAGTGCCGGATGAATGTTCATAACACTGTTCGGAAATGCATCAAGAAGGGGTTTGCCCACAATACGCATAAAACCGGCGAGGACTACAAGATTTACGCCCCGAAGCTGAAGCTCCTGCGCCAACTTCCTGAAATAATCGTCTCTCGAACCGAACTCCTTCGGAACCATGACGAGCGGTTCTATGCCGTGCTTCCGTGCCCTCTCCAGAGCAAAGGCATTGTGGTTGTCGGCAATCAGCACCTTTATCTCGGCCTTCACATGGCCGGATTCAATAGAATCGATTATGGACTGAAAATTCGATCCCCTTCCGGATGCCAGTACGCCCACCCCAAGTCCGTTCATCGGCCTAGAGCTTGACCTCGATAAACGCCTGGTCTCTCAGCGATTTCACCCACTCGTTGTATTTTTCGTTAAATAGGTTCTTGGTGACTTCCTCTCTAGCCTGCTCCTCAATCTGGTTGGCGCCGCCTGCACCCGACTTTTCGTCGAGCTTTATAATGTGGAGGCCGCTCTTGCTCCAGAAAGGACTGCTCACATCACCAGGCTTCATCCTGGCAACCTCATCACGAAACTCCTTCATCAGCTGGTCCTTCTTAATGAAGCCGAGGTCACCGCCGGCGCTCGCAGAGGCATCTTCAGAATATTCCTTTGCGAGCTCGGCAAAGTTCTCACCGCCCTTTATTCTTTTCACTATCGCCTCGGCCTTTTCCTCGATCCGGCTTTTCTCTTCAGCGCTTGCGGGCATCTTAAAAAAAATCTGGCTGATGCGGTATCCCTCGACGCCTTCGAGCGAACTTTTGTGTCCCTCCACATAATTATGAACGTCCGAGTCGGTCACCAGGATCTTACTCCTTATGTCCCGGTTGACAACCTTGCTCACCAGGATCTGTTCCCGCAGCCGCTTGCGATATTCGTCGAGCGTGTATCCTTCCTTCTTCAGGGATTCTGCAAGGACGGCGTCGCTCATGGAATATTTCTTCTTGATACTGTCTATGGCCTCCTTGACCTCTTCGTCGCCCACAGTCAGTCCCTCGCTCGCGGCCTGCTGAAGTTCAAGCTTCACATTTATAAGGTTCTCCAGAAAAGGAGCTTCCTGTTCTTTGAAAATTTTATCCCTTGTCTCCGCTGTCATGTCTCTCACATTCGGAGATGCGTCCATCTTCATAGCCTTGTAAAGTTCGCTCCATGTAATGACATCCTGGTTCACCACCGCCACGACTCTGTCGAGTAAAACCGCTCCCCGTGCGGGAACCGTAAGGACTATGATGAAGATGGCGACAAAAGGCAGTCTGAGTCTGAGCATTCCTGTCTCCTCCGGGCTTACGTTTCTCTTATATTACAATCATTGCCGACTTTATTGGAAGTCCGCGCATTGCCTCATCAAAAATCTATATAAAGTAGAATCGTTGCCTCACGTAAGGAATCTACACGAAATGAACAGTCAAAATACCCTTCTTGAAACAGGTCAAGGAGGCAGGAGAAGTGGGGCTAA
>JBJKPE010000149.1:0-42474 GCA_046706685.1 Thermodesulfovibrionales bacterium | reverse complement strand
AGGAAAGGAGATTGCGTAATGCTGGAAACTCCGGAAAAGATTCGGGATCTTCAGAGGAAACTATACCAGAAGGCCAAGCAGGAGAAGGAGTTCCGATTCTATCTTCTCTATGACAAGGTCTACAGGCCGGATATCCTGACCCACGCCTATAATCTTGTCAGAGCGAACAAGGGAGCGCCGGGAGTAGACGGCGAAACCTTTGAGAGCATAGAGGAGAGGGAAGGAGGAGTCGAGGGGTATCTCGAAGCAATCGCCGGGGAACTGAAGCGGAAGGAGTATAAACCCCAGCCTGTCCGAAGGGTTTATATCCCGAAGGCAGATGGAGCAAAGCGTCCGCTTGGAATCCCAACGATCAAAGACAGAGTAGTGCAGATGTCCGTAAAGATAGTAATCGAACCCATATTCGAAGTCGATTTTCAGGACAACTCTTACGGGTTCCGACCGAAACGGAACGCCCATCAGGCGGTGGACGATGTGAAGGCCCACCTTCTTCAAGGCAAGATGGATATAATCGATGCCGATATTTCCAAGTATTTCGACACCATTCCCCATGATAAGCTGATGCAACTGGTAGCAAAACGCGTCGTTGACAGGCACGTGCTTAATCTGATCAAGATGTGGTTGAAAGCGCCGATTGTAGAGGAACATGAGGATGGAACAAAGGAATATAAGGGAAATGACAAAGGGACGCCACAGGGAGGGGTAATATCGCCCCTTCTGGCCAACATCTACCTGAATGTTCTGGACACCTTATGGAATGTCAAGAAGATTCAGGAGAGATTAGGCGCGCGCCTCGTCCGCTATGCGGACGACGTTGTCGTTTTGTGTGAAGGTAACACCGAACGCATACTGAAGGGCATGAAGACGGTGCTGAATGATCTCGGGCTGACCTTAAATGAGGTGAAAACGAAGGTCGTCGATGCACGACATGAGTCCTTCACCTTTCTGGGGTTCAGTATAGGAATGAGGAAAGGCCGGAAAAGTGGCGCTCTCTTTCCTTTCACCGAGCCGTCGAAGAAGTCGATGAAGCATATCCGCTCAGAGATCAGACAACTGACCACGAAGCAGTATAGCGCGACACCGACGGACGTCGTAATCCGAAGAGTCAATGAGGTCGTCCGAGGCTGGGTCGGCTACTTCTATTATGGCAACTGCACAAAGGCAATGTCGGCGGTGAGATACTATCTTACCTACAGGATGCGGATATATATGCGTCGGAAGCACCAGTTTCGCAGTTATGGATACAAGGCGTTTCCGGATAGCTATTATTACGAATCCATGGGACTGTACAAAGTGCCATCAATTGCTCCATGGCGCTCTACGGCGAAAGCCTCTGGACGAAGATAATTGGAAAGCCGTATTCGGGAAAACTGAATGTACGGTTTGATGAGGGGGAGCTGGAGATAGAGCTTAATCGCCACTACGCCAGCTCTCTACTCTACCAGACCCCATTCCGTTGATAAGTATGCCAAAAGTATGCCAATAAGTGTGATAAAATCTCATCATTCATTTTATTTCAAGGAGGAAACCGTATGGCAAAGGCGAAGGCTATGACGAAATCCATGATTGCGGACCATCTGGCGAAGAAGGTGGACATAAAGAAAGTACAGACTGTGACGATACTCGATGAGATAGCTGCTCTGGCATACAAGGAAGCGAAGAACTCCTTCACACTTCCTGGCTTGGGGAAAATCGTGCTTGTCCACCGAAAAGCCCGCAAAGGGAGAAACCCCCAGACAGGGGAGACAATCAAGATCCCTGCGAAGAAGGTCGTGAAGTTCCGCGTCGCAAAGGCCGCAAAAGACGCCATCCTTGGTAAAAAATAAACTATTTCAGCCTGAAACGGGAGACAACAAATGAAAACGATCCTGAAGGCGCTCTGTCTGCTATGCAGTCTGGTCCTTGGCACAGTGGCTTATGCCGTGGGACCCGGCTATCATGTCGTCAGGAAGCTCCATTTAGGGGGAGAAGGCCGGTGGGACTATCCGACTGTGGACAGCGCCGGCAGGCGGCTATATCTTTCCAGGTCAGCTCACGTCATGGTGGTCGACATCGACAGAGGCAAAATAGTAGGGGATATTCCGGACACTGCCGGGGTGCACGGGATCGCAGTGGCGCCGGAGTTGAACCGGGGCTTTACAAGTAACGGCAAGTCAAATACATCCACCATATTCGACCTGAAGACACTGAAGGTTCTCGACCAGGTGAAAACAGGGGCGGGTCCTGATGCGATCCTGTATGACCCTGCCACCGGGCGTGTATTTACTTTCAATGGTCGCGGCAGAGACGCCACCGTGTTCGATGCCTCCTCCGGAAAGGTCTTAGGCACAATCGCGCTCGGAGGCAAACCTGAATTCGCCGCCACGGACGCAAAGGGCCGCGTCTACGTCAATATCGAAGATAAGGGCGAGGTGGCTGAAATCGACAGCAGGAAGCTGAAGGTTCTGAACCGTTATTCCATCAAGCCCTGCGAAAATCCCACCGGGATAGCGATCGACGTCGAACATGGCAGGGTATTTTCCGGCTGTCGCAACAGGATCATGACCGTCCTTGACACAAAGACGGGCAGAGTTATTGCCACAGTCCCTATCGGCAGAGGGGTCGACGGCACAGGCTTTGACCCGGGAACTGGCCTGATCTTCAGCTCCAACGGCGAGGGAAGCCTGACTGTGGTACGTGAATCAAACCCGGGACATTTCGATGTGGTCGAGACTGTAAGTACGGAAGTCGGGGCCCGCACAATGGCGATAGACACCAGGACCCACGATATCTACCTGCCCACCGCGAAGTTTTCCGCTCCCCCCCTGTTCGCAAAGCCTGGACCGAGGATAAGGCCAAAGATTGTCGAGGGCAGCTTTGTTGTGCTCCTGGTGGGACAATGATTTGTTGTTTCTGATACTTGATGGAGATTGCGGCATATTGTGAACAGCGATTTCGGAACATCGTGGACAGACATTTCAGCATTTGTGGCTGTGCTGTAAAGGTGCAGCCTCAATTCTCACACCTAGGTATAGATCATGGTATAAAAGAATTCAGGAAGGGCAGGAGGACGAACTTCACCCTGGGTGTCAGAATCCTTGTTTCTGTCTGCACCCACCTCACCGGTTACACGGTTACAATTTTTCATTATAATGATGCGCCGTCATTGCTCACATCTTCCTGTCAAGTTTTTTCTATTACTAAAATAATTATCTCTGCTGAAAGCGCCTAGTATGAATTTTATTTTCCACTTCTTTAATATAATCGGCGGCATCTTTCTGCGTGGTGATGCTTTCAAATCTTGCTTTAAGATCCTGGTGCTGTTCCGGATCGATCTGAACATTGCAAGCGTGGGCTAATGCCAGCTGGTTTCTTTGAAAACCTGCAAGAGGGAGTTCGACAGGGGCAGTTACAGGCCGATCCACAGCGGAATCAGGAGCCGGGTCCGGTAAGGTTGTCAGGGCTTCCTCCGGCCTTAGCCGTGGCGCATCAAGGTTCATAGCAATATCGATAGTATTGGCTCGTCTGTCGCGGGTCGTGAGAGATCGTAGACCGAAACGTTTGATAACAGTGGCAGGAATAGAGGTGTGGTCAAAGCGGGTGAAAGCATTGCCCGGGTCGGTGCCAATTACAGCCCCCTTTTGCGTGTAGGCGGAGACTACGATCGCAGGGACTCGCACTCCCAGCCGGGTAAAGTCAAACGGATAAGAGGGATTAACGTAGCGAGAGTCATCTCCTGTCGGCACTGCAGGCGGCGGGGGTACGTGATCATAGAAGCCTCCGTGCTCATCGAAGGTGATAACCAGCATGACGCCATCCCATAATGGCGAATTCCGTAGAGTTTCGTAAACCAATTTAATAAGGCGCTCGCCGTTTCTGATGTCATTGATGGGATGCATGGAATCACCGCTTACGTAATTCCAGCCGGTATCGTATTTGGGTTCGATAAAGGTATATTCCGGCAGGTTTCCCGAGTTTACATCAGCCACGAAATGATGCATGGCTCGGAAATTGGTTGTGAAAGGATTTAAAAATTCGAGCCGCAGGCTGTCAATGCCGGCAGTCTGGGGGAAATCATCGTGATAGATGCGCCAGTCCCTTTTCGTTTCGGTCAGCCTGCCGTAGATGGTGCCACGCGGAAACTCAAACCCTTCGATGATTTGCAGATCATTTGGACTGTCTGTCAGTCCCCCTGAGGTACCCGCATGAGCAAAGAGTCGGTTGGGCCATGTAGGCCCAGGCAGAGAAGAGTGCCAGAAGTTGAACACGGCGAACTCCTGGACAAGGGCAGAGAGGATCGGCACCTGCTCGGGCTTGAAGCATTCCATAATTCTCACTGCCTCTTTTTCGTCAACGTGAAGTTCTTTTGTTTTGTAAAGTGCACTGTAAAGAAATCCGTTCATGGGCGCCGGATCAACCGGATCATTTGGCGCTGACGGTGAAGTTGAAGGTGGCAAGTTTTGGGGTCCGTAGAGTTGGCGCTGCACGTCTAGGAATTCATGACCGGGATCAAAGGGCATCATAAAAGTCGTTGCTTTTCCGACTGTTTGAGGATTTGATGCATTGTCGGGATCAGCGTAATTCAGCTCTTTCCCGCTGAGTCCGATTATGTTCGGATTGTTTGACCGCATAAATCCGATCAGATGGTCGAACGACCGGTTTTCCAACATCAGCGTAACGATATGCCTGATCTTCTGAAAACTGCCAGGCACAGCTGGTAGAGCCGTTCCGGGTGACATAATGATTTCCTCCTTCTTAGGTTATGCTTAGTCAAGTGAAGTTATAGAAAGTATAAATCTCGATATAGCGAAAGACAATTGCCCGCAGTATGATTTTTACCATTGCGGCCTCTGTCGTTACCGATATTGGCCCATGGCTCTGTCACGGACGATTATATAATGAACTATTTCCGAGGACTAAAAACGCTACGATGCGAAGAAAATAAGGGATAGCTGGAAACTCGGTACAGAACGTCCCCAAAGTTCTTCTTTTATCTTCTTAGGGACTAATAGCAAACCTCTCCATTATTGGACGTAAGTGAGACCCTCCTCTGTCCGGGACCGTGACTTTTCAAGATGCGTATCGCGAGATGAACATCGCAAAAATGGACCAAGCGAGATAATCAAGGGTTTAAATGGAAATTGTTGAGTTACGAAAATAGCGTGGTCGAATATCAGGGGCAGTGAAGACTGTAGCTGATCACCAATGGAAAAAAAGCATGGGAAGATCGTCGGCAGCTTATAAATAAAGAGAATGCAAAAACTTCGATTCGATAGAAGGTCTTTTTTGCTTAACAAATATTTGCTAATGGGAATCGGTGCGATTCTTCATCCAGAGATTTTACCGGAAAGAGTCACGGCCGAAATCACCATTAAGCTTCTCGTTGTTGAAGTGCATCCGCATATGCAGGCATTGTGAGCGATTTCTGCAGGCGAACGTCAACGAGGCCATTTAGCTTATTGGTAAAGACATGCCTTAACAAGGCCATCATCGTGGACTTCCTGATGCCCGGCAATGCACGGGGTGGAATTTCTCAAGAAGAGGAAAACCGGCTGGCAGGCAATGGAGAGGGCGAAGCGCGTAAAAAGATGCGAAGGGGAAAAGGGCAGTGCGAAACGAGAAAAAATATACTGCGCGGTAAAAAAAAGGAAAAGGCGAAAACGGAAAAAGGCAAATGGCTTATTTAAGCCGTTGGAGAGCGAAAAAATGGGTCTATATATTTCCTCTGGGCTGGAAAGCCTTTTTTGGGGGTGCGACGACGTACTGTAGCAACAATATGCTTATATTTTAACCGAAAGCGGCATTTTGTCAAGGGGAAGCGTCGTAACCAGTTGAAACAAAATAAGAAAAAAAGTTTACGGCAGAATGAACGAAAGGGGACAAAATGGGGCGTCCCGTAAAAAAACGCAAGTTGCCGGAAAATAAGGATAATGAGAAAAATGCACATGATGGGCAACAGGGCTGAGGGATGCATTTTCGAGGAGGGTAAAGAAGAGCCTCGGGGGAGACGATAGCCAATAGGTAGGTAATACAGGGGCGCGGCAGGCGGGAAACGTGCGATAAAACAAGGGGTTACAAAAAAATGGGTTGTGGTAGCGGTTACGAGTAAAGCGACCAAAGAAACGACGGGTAAAGTTACCCACAAAAGGGGGTTTTGGTCAAGGATAAAGTTACCCCGTGATTTTTTGGTGGATGTAGTACGGCACAGTGCCGCAGATGTCCATCCTGCAGCAATCGGGTCCGGTAATATCCTTTACAAACCAAATAAGGAGGTTCCCGTATGAAGGATTTTTCCGCGAAAGACTATCTCAGTTCGGGGCGGGATGACACACCCTGGGGAGAGCAGGCAGTGCAAATAGTAATGACGGAGATCGAACCCAATCCGTATCAACCCCGAAAAACTTACGATCCTCAGGCCATGCAGGAATTGGTGCATTCAATCCGCGAAAAAGGGGTGATCGAGCCGGTAATCGTGCGGCTCAACCCGAGATCGGAAAGCGCCTATCGCTACCAGTTGGCGGCGGGAGAAAGGCGACTGCGGGCGAGCCGTGCGGCCGGGCTGACTCATATCCCGGCTTTTGTCAGGAAGATGAGCGACGCCGAAATGCGCGACGTTGCTCTTATTGAAAACGTTCAGAGAGAAAATCTCACGCCCTTTGACACAATGAATGCCTATGCCGATCTTCGCACCGTGCATGGCAACGCCGAGATGGTAGCATCCAGGGTCGGCAAAAGCAAGCGCACGATCGAAAAATACCTGAAAATTCATGCCGGGCTAACGTCGATCCCCGAGGCCAACGAGGTATTTGTTAAGCACGCCGCCTCAGTCACTTACCAGATGCTCGCGGACTTCGCCGGGGTCGCCGCCCGGCTGCGGAGACTCGCCAAAGCGGACAAACGCGAATTTGCCCGGGCGATAAAGGCCCTCGACAAGAACCCGAAAGCAGGTATTCAGAGGCTGGTTAGAAAATTTGACGATAAGGGCCAAGGGGAGACGGTTGACTCTGTTTCCCCGGCAATTCTTACCGAGACAGACAAGGCGCTTGCCTTTTCGGTGCGGCTTGATAAGGCGGCGTTATCCCCGGAAATGATAGCCGAGATCAAAGCAAAGATCGACGCCTTTTGCGCCCGCCTTGATTCCCTGTGGAGTTCAGGCAAGGAGGAAGAATGAAAATCACGGAACGCGATATGGCAATTTTCAGGGCTCTGGCGGAAAAGCCCGCAACATCGACCGTGCTTTTCCGCCGCTTCGGCGAACTTAACAAGGAGCCAACTCTCAAGACATCGGCGCCAGCCTTTCGTAAGCGGCTGCTGACACTGAAGAATCATGGATACGTCAAGTCCGCTGCTGACGGGAACCACCCCTTGTATGCCCTTGATACGCTGGGCATAGAAAAACTTAAGGCTGCCGGTGGTAAGGATATAGTAATAAACAATGTCGTTCCGGCCTCCGGGAAAAAGCTGTTTTACGTCAGCGCGCAGGAAGCGGTGTTATCGCTCCGAATCAGGCCGGATATGTCGTCGGCCGAGCTGAGAGAAATCCGGAAAGCCCTTCACGATGCGGATGGATACCTCGCTTCAGTGTCACCATCAGAGAGCGGGCCCGTTCAGATCACAGAGCGGGACGTCGATATTTTCAGATCCCTGGCAAGCGGGGCTCTTACTATAAAAGAGATCTTGTCTGAGGTAAACAGTATGGGCCGCAGGGACCCCAAGAGCCTTGACGACAGGGGCGAGAGGTACGGCAAGCGCACCTCACCCGCCGCCATGAAGAAAAGACTGTATTTTCTCAGAAAGGCGGGGTTCGTCGAGTCGAGGGTATACGACGACGAAAAGGGAAAACCCCGCTACGCCCTTTATGTTCTTTGCGACCCAGCGATTGAGGTTCTGACCGTGCGGGGGGTCAAGCCTAACCACATTCGCAACCTGCTGCCTGGCAAATACCACGGCTATCATGAGCGGGTAGTCGTGCAGGTGGTTAAAAAGATGAAGCAGGAGGCCTTCCAGGCGGGCTATGGCTTCGACCTGTGGGACGAAAACGCCATAAAGGAGAGGTTCGGGAGGATAGCCAGGAAAGGCGTGGCTTACCCCGACCTGCACGTCATCGTCTCCTTCCTGGACGCCAGTTCGAAAAAGCAAACGGCGTATCTGGCCGTCGAGATTGACAACGGCACCATTCCGGTCCCCCAGGTCATTCAAAGAGCTCTTTATCTCTACAAAGAGCGGAAATGGATAACAATGCTCCTGAGCCGTGACCCGCAGAGGCTTGGGTCCCTGCGTAGCGGCTTCCTCGAATATCTGCAGCGTCTGTCCAAGTCACGGGGGTTCGGTCAGGCCTTCTACCAGTGCGCCTTCTTCAGCACCGCGGGCGAATTTCTCGCAAAGGGTTTTCTGCGGACCAAATGGAAGAGGATCCACGGGGACGATACGCCAGTGATCCCGGACGGAGCAAAACTGATCCGTGCGTAAAAGCCTTAAGAGACAATGAGTTAGCGAGATCGAATCAGTAACGCTCTCCCTGCTGTCGCCCGAGGGGGTCCGACTATACCGGTGAAGTGGGTCCATGCTTGATCGGTGGTGCTAATTCATACTATAGATGCCGGGACGTGGAGACCAGTGCCAGGGGGACTTCGCTGCCAGAAGATCTTCGGACCCCTCCAAAGGGGCACCTGCGAAGGAACGCACCGTGCTTTTGAACCGGGCCCCTTCCCTTCACAGGATGTCCTCTCAGGCCTTCGAGCCGGTGCTCGTAAAGGAAAAAGACATACTTTTTCATCAGCTTGTCTGCCATGCCTTCAATGCCGATTTCGATGGAGACCAGATGGGCGTACATCTGCAGGTCGGTGTCGACGCCCAGATAGAATCCCGCATTTTGATGCGCTCCTGCCGCAACCTCTTTTCTCCCGCAACGGGGAAACTCGTAGAGGCCTTTTACGCAGTCAAAGGAGAGAGGGAGACGGCAGAGCTGCTTGACCTTCTGAAGGATGCCGGCTTCAAGCACGAAACACTGTCAGGCATCTCGATCTGCTCCGCCGACATCCTCTGCCTTGCGGTTTGCCTCGGCAACTCTGCATCCGTCGGAATACCGTGTGCTTTATGTTACGGCGACATCTGGAACTATTGCTGAGCTTTATAAGCAGATATGCCATGCTCTGAACATCGAAATAAAAAGTAGTTCGAAGGTTCTGCTCAGCAGGACGATAAAGAGCTGCATTATGGGATTCATCGGGAAGAAAGAGAAGCCCGTTCTTATTATAGATGAAGCATCTCTAATAAGACTCGATGTCTTTTCAGAGCTGCATACCTTGGTGCAGTTCGAAGGCGATTCCAAACCCGTCTTGCCAATAATCCTCGCCGGACAGAATAATCTCATGGACAGCCCTATGTTCCGTCAATCAAGACCGCTGGCCTCACGAGTGGTGGTGTCACCGGCCGCCTACCCACTACACCATCAGAACATCGCCGGGTGCAAAAAGAATCTGTTCACCGATCAGGCCGTCACGGCAATACATCAGGGATCAGGCGGATTGCTAAGGAGAGCGAACAATCTTGCCCGCGGAGCACTGGTTGCCGCTGCCTCAGAAAAATGCATGACCGTTTCGGCTGAGCACGTTCGCATCGCTTCAACTGAAATCATCTAATCGCAGGGGGCAGAGATGCCCCCTTAATAAAGGTCAGACTAAAACGAAATGGTCAGTATAATCAAAAAAGTTAGGCCGGATTAATTCGAAAAACAACAGTTATAAATCAGTGCGTACGAAGAAAAAATAAAATAGGGTACTTGTAATTTTGAACTGCTGAAAGCGGTTTCTAAATGGTGAGATCGCTAAAATAAAATCGACCACGTTATCAGCTGATGCTGCCACTCGCTTCTGTTTCTGTGGTAACGAGTTCTATAAGAGCGATCATTTGTTCTCCTTTTAAGACGCTGATGCAGTTGCCAGCTATATCCATTACATGTAAAAACAATATTTGGCGGCTGTGTATTAATAATCCTATATGTCTATTTAGATCCCGATCCCACGTTGTCCTTAGCAGCAACCCAATCCGCAACAGTAGCCATAACTTCCTTTCTAGAAATATCAGTGCTTTTCTTTACGCGCTGGTATTGTTTCTCTAAGGCTTCAAGAAAAATCCCAAGCTCTTCAACTTCATCCTTGTATGCTTGTTCTATACTTACGCCTTTCTCCTGTGCCCGCTCAAGGGTGGCAGCAAACAAACCTTCCGCAAAAATGACAAGACCAGTGACCATTTTGGTGTGAAACCCGCAGAATGGCATTAGTGACTCCTTTCTAAAGATGTTTGAAATTTCTCTACGACTATAGCTATCACTGCCTGATATATGGATGCAGCGACAATTGCTACAGACACGACTTTCGCATCCACGAAAGCTTGGGTGCCGATATGCTGTATAATGATCAGTGTAACACCGAGCAATCCAACCATTAACAAAAAGAAAATCATGATAACAGTAGAAATATTAGTATAAATACGGTCAAACAATTTTGCCCAAATATTGACGATGGGCAAGTTTGAGTGTGTACCACGCAAATGAGCCTGAGATACCTTTTCGCGTAGGATGAAAAGGTCTAAGGATTTATAAACCACTGCGCCCACAAGCAGGGAAGTGATAACTACATCATGTCTCATTATAGGTCCGATCCTCCTCAAAAATCAATTCGCTTGCAAATCAACTCTCTGGGGATCACCACACAAAAACATTAGATAAAACGCCCAGCTAACTATAAACGCGGAGGGAGCGGGATACCACTGATATTGTGGATATCCAAGAATCGAGAAAAAGCCTAGCCCCAAACCCGTTATAACCCCAGCAAGAATTGCAATAAACGCCTTCTTACCTCCTGGTCTTCGCTTAAACCAAACAGGACAAAGAATAGCCGGAGACAGCGAGATCAGAGGTGTATAAAATGCGAATAATAATCCGATAAATTGGCTGCCAAGATCAAACCAATCGAGCAAGACAAAGGCGACAATGATAAAGACAACAGCAATTGCCATAAAAGAACGACCCGCTGAAATAACAAATTGCGTTTCTGTGTCTGAAAGGGGGTCCTGCTTATCAATTAACTCTCGAGAAGGTTTCCAGAAGTCATAAGCAAAAGCATAGCCAACAGCAGTTATTGCAGCATCAGCGGTAGACATAAAAATTCCTACAACGCCCGCGACGAGAAAGATACCCACAATTTGAGGCATTAATTTACCATTACCTAAGAAATAACGGATAAATGTCTCAAATGGATCATTACCCGCCTGAGTGACATTCATTAGTTGAGGAGCTAGCAAACCCAAAACTACAGCGATGAGCCACGACAAAGGAGATTCTGTGAAGTATTCTTTCAACCCGCGCTTTGCATTGACCACGTAATCATCGGGAGATTGAGTAGTTAACGAACAAATTCTTTGCCAATTAGTCAGGTCCACAAATTGCCAGAATATTGGAAGTAGCACCGCCGTGCCCATCATCATCCAAAAATTTATTGGTGAAATATTGCGTAGACTCACGTCGGTTGATAATAAAGCATTGTAATCAAATTTCGGAGCACTGACTGTAAGTGCTACGATCATGCTTGACAAAGACAAGAGTATGACGACATAAGCAAATGTTATTAGGCGGCGCCTCTTTTTGACAGCCCGCCAAAGCGCTTTCAGCCGTGAGCATACCATAAACAAAGATGCAATCAATACTAATAGTGGTACGACAGACGGCGTAATCTTGTTGACGTGCATATTCTTATCAAAAATCATGTAGACTACAGAAATATGAAGACCAACGTAAGCGATCAACAGTTGAAATTGCTCTGTTCTCAGCGTTGCGGTCTGTCCTCCATTCCAGATGTATGTTGTAAGATAGGCAGCCAAAAAAGCTATAACCAGGTAATATATAATCCGATTACCGCCAAAAATAACTTTAAACACAGATGCGCCATAAACAATTTCAAAAATGATTACACCAACGAAAGCAATAATGGTAAGAGAGGAGGCAAAACGTCTCAGGGAAGGAGCTTCATTTAAATTGGCAATGAAGGCATGAATGGTCCTGGATTCCCCCAAAAAAGGCTTAAAGGAAGGAACACAGAAAAAAAAGAGAAAAATCCCGACAAACCAAAATATGCTGTTAAGAACTGGCACTGTCCATGCTCCAGATACCGTTAAAACAAAAAAAGGATAGACGGTACTCATTTGAAGTGCATATGCTATCTGCGTATCCCCGTAATCATCTGGAGTCATGCGTTGGCGAGCCAGAAAGTAATCGTCGGGGTGATGAATTTCCTTCTTCTTGCCTTGGCGGGCGGCAAAAAGATAGCCCACCATACTGAGAATCACACATATGAAGGCCACAATTGCAGTACTATATGGAATCATGTATCCCCATGTTTATGACAAATCACTTATATGTAGTTATAACCCCAATAAAAACCCAAATGGATCGCAAATAATTAACACATATCTATTGTCGACCAGTCTATCGATCAACCAGCTCACTCCAAGCGGAACAGGCAAAAAAGAGAAAAGTTCCATCTTTCTCGAAAAGAGAGAGCTATGGATACTATAGATATCTAGAGGGACTAAGTCAACAGTCAGAGAGATATATAGGCTTTAGAATAGGGATTTTATTCAGCCGACTACCGAGAAGCGCAAAAATTTCATAAGATGCCCCGACCCATCGTCTTGTCTCAGTTTTAGGTAATGCACTCGCAATATAACGAAATGTCAAGGGATGAGGTGAATCTAGTGGTGCAACTTCTTCTGGTCAGGACAGGACCATTCGCTTTATCGATTTTTTGTTTTTTTGTGTTAAATTACACGAGGGAGACGCTAAGTGTTCAGGCATATAGTTATTATTTTGTTCGCATTACTTGGAATGTCTTTCCTGGCGACTTCCGTGATGGCGCAGATAGATTGCTCCCCACTAGATCCGCGCGCGTCTGTGTCAAAAGAGGTCGATGGTAGGGTAAAGGCAACTGTCAATACCCTTTTCAAGATCTTGAAAGCAGGCGGTGCCGTGGAAGGTAAGGTAAAAGAGGAAGTCCGAAATCTACAGAAAGGAGTGCCCATATCTGAAAGGGGTCTGATCAAACTGAGAACCCTATACCTCTTCTGCGGCATGGTAGCAAACGCGAAAGACATCTCGACCGTAAGAAAGGTCGAGCTATTCAATATCATGATGAACGAAAAAGAAACAAACCTCAACAAAGGGGAGGAGAGGCGTTCGGCGGGAAAGAAAAAAAAGAAGGCCTCGAATAAGAACAGGACCGTCCCCCCTCGTTCTCCCTTAACGCTTCATGATTTCTACAAAAATGACTTCAGCAATCTAATGAAAATAAGCGATACTGCAACGCTGACTTTCAAGAACGGTCCTACACTAAAGATCGGATATCAACTCTACCTTGACTTCGATGGGGGATCGGAATTTATGGGATTCTACATTCCTAAATCACCACGCACTGAAGAGATATGTGCAAAAATACCAGGTTGGATCAAGACCATGCTTCAGCGCCTGCAGCACAATACTGTCGCAATAGATCAGAAAGATCCGGGTCAAGCAGGTATAACGCCAGAGCTTAAGGATCTGAAATTTTCAGGACGAATTTTTGTTTACCACCAAACACCGATATTTGATTCGGCGATTGACGACTTGAAGTCTTTGTATAAAGCAAAAGGATTTTTCCCAGAGTTCAGAGGTCCCGATTATGTTTATCAGAAAACAAAACTACTGGGAACGATACATTAGTTTTTTCTCTAATAGCTTAAGCCTCCATCGGACATCTCTTCCAGGAGGCACGGTTGTCCCGTGATGTAATGATAACGCCGGTTGTTCCCACCGACACCATTTGATTCACGCTTCGGCTTATGGTGAGAATACATTTCTCACAATTTCTCACCATAAGTTATAACGGTGTCATTGTTCAGTCAGATCCCCTGCAGTGAGCGATAGCATCTAGAGATGATGTCGCAGCATGTCCCTATTCTGCTACTCGTTACGATCGGGAATCCGCATGTTTCTGACTGTTTCAAGATTCACGCTTTGTCGGTGCAGTCCAGGCTAGGGGCGATCTACTTTGTCGATCCCAGTGGCCGCAGAGTTCGGGACAAAAGTCTTCCTTGCGCCCTTAAGACCTTCACCTGTTGATTACCGGAAGCAACTGTCGGAGATCTCAACACTGGGGAAGGCCAAGACCGACCGAAGCACGGTAGTCATATGGCCATGGTGGCGAGCATATTACAGGACAAAGTCTCGGTAAGTTGCGTCGGTCGATAACTGATGGTAATCACCGGATCAAGTCCGCGCGTGGTGTCATCGCTTTTCCCGACCGGAAGCCTTTAATCAGGAATCTTGCGTGCGAGCGACAAGAAGAAAGACTGTGAACACATCGAAGACAACAGCACCATTATGTGGAGTAAAATCTATACCACTTACAGGTGTGGCAAGGATTTGCGGCAAGTTACTTCACATAACGGGGAGCTTAACATGACAGTCACTATACGCGTTGTACAGAGCGAACAACTGACCATTCCTCCCTACGACCCGTTGTCCTAACTGCCGGTTTTCTTATCTCTTTCTGCTTTTCTTAACCCGCCGTATGTTTTGCCGCCCGGTCGTTGATCGCCTCTTCCAGCAAAATTGACAACTATTTTTCGTTTTCCACTGCCAGGATCCTGAGTTTCTTCATGATCTCAGGTCTGAGCCTCACCGAACAGGTCCTTCTGTCGCTCATTTTTTCTCCTCCCCCATGCTGAAATTTATACATTACCGGAAAATTTCCTTAAACAATGTAATAAAAAGGCACCTCCCTCAAAAAATCTTCAGGATCGATTTGACTTTTGCCCGACGAAATCCCATATACCTTTAGGCGACATAACGCATGACTGACATAACGCAATACCAGGGAGGAGCAAATGTTCATTAAGGAGAACGATTTCAGGCATCTGGAGGGGCTTTACAAGGGTCTTGACGAGGAAAGGAGGAAAAAGTTCCTGAACATTCTCCTGAAGACAGGAAGCAAGAGGTCCGGGGAGGAGGACATCAAGAGGATCAAAGTGGTGGACGATCGGATATTCGACCTGCGGGCGATTGAATCCGGGGAGTTCATAACCAGGACGATGATCAAGAAGGCTTTCAAGGAGGCCAAAGGGAAAATAGACCATGGGAACTCCGGTTTGAAAGGAGGCATATGAGGAAGGAAATTCATAGAGAGTCTTCTCAAACAGGACCGTGGAGACCGCAAAGGATGATGCCCTCGAACCGATAGGAGTGCTTGAGGAAGGAGTTGATGCAGGCAGATCATAACCAAAACAAGGCCTTCAGAGGCCGGGAGTGACAAGTGAAACTGCTTAAGAAAGACATAGCGGCAAACAGGAAGTTTTCGACATATTTCGTCCTCGATGCCATGGAACTTAAGGTAAGCACAAAGAAAGACCCATACCTTGTGCTGACCTTCTCGGACAGGTCCGGGGCGATAAAGGGGTACCTCTGGGACAATCCAGACCGGATGGCGGAATTATTGAGGGAAAAGACATTCGTAAAAGTGAGGGGAGAAGCAAGGGAGATAAACGGCGCCCTGGTAATCAACGTCAAAAGGATCAGGACAGCCGGCCAGGGCGAGATAGACATATACGATTTCCCCGTGACCGCCCCTTTCGGTCAGTTGAACCTCTTTCACTGGAGGGCACAGGAGAAGGATGCGAATAATGGGTCTTATCGCAGCAGATGCGGAAAGACCGATCTCAGGAAAGACAGACCCTTTGGGGAGATGCGGGAGGCTCGCTGACGTTGAAAACGGAGGATTACATGATACATTCACTCTGCGATCTGATTATTCTGGCCTATGCCCGGATCGTGTACTTTTCGGGAGCGATGCTGCCGGCTGTGTCCGAGCGGCATCCCCGCCCTATTGACAAGAGGTGGAAGCGGGTTATCTGGTTATCGAACTGCCTGCTCTTGCTGCCCTACCTGGTTCTTGCGGGGAGGCCTTCTTTAGCAACCGAAGAAGTAAGGTGGTTTCTGAGGGAAAGGGGAAAAAGATGAAGGCTTATGTACTTGATTCGTCGGCTCTCCTTTATGAGCCCGACATGATTTACAAAATGGGCTCCGGCGATATCCTGGTGGTCCCCGCAGCTATCTTCAGGGATATCGATCTATGTAAAAACAGTGACAACGAGTATGAGGCCACGGCGGCAAGAAATATCGCCAGGACCTTTGACCAATTGGGGTCATACCAGGATCTGGCGGCAGGAGCGCAGCTCAGAACCGGAACGATACTTCGGACCTGCACGCAGTACGAGAGGATAAGGGATTTCGGCGACAGCGTCGATAACCGGGTCCTCGGTACGGCCCTGAAGCTCAAAGGGCAGTACAAGTATATGGCAGTCGTAAGCAGGGACCGGGAAATGAGGGAAGTTGCCAGGGCGCACAGACTAAGGGCCAAGAACTATCCCTTCTACCTGACCGGCCTTGATAAAGCCGCCCCTGTGCCGGCAAGAGCAGCGGCCGTTCGTCAGAGCAGACCGGAGGGTTTTATTAAATGGCTCTTCAGGGAGCTTGGGGCGATCTTTTTCGGAAAAAGGTCTTCAATCTAACAGAGGCGGCGGGCTATGACAAGGAAAGATGAAGAGGAAGGAAAAGAGGGATACAAAATGGCGGACAAAAATCTTTATGAAACGAAGGAGTATTGGGAAATGAAAGTCTATGTACTTGATACAAGCGCACTACTGGCGTACCCGGACCTGATATTCCGGCTTGGAAATTGTGAGATTGTCATACCTGAGGCGGCGGTCAGGGAATTACACGGCCTCAGACACAGCAATCATCTGCTTCTGGCCGAGGCCGCTAAAAGGGCCTTGAATACACTACCCTTTTCGGGTGATCACCGATCTCAGGGTGTGAGGCTCCTTACCGGTGCAACGCTGTGGACCTCTTCGAAATACGAGCGGATAGACGATCTTGCCAGCGTGGCTGACAACAAGATTGTCGGCGCTGCGATAAGCCTGCGGAGGGAAACCGGAGCCGGGGTGACAGTGCTGAGCGCCGACACGAATATGCGGAATGTCGCCAGGGCCTATGGCCTGACCGCCGAACTGCCCTGTTTGCAAAACGACGGTATGGCAATGGCCCCGACCGGACGGTGATGACGGTTTCGTTAACAACGAAAAGAAGGAGGGTCAGGGCCACGGACCCTCCGGATACTGAAAACTCTAACGGGGCAACTATGGCAGCCAGTTTGAGGGGTTAACAAAGAAAAGGAGGCAAAAATGGGAGCGATATTCATCATTATTATTGTGGCCGTAATTGTGACTATTATTGTCACATCTCATAAGGCATCAGTCTCAAAGAGGGAAGAGGCAGAGCTTCAGCTCGGCGCGTTGAGGGATAGGATCTTGGTTGTCACATCCGGAGACATAGCCGGAAAGACGATTAGGGAAGTGAAGGGCGTGGTGATGGGGACATCGAAACAGGCGGCATCAACGGATTCAGAGTTCAGACTGGCCGAAAACCAGGCGATGATAGAAATGATGGAGCGCGCCCTTGGCCTTGGCGCAAACGCGATAACAGACCTCAAGATTACCACCGGCAGCTACGAGCACCAGGGAAGCAAATGGATGGTTTCAAAGGTCACCTGTTACGGCACCGCAGTCAGGATATGACATAACGGGTAAAATAACGGAGGGTCCGGGTCACGGATCCTCCGGAGGAAAGGAGATTTCTTAAATGAGAACACATTATGAGGGATGGCTGCCGGTGTCGATGGCATGGCTGATCATGTCCGGCATTCTTGCCTTCTGGCTGTTTATAAATGTGGTGCTCGGGGTTATCGCGGGGGCCTTCCCGGGATGGATTTTTTCCTTTACTTTCCTGGGAAGGTGGATCATGGGGGGGACTGAGGGCCCTAGGATTCGGCCGGCAGCGGCCGGCAATCTGCCTCAGATAGGGGCTGCCGCTGGGTTTCTTTCAAGTTTCTTCAAGTACTTGATCAAGCCGCCTGATCTGAAAATAGGCAAAGGAAGAAAGGCATGAGGATCGATCCAAAGGACATTAAGTTTGCCCTGGGCCTGGCGGCCATAGGGTATGTTTTTCTTTTTTTTCTGTCCTTCGGAGTTCTCAACCTCTGGGCCGTGCAGGCCAGAAGCGAAAGGATGAAGAATAAAAACACTATGAAATCCAGGCTCATCGACAAGAGATGGAAAAGGGTTTGCTGGGTGATGAGTTCGTTTCTGCTTATTCCTGCCACGATAGCCGTGCTTGTAAGCGTCATTAAGGCCCCGTTTGAGGTTGCCTTGTCAATGAGGAGATTCACATCCGGCCAAAAGGACAAATGATGGGCGATTGTCCTTATCATCACCGGAGAACCTGTAGCCCGGCAAATACGGTGATTCTGACTTGAGACATATCACCGCTGCCAGGGCCTGGAGGAATATGGCATGAACGACGTAAGAAATGTTTTCGGAATCAAGGATGGCGTAGAGGTGGACTTTGACGCCCTGATCAGAAAGGGGTTTCCCTTCCTGACGGCAAGGAAGGTGCAGAGAGCGCTTGATATGTCCGACAGGGATTTTGCCGGGTTCATCGGCGGAAGCATGAGCGCTTTCAGGCGGCTCAAGATTAAACGGGGGAGGTTATCGCGCCTCGCGGGCGACCAGGTTTACCGCCTGGCCGTTTTATTTGCCCTGGCGGTTGACGTGCTTGGAAGCCGGGAGTACGCCAGGCGGTGGTTTGTCAGTCATCTGATTCCCCTGGGTGGCCGGACCCCTCTTGAGACGGCAAAGACAACCCCGGGCTTTGAGGAGGTGGAAGGGGTTTTAAACGGGATAAGACACGGCCTTCCGCTTTGAACAAATCCATGGCTTCAAGGAGGCAGGATATGACAAGAAAAGGCAGGATCGCGCTTGCCAGGATGGTTATGAGGCTTTTTGACCTCTGGGAATTTCCCGTAAAGGACCAGCTTGCCTTTCTCGGTCTGCGTTCCGGCTACCTGGGGACGCTTGCCCGCTACCGGAAAGGCGATCCGCTTGCAAATCACCGGGACCTCATGAACCGGGCGGCCATCTGCCTTTCAATACACCGGTCATTGCGCATCATTTACCCTCATAACAGGGAGAGTGTCTATCGGTGGATGACCACGCCAAATTCCGGCTTCGACGGGAAATCCCCGGCTGACATCGTCCGGGAGAGGAGGGTTTGGGGGCTCATCATGGTAAGAAGATATCTGGATTTTGAACGCTGGAGATAAGATCCGGGTTTCCCTGAGAGGAAGGGCGATATAATTATCTGAAGGCTATCTGTAGAAGGTACGATGGGCCGGCGTTCGGAGGCAAAAAGGAAATCGACGATACCCTTGAACATGCCGATTCCTCTTGGCCCGTGGTCCCCCTGAATCCAGGACAAAATATGAGCAATACCAGCAGAGACAATGAATAAAACTTCAATAGACATGGTGCAATTACAGCTGGAATCCCGTAACAGGCTGTATGCATGCCTGCCGGGGATGTCTATTGCTACAATACGATAAAGGCCACGGCGCACCTCAACCGTTTCGGGGCCGTTCACTTTGAAAATGGCCGGGGGAAATCGGCCAGGGATTGGCGTTTGCGGGAAACCGGCGGGCTTCACATAGCCCGAAAGGGAGAGATAAACCCCTACAATCCCACTCAGCCGTCTCGATGAGCGGGTGGAGCCATTAGATGACCCTTGGGCCGAGCCCTTAGAAGTGGCTCGGAGTACAAGGGATGCGCGACAAAACAACCTTGTCCCCTACTGGATTTATGAGAACGAGAAAAGATATAAGATTCAGTGCTTTGTCCCATATCTTCCTTTGAGCAGGGAGCGGGGCCATCTCCGACATCTTAAGAAACACTGGCTGCGCAGAATGGTCTTCCGGCCAGCCCTCGACAGGAGGACCTGATCGCATATCTGAGGTTACGCATCGAGAAAGACCTAAGTCTGGAGGAACTGCTCGCGTACAGGATTGACTTATAGCCTTCGTGGCCATAACTCCTTGCGGATAAATGAGAATAACATAGTTCTTGACATATCAAGAATTCTGGTTTATTCTTAAACTGTGTTGAGGAAGCGCTATAGTTCAAGCAATTCTCTGGACGGTGTAATCGACTTGGAACGGTTGCATTCCGGACCGGCCGACAGCCTGGAGCGAAACGCCCGGGAGTTTTTTGAACTGACCTACCTGTCAGAGGATCTTCATAAGGTTCTTCGCGGACTTGTCCAGAGGTTCAAGGACGGGAATGGCCCGGGGACCGTTCTCGCACAGGCCTTGAAGGGACTCGGCAAGTCGCATACTCTTCTTCTGGCTTATCACCTCTTTTCAAGCCGGGCAGAGGCCAAGGCCTGGGCCTCACGAGCGGGTTATGACTGGACACCGCCAGAAGACATCGAGGTTATTGTCCAAAAGTTCACCGATCGGTCCATGCCACATGATGCATTATGGCTGGTGATAAGCGAGCAGCTGGGTCTGGACTGGAGCGCCAACCGTCAGCCGGATTTAGACAATGTCAGAAAAGCTTTAAAAAACAGGCACCTCGTCTTGATCCTTGATGAACTAGAGAGAGGCATTCAGAATATAGGCGACCCCGCTCGACGCAGCCAGAACCTCAGCTTCCTACAGATGTTAAGTGAGGAGGCAGCCCGCGATAACCTAGTGACATTGTTTGCAGCCGTCTATGACGGCAACATAGAACCAGGAGCTACGCTCAAACGCACTTCGTCCCGGATAGAGCTTCACTTTCATAAGGCCGACGATAGGGCATCTATTGTCAGGCATCGTCTTTTCCAAAATGCAAACAGCTACGACATGGATGCTGCGAAGGCACTCATCCGCTCATATGCCAATACATGGCGGCGTTTCGGGGTCGATACGCCCGATACTTTTATCACGAGGATGGAGGTTTCATTTCCCTTTCTCCCTGATCTGATAGAGCTGGTCTTCGAACGCATCACCGAGAGCGGCGGCTTTCAGGGAACCCGAAGCGCCCTGGGACTCCTTGGTGCGATGCTGGATGCTACACCAGAAGGCTCATATATAATGACTGCCGCTCACTGTAAGATCACGGATAATATATGCGCCGACCGACTCTTGGATCTCGACCCTACGGGCACGCTGATAAGTGCCGTTCATTCAAACTACAGGGATCTTTCTGCCCAGCCTTACGCCGAGGCCATCGCTTCATCGGTATTGCTGGCAAGCCTCGTGCCCGGTGGACGGGCGGCAGGCATGTCCGCCGATGAACTTGTAAGGCATGTGGTGAAACCGGGCGACGACCCGAACAGCTACTATACCGGGTTAGAGTCATTCAAGAAGTACGGCACATATTTCCACGAGAAGGATGCACGGTTCCTATTCGATCTGGAGGAAAACGAGTACGCAAAGGTTGAGATAGAGGCGATCAAATACAACGACGATATCGCCCGCGATCAGATTGTCCAGATATGGCGGCAGGACGTTTTCCATGACACCCAGCAAACCGTCATATATCAAGGTATTGAAGAGGCCAGAAATGCCCTTCAGAGTTTTTCAAGGCAAGGCCAGCGTTATGTTATAGCGCCCCGTCGACTGTCTCAGGAAGAACGTTTCAGGCTCTATCAGGGGCTGGAACTCCGCAACCAGGTACTTCTCTTTGAGCCGCGCGACAGCCGGGTAGACCATCTTCACAACAGAGATCTGATGGCGCTCGCGAAGAGGCTTATGGCTGCAAGACAGCTTGCCGGGACATCTTCCACCGCGGAGCGTCGCACGAAGTTCGAAAAGATCGAACGGGATCAGTCGCTGCAGATTCAAAAGACCCTGAAATCGTCGGGACTCGTTTATATCAGAATCGAGCAGTGGAGCGATCAACCGGCCCAGGTACAATTCGAAGAAGAAGGAATGGGCCAGGCTTCCGGTAAGGAGGAAGTTCGCAGCTATCTTATGGCTCAGATTCATCCGGCTTCCTTGATCGAGGAACACCTCCGCAGAAACCTGCAGGGCCTTTACGGTCAAAGAGTAGAGCAGGTCGAACGGACCTATCGTAATACCTTGGGATTTCCTGTACCTTTGCTGACAGGCATGATAGGTGACGCGCTCAGGAATATCGTATCAGATAGAAACGGCGTTCTCGGAATCCAGTACCAGGGACGATATTTCTGTAGAGAAAGGGTGGACCTTTCCGAACCGGAATTCAGCCAGGCTGTGCTCTCGCAGCCTTTGCCAGAATCTGCTGATAAGACAACTGGCACAACTTCTATCACTGCGACATTCCCTGAGAATACAGGCACCGACGATACAGGATATGCAACAACAGTTGAGGGCGAAAGTGTCGAGATTGGTCCGGCAGTACCTGCCGTATCTGTCGAAGAGAGAAGCACGCTTCACTGCCGGAGCCTTGGTGAGCTGCGCCAACAGGCAGCTGCGAGGCTTACTGATCTGGATGAGCCGGTCATTCGTAGCGCCCGTTTTAGCGTATTCGCAGATTACCGCGGCCAGGACCTTTCAGGTTTGCCCTCTGCCTACCGGGGCGTACTGTCCGGGCCAGGCGATCTCGATGTACAGCTCGACATTACTGTGCGCGGTCCTTTGACAAAGGCTGATCTGGAGCAGCATTGCGAACGATTACCCAATCTGCAGGGCGCAAGTTACTCTGTGCGCTTCAGTGTGGAAGTGCCGTCAGAAACCGTTGAGGATAACGAGGAGTCAGCATGAAAGCAGCTGGCCTAGACCGTCTACTGATTGATAGGCTTACGCGTCCCGGCCCTCGCCTGCCGGACATTGAACAGTGGTTACTTAACGAAGTCTGGACAGCAGATGCGTTCAGGGCGGCGGGAAACTCTCCGCAGGCATATCTGACGCGTGGAGAAGAATTGGTTAACAGACGCGAGAACCTCTTGAGGGCTACCGCTCCCTCGATCTTTGAGGAGCTGACAGCGGCGCGGCCGTCTGATAAGATTGTTTCGACATTTTTATTCGGCAACCCGAATGCTGCCGTTGTAATCTTCGATGGCTGCTCCCTCAGGGAAATGCCGCGTCTGTTCGATCTTGCAAAGGCATCACGACGTGAGGTGTTGGAGCAAGGTTGCAGCCGCTCTGCTATTCCAAGCGAAACGGAATATTTCATCTCCGAAGGACTCGGCCTTGGGTTGCCTGCTGTCGGACCGTCGAAGTTGTCGGGTAACGGTGAGCTTAGAAAGAGGAACATTCGTTTTTACTACTATAGGCAGATTAGCGACTTTCATACTATTGAAGATAAAGACGGGGCGCTTCTCCTCTGGTCTCGTTTCCCGGACAGGAGATATACAGACAGCACGGCGGCTGATGAGACGATGTTTGACGGTTTATGGGATGGGCTGGAACAGGCATGGAGCCGCACCGTTCAGGCTGTGCCGCCTGACCGCAAAGTTCTTGTTACCAGCGATCATGGATACATTTTTCTGGGATCATGGTTGAGCGATCCGGGAATGAAGGGTGTGGACCGTGTATTGGACGGAGGTCGCTTTCGTTTCTTTAAAGCTGACGAGTCGCTGCCCAACCCTGGTGACGGCCTGTGGGTAGATGCCGGACGGCGTTTGGCTGTGATGGCGGGACGCGGACACAACAGGTTTCCCGGACAGGGGGCTCAGTCCGTATACCGGCATGGCGGGTTGACACTTATGGAGGTACTCACTCCATGGATTGTTCTTGGGCCGGTTCAGTAACAGGAGGTAGTTATGAAACAGAAAGTCGGTACGTTGCTTGAGAAGGAAGTGCTGCGGAGGGCAAAACGCCGCGCGGCAGATGAAGGGCGGCCGCTAAGTGACCTCATTCAGGACGCACTGGAAAGTTATCTTTCTGATAAATCCGTAGAGCCAGCGATGAGGGAGGCTGCGTATCAGCTTTATTGCGAGCGGCCGATGAAGCTCACACCATCACAACTCAAGTCGGTACTCGAAGAGGATGCATGGGACCTGTAAACCTCGACGATATCCCCGGCGGCAGCCTCTGCGTGATAGACACAAACATTTTGATCTATGCGGAAGAGGGTGTTTCCCGGCAGGCACAAAGATTGATAAGGCGTTGCGCCCGGGGTGAGTTGAGCGGAGTTTTGTCTCAGACCGTTTGGCAGGAAGTCACGCACAAGCTTATGCTCGCTGAGGCGATGATAAAGGGGGTCGTCTCAGGCGGCAATCCTGCAGCACGTCTTTCGGCAAAACCTGAGGCCATTAAGGGTTTGAGTCTTTATCGTGCTAAGGTACAGGCTTTGGTTGACCTCGGCCTTGGATTCGAGTCCTGCACGTTGAAGGACCTGACAAAGACCGCCTTCGGGTTGCAGGAGAAATATGGGCTTCTCACTAATGACGCAGTGGTGCTTGCCGTGGCGGTTCGTCTGAAGGCAGATGCGCTTGTGTCGGGAGACAAAGCATTTTATGGAGTAACTGAGATGTCAGTCCATGCGCCGACGGATTTGAGGTTATGATGTCTATATCGGCCAACAGTACCTAATGCCGAACGTGAAGATGAGACAAGGAGAAAGCCATGACCGAAGATAAGAACTTTTTTGCCCACGGCAGCCGGTGGGTCCGTGCTGACTTTCACCTGCATACCAGACGCGATAAGGAATTTTCATATGCAGGCGCAGAACAGGATTTCGTGGCTCAATACATTGAAAAGCTGAAGCAAGCTGATATCCGCGTTGGTCTTATAACCAATCATAACAAGTTTGATCGAGATGAATTCAAAGCTCTCCGAAAGGCAGCGAACAAAGAAGATATCTATTTGATGCCAGGAATTGAATTATCGGTGAAAGACGGTCGAAATGGTATTCACACGCTCGTCATCTTCCACGATGAATGGGTCTATAATCGCGAAAATTCGGATCATATTAACAGTTTCATTGGCCTTACTTTCGCAGGTCAGACCAACTACGAGAACAGAAATGCCAGATCAAATCATGATTTACTCGAAACGCTACGTGAGCTGGATAAATTTGAGAAAGATTACATGATTCTTTTCGCCCATGTTGAAGAAGATAATGGCCTATGGGGAGCGCTGGACGGAGGCAGAATTAGAGAACTTGGCGATAATGACTTATTTTGCTCAAGGACCGCGGCTTTTCAAAAAGTGAGGACGCGAGCTAAACGAGATAATGTGAAAACTTGGTTGCGTGGTTGGTATCCTTCTGAAGTGGAAGGCTCTGACGCAAAAAGGCTGGACGAGATCGGCCGAGGCGAACCCTCATTTATAAAAGTCGGCGCGTATACTTTTGAGGCAGTCCAGTTTGCCTTAAAACCAGGGGCGGGTCGTCTATCTGACAAGGAAGTCCAAGAACAAGTCCATTCCTGGATTAGCGCAGTAGCTTTCGAGGGAGGCATTTTGGATGGTAAGCGGATAGACTTGTCAAAAGAGATGAATTGCATGATAGGAATTAGGGGCAGCGGCAAATCGGCCATTCTCGAATGCCTGCGATTCGCACTCGAATTGCCATTGCCCGAAACAGGAGAAGAGTTAGATCTCAAATACAAACAAGATCTCGTGCGGTTTGCTCTAGGAAGCGGCGGAAAGATCGTTGTTGAAGTTCAAGACGCGCAAGAGCAGCGCTTCGAAGTCCGGCGTATTTTGAACGAGAGAGCTGACGTTTATTTCGAGGGTGAGGTTAAACCTGGTGTGCGCATCCCTCTGAAGAATCCCCTGTTCTTCGGGCAGAAAGAGTTGGTGAGGAGAGGAGAAGGCTCTGAAAATGAACTTGTCGAACGCCTGATAGGTTCTAAACTCGATACGATCCGCCGGGAAATTGCGGCGCAACGACAGCGTGTGTTGAGTGTAATATCAAATCTGGATAAATTAAAAGACCTAGACGCCTTGGAGCAGGAATATCAGAGTAAGAAGAAAGATGCAGAGTTTCGTCTGGAACTATTTGCAAAGTATGGTGTCGAGCAACAGCTTCGACGCCAGGTGGAGTTTAACACAGACGTGACGCATGCTCGTCGTGTTGTATCTGTTATAGACACCTTTATCAGGTCATTCGACGCATTTCTTAGGGAACAGGAGACTGAACTGGGTGCTCAACCCCGACTTGAGTCCAAAGAAAATGCCGATCTTATCGCTGAGATTAACGCAATCTTCGATAAATTACGAAAGGCGCCTGAAAGCGTGAGACAGGTCCTCACAAAGGTCCGCAATGATGCACAAACTTTGCGCGAGAAACTTACGGAATTGGAGCGCCGCCGCGAAGGGCTCAAAGATGAGTTCGCTGCTATTGAACGCAAACTGAGCGAGCAACTCCAGCAAGCAGGGGGCGTCAGCATTCGACCTGATGATTTTGTTAAGCTCAGCACCGAAGTGCAGAAAGCAAAGCTGGCCCTCGAAGAAATTGCAAAGAGCCGCGCACGAAAAAACGCACTTAGGGATGATCTTCTTAAGGAGTTGAAACGGCTTGCCGATTTGTGGCACCAGGAATTCAGGCAAATTGAAGCGGAAACCAAGAAGCTGAACGAAAGCCAGGTCTCCCTTCGAATTATTCCACAGTATAAGGGCGACAAAGCGGCTTTCCTGAAAGAACTGCAGAACCATTTTCGTGGCAGTAAGTTACGCGAAGCAACCTTAAAAGGTGTTCTCGACAACCAGGCAGATTTTATTTCGGTCTATGAGGGCCTTGATGCGATCTGCAGCAATCTGGGTGATTCAGGTGATGTCTTCCGAAGATACTTTAATGACGCTAAGGCATCGTTACTAACTTGGCAGGTTCCGAACAAATTTGAGATTGAATATCATGGGAAAGAGTTACGCGACCACTCTTTGGGGCAAAGGGCATCTGCGCTGATTCTTTTCATTCTCAGCCAGCGTGACAATGATGTAATCATTATTGATCAGCCTGAGGATGATTTGGACAACCAGACTATCTTCGAGGATGTTATTAAGCTCCTTCGTTTACTCAAGAAGGAAATCCAGTTCATTTTTGCAACGCATAATGCCAATTTCCCTGTTCTCGGAGATGCAGAGCAGGTAGGCGCGTGTTCTTTTGCTGGGGGAAAGACAAATATAAATGTTGGCAGTATTGACGAGCCGGAGATCCAGAAGGCCATAGTATCTATTATGGAAGGCGGGCAAGAAGCATTCGCCCGCCGGAAGGAGATTTACCAACTGTGGAAGCAATAGAGCTCATTGAACTGATAGGACGTGGTGAGGACAGCAGGACGCAATTTAAATTGAGCCAAGATCTCACAAATGCCAGATCACTGGCTGGTGAAATGGTAGCCTTTTCTAACAGCAGGGGAGGGAGAATACTCATAGGCGTTGATGATTCAGGTTCAGTGATAGGGCTTTCGCACGCTGAAATAAGAAGAATTAACCAACTCATTTCTAATACTGCAACTGATTGTGTCCGCCCCTCTATTAACCCTGAGACCGAAATTATCCCTTACAGTGGACATTTGGTGATGGTAGTTACAGTGGCTGAGGGTATCTCAAAGCCGTATGCCGACAATGACGGGGTAATCTGGGTAAAGTCAGGGGCGGACAAGCGCCGGGTGACTTCTCGCGAGGAAATCCAACGTATGCTTCAGAGCGCTGATCTCATTCACGCAGATGAAGTTCCGGTCGAAAATACCACGCCCGAAGATATTGATTTGGATCACTTCTCATCTTTTATTGAGAAGCAGTATGGAGAACCGCTCGATAATATTCTCGACAAATCAGGAATGCCGCTAGGACAATTGCTGAACAACCTGGGACTTGCACGCAGTAATACTCTTAACCTCGCGGGACTAATGATCTTCGGACAGCACCCTCAGCGGTTTCGGCCCGCTTTTGTCGTCAAGGCCATTTCCTTTGTGGGCAACGACCCCACCGGCGTCAGGTATAGGGATAGTCAGGATATTGAAGGGTGTCTGCGAGATATGTACAGGGCAACCATGTCATTTATTATGCGCAATCTTCGGCGACTGCAAAATGAAAAAGATTTTAATACGGAAGGAAACCTCGAAGTCGAGCCGGCCGCTCTGGAGGAACTCGTTGTCAATATGCTGTTGCATCGCGACTACTTTATATCCGCTCCATGGCGGGTTATGTTATTCGACAATCGAATAGAGTTGATAAGTCCGGGGTCTTTGCCGAATAACCTCACTGTCGAAAATATCAGGAGCGGCGTGTCGGTGATCCGCAATCCACATATAGCCTCCTTCGCAACTAAAGGCGATGAACTGCCCTATCGAGGGATCGGAACTGGAATCCGGCGAGCTCTGGCTTCTGTTCCAGCTCTGGATCTCGAATCTGACCACGAACGTAACTTGTTCATCGCGCGCATTCCCCGTCGAGATAGTCAATGATTCAATCTGGAGGTCAACAAGACCAGGAATACATTTCACGCGCTATCGAGGTCGGCTTCCCCATCGTCGAGATAAACCGTCTCGCTGAGCCAGAGAGGAATAGCTTTAAGCCGATCTACCAGATGCACAAGTGGTTTGCCCGGCGGGCATCGTGTGTGTTCCGGGCTATTTTGCTCGGGGCGCTGAAGCCCGCCTATAAAGACGGCATGCCTGTTGACCTGATGGAAGAGTTCTACAAGGACCACAGCGATGACCCTGATACTACTGATAAAGTAGTTCTTGACCCCTTTATGGGCGGAGGGACGACGGTTGTTGAGGCGCTGCGACTTGGCTGCAAGGTTGTGGGTATTGACCTCAACCCAGTTGCCTGGTTTATCGTCAAGACCGAAATAGAGCCAGTGGAGATCGAGGCTCTTAAGGATGCATTCGAAAGGCTAGCGGCTAGGCCGGTGGCGTGGAATGATGGGAAGCCATTGCGGGAAACGCTTCTGGATCTCTACAAGACAGCGATAGACACAAAGAAGGATTCCCGGCAAGCCGGAATGACAAAGGAAAACGAAATAGAAGCCGATGTGATTTACACCTTTTGGGTCAAGCATGCTATCTGCACTGACCCGACGTGCGAGAAGGAAATCCCGTTATTTAAAGATTATTTTGTAGCAACAAAGACAGTTTCCGTCAAATATTACCGCGATTCTCACTGCCCCGAATGCAAGAAGCTCTTCGACTGGGAGGTTGATGTTGCATCGCTGATCGCCGATCCCTCGATGATGGTGAATAGCTCGCGTGGATCTGGAGGTGAAGGCCGGCCCAAGACACCGTGGACCTATGCGCCTGAGCCGCCAAAACCCAAGAGCAAGCATGCGGATATCCATGTGGGTCTTACATGCCCTCAGTGCTCAAAGGGTGTGCGCGTGCAAGTTCCGTGGTCCGCGAAGAAGGTCAGGAAGAAAGTTCAGCTTACAGTTCTTCTTTGCCCCGCTTGCGAGGCGGTATGGCAGTGGCGGGGACCTTTGCCCGATGATGAAGTAACCTGTCCTGCATGCAGTCACAGCTATGATCCGAAGAAAGGAAATGTCCCGGAGAAAGGATATTTTCAGTGTCGATGTGGCAATAAAGACAAGATCATCGAGAGCATTCGCCTGTTGCCGCAGGGCAAGCGCCTGCCGGTGAGACCTTATGCGCTTCAGGCTTATGTTGCGCCGATAAAGGACGAAGGAGGAGCAGACACCAAGCAGGACGCACTTTTTGATTCTCCCTTACCAGAGAGGAATACAAGGGGTTGTAATGCGGAAATGAGTTCCAAGGGGGAACAACCCCCTCCACCCCCTTTTCCAAGGGGGAATTTACTACTCCCCTCTAACGGAAAGTTCTTGAGGCGCTGGTCTGCCTCTGATCAGGCGCTGCTACAACGGGCCGAAATCCTTTGGGAGACTAATAAAGCAAGTCTGCCTTATCCTAAGAGCGCAATCCCTGTGGGTGAAAAAACGAAGTCGGGGTTGCTGTCGCACCATTACAATCACTGGCATGAAATGTTCAGCTCGCGGCAGCTTTTGGCTCTTTCCACTTTACTCGATGGGATTATGGCGGAGAGGGACGATAAATTTCAGGAGATGTTGTTGTGCGCATTTTCCAATACGCTTGAGGGCAACAACATGTTTGTGCGGAATATACCATCAAGAAACACACCGGGTGGTACGGCGCCAGCTGGCGTCTTTGCCCGGCACGACTACCAGCCAAAGGCTACAATATGTGAGCAAAACGTATGGGGTACTCACTCAGGAAATAACACATTTATTTCCCGAATGGAGATGCTTGAAGCGGGAATTGAATTTGGCAAGACATGGGCGGACCGAAAAAATGAACCCGTTGATCCCCTTGTACATAATGGCAATGCACGTCTGATTGCTGCTTCCTCGGCACAAGCTGATGTACTAGAAAAACCTATAATTGTTATAACAGATCCACCCTATGTTGGAAACGTTAATTACGCGGAATTGGCCGATTTTTTCTATGTCTGGTTGCGCCTTCCATTGAAAGATCACTATTCGTGGTTTGCCCCTGAGTACACACCCAAGACAGAAGAAATCATTGAAAATCGCGAGAGGGGCAAGAAAAGAGAAGACTTCTATTCAGGTCTTTCAGATGTTTTTAGGCGGATACATGTGCAACTGCCAGAAGACGGCCTTCTAGCTTTCACATTTCATCATACAGATCGGGAAGGCACGGTATGGGAAGGGTTGCTCCAGGCACTTTGCGATACCGGCTTCGAGATAACAGCCATCTATCCAGTCCACGCCGAACGTGAAGCATCCCTTCACCTGATGGACAAAGAGAACATCTCCTACGACTTGATACATGTCTGTCGCAAGCGAAAAGAAGACCCAACCCCGCGTTCATGGGCGGGCATCAGGCAAGAGGTTCGCCGCCGTGCGCGTGTTGAGCTCTCGGCTATCGAGGCTGGCCGTTATGGAAACAAGCCTTTGCCCGAGCCGGATGTCAGGCTGATCTGCATAGGCAAGTGCCTTGAGCTTTACAGTGCCCATTATGACCGCGTACTGGATCATGAAGGAAAGACTTATCCTCTCCATAAAGCGCTTCAAGACATAAGCAGTATAGTCGATCAGCTTGTCACCCGCGAGCGCCCTCTCCCACCTGAACTGGAAGAAATAGACGCAATGACTTATGCGTGGCTAAGGCTGCTGGCAGAACACCGACGCGAGGTGAACATAGACAAGATCAGCAAAGGGACGCGGGCATTACAGGTGAGTACGGAGGACCTTAAGAAGGCGGGACTTATTATCCGTGGCCGGACCGGACGCGGGCGCACCTATGAAGTGAAACAGCCCACTGAACGGCTGGAGAATGTATTGGAAAAGCTTAATAAATCGGCACAGACAACGTCTCAGAGGGAATTATTCGATGAAGTTATGGTTCCGAACAAAGATCAGGCTTTGCTGGTGGACGTCCTTCATGCGCTTATCGCTCTTGCCGATGCCGGCGAATCCGTCATAGCCTTGATAGAACGGTTTGATACTAGGCGGACAGAAATCCTGGCCGGCCTACAGTTTGTCAGGGAATTGCGCTCCGACTGGGTTGGAGCGATAGACAGGGTGATCGCTGTCATGGAGGGCGCGCCGCTTCTTCGGCAGGGGGGGCAGAGCTGATGGCAGGTTATCTCATCTTCGAAAAGAAATTCCTAAAGACTCCCCAAAAGAAGGACGGCATACCTGCTAACGACGTTAGGATGGGGTTTCTTGATTACCTTCGCGAACTGAGGGACCAGCCTTTTCACTTTCCGTCCGGTCACAAGATACTGATTGAGGGCGTTGAGGACGTGCTGATCGCTGCCGGTGAAAACAGGGACGAGGTTGAATCCTATATCCATGACCTTCTGGCTTCCCAAGCCAATGAGTTGAACAGGATGGGCGGTATGGTCCAAATCATGTTCAAGTGGCCTCTGAGCCAGGCGGCGGATTTCTGGTTTGAAGTTGGACAGGAGCGCATTTCCCTGCGTCGAATATTCGGGTCTCCACATAAGCAGGTGGATCACCTAGGCAATGAATTTTACACAGTGGGGTTTAATCTGACATGAGCGAAGCTACTTCAACATACAAGACTATCGGGCCTGATGACAAGGTGCGTGTGCGCAACCACCCTGAATGGGGATTGGGCGAAGTTATCCGTGTGTCTCAGGAATATGGTGAATATCAGGCGAAAGTTCTCTTTAAGACTGCGGAAGGCGAAAGGGTCGAAAATCTGCCGTTGGAATGGCTGGAGAAAGCCACTGATCTGTGGGAACGACTGTCAGCAGGCGATTTTGATAGCAGGGAGGACTATCGAATCAAGCAGATGGCCCTGGATATGAGTTATGCCAATACAGGCGGAGAGTTGAGCGCAAGCCGAGTCAACCTCCTGCCGCATCAGATACTGCTCGTCCATGACCTTATCGGTCAGTCTCCACGACGTTTTCTGATTGCCGACGAAGTGGGCCTCGGAAAGACCATAGAGACGGGAATGCTCATTCGCGAGATGATAGCGCGAGGAGATGCCGAGCGTATATTGATCGTCTGTCCTGCAGGCTTGGTCGAAAACTGGCGGCGGGAGCTGGAAGAATGCTTCCGACTGCATTTTGATATCCTGGTGAAGGACTTTCAGGACCACGGGTCAGCCGTCTGGGAGCGCCACAGCCAGGTCATCGCCTCGATAGATACACTCAAGCAGCAGCGCCGCATGCAGAGACTGCTGGCAGCGGCCCCTTGGGACATAGTAATCTTCGACGAGGCGCATCACGTCACGCGCACAAGGAGCGGCAAGAAGACTGTCACGACTCAGAACTACAAACTCGCCGAGGCATTGAGAAACCATACGCGGGATCTGCTTTTTCTCTCGGCAACACCCCATCAGGGCAATGCCTTTCAGTTCTGGTCACTGCTCCAGATACTCAATGATCAGCTTTTTGCAAATCCGGATGCCATTGTCCAGCGGCGCGGTCTGCTTAATCGCGTGATGATCAGACGCACAAAACGCGAGGTGACCGACGCATCGGGTGCCCCGATCTTCCGCCGTCGTCAAGTGCATACAGAACGCTTTTCCCTTGCCCCGCGGGAACGTTTTTTCTATGAACAGCTGAGTGAGTATCTGCGGGAGGGATACAGCGCTGCCGGGGTGGGACAGAAGCGCACTACGAGCATGCAGCGGGCCATAGGTTTTGTCATGTCGACATTCCAGAAGATTATGTCTTCCAGTCCTCGGGCCATTCGCCAAGCCCTGCGCAGAAGGCTGCTGGTATTGCTCATGCGCAAGCAGTTGGAGTTAGAGGCAAAGAGACGTGGGTCGAGAATACTAACAAGAGCCGCGTCCTACGCCGAGGATATCATGAGCATTCAGGACGAGATGTTGGCGGTTGCCAAGGCCATGCTCGGAGAAAGTTCTACTACAAATAGCGACGCCGAAGCGTATATCGGCCGCATAAGAAGGCGGCTGCAGAAACGCGAACAGGTTGAAGTGACCGAATGGTCCCTCGACGGTGATGAGGAGGGCGAAGAGGGAGTATTTGCCGAGTCTGATATTCCGAATGAGATCCAGAAGGTCCGCGATCTCATAGCCCATGTTCCTGAAGGCCCAGACCGTCGTTTCGAGACGTTGGTGCGCGCTGTTAGTGATCTGACCCGAGGAAACTCTTCCGAGCGATTTGTAATCTTTACGCAATATCGTGACACGCTCGATTTCCTTACTGAAGAGCTTGGCCGGATTTTCGGGCGGGACTTCATAGCGTCGATAAAAGGCGGCCCGCTGGAAGACAAAATAGCAGCAATGGAGGCTTTTTGGAAAGAAGACGGTGCACGCTTCCTCATCTGCACTTCGGCTGGTGGTGAAGGAATTAACCTGCAGATTGGGCGCATCCTCTTTAATTACGATCTTCCATGGAACCCGATGGCTGTCGAACAGAGAATAGGCCGTATCCACCGTTATGGACAGCTGGAGACGGTGCAGGTGTACAATCTCTTTGCCGAAGATACGGTAGAAGAAAGAATTTATGACCTTCTCGATCACAAGCTGCAGGAAATCGCTCAATCTATCGGCAAGATGGACGACCACGGGCAGGTGCGCGAAGATTTCAGAAATGAAATACTTGGCCTCTTGGGGAGCCGGCCTGACTATCAGGAACTGTTCAAGCGCGCCCTTGTTGATCGTGATTACGGCCGGACGGAACGGGATATCACTGCGATGATCAGGGAAGCCAACCGGGCAAGAGAAGTATTAAGCGCGCTTGCCCAGGATCTGACCACCTTCAATCTGGAACATTATCGGCGCATTGAGGGAAGACACTCGCTTGATGAGCTCGGGCAATGGGTGCGCTCATGCATACTTAGAATGGGGGGAACTGCAATCCCTGAAGGCGATTTTTGGACTTTTCATGTCCCTGAGGTGTTGCAGCGCCGTTATCATTTGTCACCTCGTTATGAGAGGGTATGCTTCGATCGCGCGTTGTCATTGCGTACACGCGGCAGCGAACTCGGCGGCATCGGCCATCCACTGGTGGATGCCCTGCTCAAAGAGATAAAAGAGCCTGGCTTTGCCGGAGAGATATCGCGGATGGACGGCGGAAGCTCCACGTGCGTGCGATACCTTGTCAGATACGATGACAAGCAGGGGAAAACGGCATCTCGTGTTTTAACGCTCTGCAGCGCCGGAGAAAGTGTCAATCAAGTTGATCATGTTGACTGGACGAAGAAAGACCGGGAGATTGAAAAGCCTTTACAGTCCTTTGATATCGAAAAGTTAAAGTTGCGCTTCGAGGATTTCAAGAAGAGTGTAATCCTGGAATGGATTCCGGACAGACACAGACGTGCAAGAGTTACTACGACACTGGTTGGGATTCATGTTGAATGATACGGCGGCCATTATGGCTAGACACTTTGGATCTGGTTAAGCAGTTACGCAGTCCGACAAATATCTGGTGAGGCGGCCGCCTTGGTACGGTAGTGCTCATCGCAGTTTTTATGTTGGAGGGTGTAAGGAGCGACTTTGAACAGGCTTCAGGAAGAACTCGCAAAAATATGTAAGAAAGAACGCCTGAGGGAGAAGGTCCTCCTGGCTCCCTCTTTTTCATCCGGTCACCAGATCACGGAATCCATGGTGAAAAATGGAACGCCGTATGTCAATCTGAGGATCAATACCCTCAAGTCTCTGGCCCATGAGGTTGTTGCAGCGGATCTTGCTGCCAAAGAGACAACCATCCTTTCGGGTACCGCCGGCCTTATGATCATCGAGGACATCTTCAACGAACTGAAGGCCGATAAACATTCCTATTTTCATGACATGGATACGAAGGAAGGGATCATATCAGCCCTTGCCTCCGCTGTCGATGAACTCAGGATGAACGGAGTGCAGAGCGATACACTCCTTCCCAAACAGTTCGTAAGCGAGGCCAAGGGGGTGGAGATGAAGAGGCTACTCTGCAGGTATGAATCCCTTCTCACGGAAAAGAAGTACGTCGACAACGCTTCGTTATTTACACTGGCTTGCGAGCAATTGCTGTCCGAGAAGTCGCCTAAGGGTGGCCGGCTCTATCTTCTCATGTCCGATATTCCTTACAAAGCGTTGGAAAAGCAGTTCATCGAGGTCTTGCCCGGTGACAAGGCGATACTTCCCCATGATGTCGCCCTTGGGCTTTCGTATCCGGAAAGATACCTGGCATTGGACGGCAAAGAAGAGCCCAGAAAGCCATCATCCAATATTGAACTGATGCCGCGGCTCTTCGATCCGGCAGACGCGGCCGCTTCTTTCAAGGACGAGACGGTAGAGATGTTCCACGCCGTCGGCCGGAGAAACGAGATCAGGGAGGTCTTCAGGCGTGCCCTAGCCTCGGGGTTAAGGAGCGACCAGATCGAGATTATCCACACCTCTTACGAGGACTACGTCCCTCTCTGCTACGGGATGGCCGGGAAATTCGGGATCCCCATCACCGTCGAAGAGGGTCTTCCGGTGACGTTCACTAAGCCCGGACGGGCCGCGATAGGGCTGATCTCCTGGATCACATCGGGGTATGATGCGGTGAAGTTCAGGCAGCTTCTTACGAGCGGCTGCGTAGATCTGAAATTTGACGAAGTCGAAGGCGGGCCTTTCTCGGCTTCGGTAATGGGCAGGATACTGAGAGAATCGGGCATAGGATGGGCTAGGGAGAGGTACCTGCCCTGTCTTAGCGAGATGGCGGACTCATTCGCATCCTCTGCCAAAGGGGGGGACGGGGAGTCCCGAAGTACATTTTTCCTCATGAAAGAGGCCAATGCAAGGTTCCTCGCAGGCAGAATGAAGGAGATCCTCGAAGTTATCCCCGGTGCAGACGAGAGGAATATGGTCCCGCTCGGCGACCTCTGCAGGGCTGCGATGGTCTTTGTCGAAAGGTATGGCCGCATCTCTGGCGAGTTGGACGGGGAGGCTAAGTCGGCTATCATTGAGCGGCTCGATGAGATGGCCGATCTTTCCTCCATAACAATGCCCCATGTCGATGCGCTCAATCGGGTAGAGATGATGGTGAGGGAGCTGAAGGCAGGGGCCTCGGGACCCATCCCTGGTTGTCTCCACCTTTCCCCCTACCGGGCAGGCGGCCGGTCTGGGAGGGCATATACATTTATCGTAGGCTGCGACTCCCAGCTCTTTCCCGGCACGCCCGCCGAGAACCCTGTGCTCCTCAATGAGGAGGCGGCGGCGAGCGCCGGACTGATGCAGTCTTCCGAAATACTCAAGGAAAACCTCTACCGGATGGCGTCCCTTCTTGCCTCCCTGAACGGTCGGGTAATCCTCTCCTTCTCTTCCTTCGACGTTCTCGAAAACAGGGAGTCTTTCCCTTCTTCGATCCTCCTTCAGGTGCAGAGGCTGATAACCGCCAAACCGGAGGCCGATTATTCAGACCTGATGGCAGCCTTGGGAGTACCGTCTGGATACGTCCCTTCCGGGATATCCCTCGACGAGCTGGATTTCTGGATAGAGCGGTTTGTTGGGCCCAACGGTATAAAAAAAGCCGATCCTTTGACGATAGGCCTTTATCAAGGTCTGTTCGAGGGGCTCAGGGCGATCGAGGCCAGGGGATCACTGGCGGTAACGGAATACGACGGCAAAGTAAGTGCGATAGGAAAGGACCTCGATCCGAGGGAAAACAGCGACATCGTCATGTCCGCCAAGATGATAGAGATGCTCGCCTCATGTCCTTTTTCGTATCTTCTTCACTATGTCCTCAAGGTGAGACCTCTTGATGAGGTGATCATCGAGAAGGGTGAATGGCTCGATGCCCTTCACAGGGGCAGGCTCCTGCATGAACTCTTCTATGAGTTTATGACCGGGATATCAGCAAAAAATGAGAAACCGTCTGTGAAACTTCATATGAGCGTTATCGAGCAGACTGCTGAAAAGCTGATCAATCAATACAGGGAACTTATTCCTCCGCCCAGTGAGGCAGTATACGAGCAAGAGGGAAAAGAGCTTCTGAAGGTCGCCCAGGTCTTCCTCAGAGTCGAGGAGGAGCACTGCAGGAAGTGCACTCCTCTGTTCTTTGAACTAGCCTTCGGAATGGAAGGTCTTACACCCGTGGGGCCCGCAATGACGAAGCCCGTCGAGATACCGCTCGGGGAAGGCAAGTCCTTTAAGCTCCGGGGTCGCATTGACCGAGTGGACAAGGTCGGGGGACATGACTATGACATCTGGGACTATAAGACGGGTAGTACCTACGGGTATCCTGATAATGGCTGCTTCAGCAAAGGGAAGGTGCTCCAGCATGCACTTTATGCGGTAGCGGCCGAGATAATCCTTAGGAAGACCGGGAAGGACGGGGCGGCGTCGGTCAGCCGCTCGGGATACTTTTTCCCCACCGAAAAGGGCACAGGGAAGCGTCTGCCGAGAAGCAGAAATGATGATGAGCTCAGGAAAATCCTGAACTCTCTCTTCGATATGTTAAAAGCTGGGATATTCCTGCCATCTGAAGATAAGTCGTCCTGCAAGTTTTGCGATTATGCAGGTGTATGTGGTGACGATGCCAATGCCACGGCTGCTGCGAAATTAGAGAATCCGGACAATACCGAACTCTGCGGTCTCAGGGAGGTGAGAAATCATGACTAGGAAGACGGCGAGTCCGACGGTCCTTCCGGATAAGGCAGCCAGGGAGGCGATCGACACCCATCTTGACAAGACGATGATGGTCGAAGCCGGGGCCGGGTCAGGAAAAACGACCTGCCTGGTGAAGCGCATGACAGCGCTTGTGGCGGAGGGGAAGGCAGAGATCAGGTGGATAGCGGCTGTTACTTTTACGAGGAAGGCAGCAGCCGAACTGAAGGAGAGATTCCAGCTTTCACTCGAGAGAGAGTTCAAGATGTCGGACGGCGAAAGGAAAGATCGCATCGGAAAGGCTCTCCAGAACCTTGAGCAGGGCTTTGTGGGCACCATCCATTCTTTCTGTGCCAGGCTTTTGAGGGAGCGGCCGGTGGAGGCCGGCATAGACCCCGGTTTTATTGAGATGGACGAGTTCGAAAACAGTCTGCATCAAGAAGAGGTATGGGAAGAATACCTTTCAAGGCTGATCCTGGAAGACAGAAAAGTGCTTGCGCTGTTATATGATCTGGATGTGACCCTCGATCAGCTGAAGGGTGCATATCGCATGCTCGTCCTCTATCCCGAGGTCAAGGTGTTTGCAGAGGACTGTTCTTCTCCGAACGTGGCACCGGCTGTCGCCGAAATCAGGGATTATATTGGGCATGCACAAAAGAGGATGCCAGCGTCTGTTCCCGAAAAGGGATGGGACCAGTTGCAGGAGGCGATCAACAATGTTGACAGAATGCTGAAGAGTCTGGATCCGAGCCAGCCGCGGGATTTTTTCCGGATTATTGCACCATTCGACTCTCCCAAAAAACCGACACAAAACAGGTGGCAATCGAAAGAAGTCGCAAAAGACGTCGAGAGAGAACTGGAAGAACTCAGAACAATGGTCATCGCTCCATTGCTGAGCCAGTGGCGGCGCTATCGCCACTCCCACCTTGTCAGGATCATAGCCCCTGCGGCGGAGCTCTGTAGGAAGAGGCGTCTTGGGGCCTCGAAACTTAACTTCCAGGACCTTCTTCAGGCGGCCTCGGACCTCTTGAGGGACAACCCCGAGGTGAGGAGATATTTCAAAAAGAGGTTAGCCTGTCTGCTCGTCGATGAGTTCCAGGACACTGATCCGATCCAGGCGGAGGTGATGTTCTATCTCTGTGGGGAGGACGTTACTGAGAAGGACTGGAAAAGACTGAGGCCGGAGGAGGGTTCCCTCTTTGTGGTTGGGGACCCGAAGCAGTCGATTTACAGATTCAGAAGGGCCGATATCGACACCTATTCACTTGTCAGGGAGCTAATCGTGCAGTCCGGCGGTGAGCTCGTCGAGCTGAGGAGCAACTTCAGGTCGGTAAGATCAATAGGCGAGTGGCTGACCCCGATCTTCAGGGAGGTATTCCCTCCTGAAGGATCACATTGCCAGGCGAAGTTCAGCGGTCTCGATACGGTTCGGGACGAAGGCGCCGGCTTCTCCTCGGGCATATACAAGATCACTACGAATAAGGTGAACCGAAACGGGCAGGAGAAAATCGTGGAGCATGACTCCCTTCGGATCGCGTCATGGATCAGGCATGCACTTGCAGGCGGCATGAGGATCGAAAGGACTGCCGACGAGAAGGCGCTGGGGCTGGACGAGAGGCCTGCGCCTTCGGATTTTCTCATTCTCGTCCGCAATAAGAAGATGATTTCTGCGTACACAAGGAAACTCGAAGAATTCGGGATCCCTTTTGAAGTTGCTGGAGGCAATGCTTTCTCAAGTACCTTTGGATTGGCAGAGGTCCTGAAGATCCTGAAGACGCTGGCAGACCCCGATTCTGCTGTCGACCTTGTGGCGGCCTTAAGGGGACTATTTTTCGGGGTTAGCGATGACATGCTTTACCGCTACAAAAAGGCGGGAGGCAGTTTTTCGTTCTTTGCTGACATGCCATCAGCGGCGCCGGCGGAGGTCTCGGCTGCCATCGGCCATGCCTTCGAACGGCTCAGAAAATATAAGAAATGGACCGACAGCCTTCATCCTTCCGTTGCGATAGAGAAGGTTATGGAAGATATCGGCCTGATCCCCTATCTCCTCAACAACGACATGGGAGGGAGCCGGACGGGCAACATCATGAAGGTGATCGAATACCTGCAGGGGGCTGAACTCGCAGGTACGATGGAATTCCTGCCTGTAGTGCGGGAGCTCGAAGAGCTCATCGAGGCCGGCGAAATGGATGAGATCGATATCGCCCATGGGAGCCGCAGGGCGGTTCGTATTATGAATCTTCACAAGGCGAAGGGCCTCGAAGCCCCCGTAGTCTTCCTCGCAAATCCCAGCGGAAAATCGGACCATGAGCCATCGCTCCATATACGGCGAGAGAGAGACGGAGCGGTCGGCTATTTCGAGATATCATATTCCTCAGGTTATCAGAAGAAGGTGATCGCTATACCTCCGGAATGGGAGAAGTATGCAGCCATAGAAAGTGACTATGCCTCGGCAGAGGATGGCAGGCTTCTCTATGTTGCCGGCACAAGAGCGAAAAACGTCTTGGTCGTCAGCACATACCCCGAAAAGGGGGACAACAGCCCATGGGGGCTTTTTGATTCCCATCTTCAGGGAGTCACCGAGCTCGAATCTCCGGAAGTCCGGACGGGGAAGCGCGAGACCTTTTCGGTAAAGGAAGAGGAGTTTGCGAGATTCGGGAGGGCATCGGCAGATCGTCTCAGCGACTTCGCCTGCCAAACCTATTCGACGACCAGCGTGACCTCCCTTGCAAAGGAAAAGGCTAAGTTTCCGTCATGGAAACGGACGGGGCGCGGGCTAAGCTGGGGAAATGTTATCCACCGGGCACTCAAGGCCGTCGTGGAAGGCATCGCTGAAAAGGAACTGGGTCGTTTGGTTGCCAACATCCTCATTGAAGAAGGCAGACATGCAGGTGAGAAGGAAGAGGTTCTATCTCTCATCGGTGAGATCGGCCGATCGGAAGTTTGGAAAGAGGTACTCAAAGCCGAACAGAGGTATGTGGAGGTGCCTTTTTCTCTCAATCTCAGACCTGAAGAGTTGGGAATGAGCAGCGACGCAGAAACGCAGGTGATCCTTTCCGGAACGATAGACCTGGTGTACAAGGACGCGGACGGATGGCAGATAATAGACTATAAAACAGACGATGTCTCAGAGAACGTCGATGAATTCCTCCGGTATTATGGGCCTCAAATAAAAGCCTATGCCCGGTTCTGGGGAGAGATAACCGGCGAAAAAGTGGCCAGGGCGGCACTCTTTTTTGTCAATACGAAAGAACTGCGGGAAGTAGAAATATAGCCTGCCTTCAGGAGCTTGGTAGAAGCTCTTTGCGGAGAACTCTCTTTCTGATCACTATTGAAGGGAAGGATGCTGCGTCCTAAGCCAATACACCCGCGTTACGAGGGCTCTCAAGCCTAATCAATTGAACAGGGCTTGGGGAGGCAGGGGACAGACAGTAACAAGGGTTCTAATACCCAATGAGTAGCTCGTCCTCCTGCCCTTCCTAAATTCTCTTATAGCATGATCTATATGTGGGTGTGGGTTAACCAAAACGATGGGAATGTCAGGCCATCTCGACCGGTCATTTTGCGAGGAACTAAAACGAAGCAAATTTCCGTAAAAACATGTCAAGAAGGGCATCGTGATAACATTTCAAATCGCAAATTGATAATTTTGGAAATAAACGCAATTTCATTTTTTGCGTCCATCCAAATCCCCGGAGGTGAGCCCGTTGATCGCCGGGGTCATGCTGCATGCTGGGATAATAAGGGATTTTTTCCCGTCGCAGCGGCTTTGCAGGCGGCCTACCTGGTACTTTACGTACGCTTCTTCAGCGACTACGCATCAGGCGAAGCCGAGTAGCGGTGGCTCTTGTCCAATCTAAACGGTGAGGTAATTGGCCGAGAGAGAGCAAGCTCCAGGCTTCCAACAGGGTGGAAAAGGGGAAGCCGACAATTCCTACGTTGCCTCACAGAGCCTATTATTAAGAAATAGAAGGGCAAATCCCCTATCGAGTATGTTGATATCGAGAGTTATTCAGCAAACCCGAGAGGAGGACTGGCCATGAGCTATGAGTTTTGTATTGGCGACGCGGTGTCGTCGATCAGCTGATAATTACCTCAGACCCTACAGGGAAGCTGACGTCCATGTTGGCATAGAAAGAGGATTGGATGGCAAATCGATCTGGAGTGGCGCAGTTCACTGAAGGGGATAGAGCTTAGGGTCGTTTGTGATCGTCAACTTGCCGAAAACAAAGACAATTTTCCGGACCCGCATAGAAAAAGTCCTTTCGGGTATGCTGAGGGGTTATCTGAGGGTTTCAATTGCAAACCAGGGACGACTTTCGCCCTTGCGACATGGTGTCGCTTCGGATTATCCGGTATTCGTTCCGGCTAGCGTCGCTCAAAAAGAGCCGAATACCGCGGCACGGGTACGAAGACCGAAAAGCGCGACTTGAATATTCGGACAATCCCCTTGAACGAAACAGTCGTAAGCGTTTTATTAACCCCACTGTGGGAAGGCGGCGTCGAGTTCCTTTCGGTCTAAGTGTTGGGGGGCAAGTTTCCGGTAATCCTCGAAGGTCTTGGCGTAGGGCAATCTCTCGAATAAGAACCGC
>JBJKPE010000148.1:0-3752 GCA_046706685.1 Thermodesulfovibrionales bacterium | reverse complement strand
GAATCGCCGGACTCGCATACGCAGGAATACATTTCAGGAACCTGTTTGAATACATCCACATCTATGTCGCACAGGGGCTGATGATCGCCATCTCCCTCGGTCTTTTTTTTATCTATCTCCGCTATGCAAAACCCGATGCCCCGGCTTCGTAAATCGCCCGCTGCGGCGGCGGTTATTATCTTCCTGCTGGCCTATTTCGTCTCACTGTTTTTCTGGATACAGGTAAAGAATTATTATGGTTACGCGGTGACCTTTACGGCGTCTAAGGTCGTCGCCGGACTTGAAAACGTGAAGCTCGATGGAATGGAAAGGAAGGGAGACGTAATTCAGGCCACCTTTGCGCCTCTCACCGGAAACACGGGAATGCTGATCGACGTACCCGTCGAGACCTCGACCTACACATTCAACGCGCCCCTTACGCTGGCGGTCATGGCTGGCCTGTATCTCTTCCTGCGCCGCAGGAAAAGGGCTTATGCAGAGGCACTGGTTATACTCGCCGGGGTGCATCTGTTATACGTATTCTCGCTCGAAATAAAGGTATTGGCCGAGATACTCATGAACAGGGGGTTCGAGACTGTGAATGTGACTCAAATCGCCGTCTATCAATTCCTGTGGGGGTTTACCGACAATATGGTCATACGGTTTGAACCCTTTCTTATAGGTTTTTATACGTTCCTGCGGTTCAGAAAACCGGCCGGGGAATAAGGATGCCTGTACAGAACCCTGCAGTACTGCTGACAATACTCTCGACCGCCTTCTACGTCCTCGGCTGCCGTCGAAAGTTTTTCATCTACCCCGCCTTTCTTCTGCAGATAGCCTATATGCTTTACAGAGGAATACTGCTGGGGAGGCTGCCTATCGTCGGACCCCACGATACACTTTTTTTTCTTTCCACCTCTGTTGCACTTTTTGGGTTCCCTTTGACCTTTAAAGAGAAAAAGTCGGGGAGGCTGCTTTATCCCGTCATAGGATTATCGGTTTTCTTTCTCTTTCTGTCACTGTTGTTTACACCCCATAATTCCCCGCTGCCGCCGGTACTGAAAACCATGTGGTTCGAAGCTCACGTCACTCTCTCTTTCTTCTCATACGCTCTCTTCGGCATAGGCGCAGTGCTGGGGGCCGTTTACTGGCTGACAGGGGAAAAACAGAGCGAACTCCTCCAGTACAAGACCATTATCGTGGGATATTTTCTTTTCTCGGCGGCAATGGTATTCGGAGGCATCTGGGCCTATCTTGCTTGGGGCACCTACTGGCTCTGGACGCCGAAGGAATTGTGGACTGTAATACTATGGCTTTTTTACGGCCTTTACCTGCACGCACGGCTGACGTCCAGGTGGTCAGGCCGGCCTGCAGCCCTGCTGGGCATTATCGGGTTCGTAATCGTAATATTCACTTATCTCGGGGTGAGTCTGCTTATGAAAAGCTCTCATTCGTTCTGAGGAGGCCGGGGAATGAACTCATTGAAGAAAGCACTGAAGGCCTTCCTCTCCCTGAAAACCGCAGTCTGGCTCCTTCTTGCGCTTCTCGCAGTACTGTTTTACGGCTCCCTGATCATGCCGTCAAGGCCGGAGTTTCAGGAATTATACACTATGCCGCTGTTCCGGTGGCTGATCGGAAGTCCTTTCGGAATAACGTGGTGGCTTTGGCTCGCCATCGCGGTCCTCTCTCTCCTGACGATCAATACCCTGGTCTGCAGCATAGACTCCGTGGTGAAAAAAAGAGGGGTCAGGAACTGGCTCCTGATAATTTCTCCGCAGATCGTCCATATCGGCTTTCTCTTCATTCTCCTTGCACACCTTCTCAGTTCCTATGGCAGTTACAAGGGGATGGCCTATGCTTATGAGGGCTCCGCATTTAAACTGCCCGACGGCCCAGAAGTTGTTTTTGACCGGATAAGTACTACCATAGACCCTTCCGGATACGTAACCGACTGGTCGGCGGATATCACCTATTACCAGGAGAACAGGATAGTCGCCAGGGATATTATCAGGCCCAACGCTCCTTCCTTTCGCTACGGCTTCGGGATATATATAAGGACCATCCGCATGGCTGCCTCCCCTGCTGCGCTGATCGAGGTAAGCAGGGAACCCGGCGCGCCTTTTGCGTTGGCCGGGGGCGTCCTGTTCCTGACGGGGATGTTCGCCCTGCTGCTGCTTAAGGTAAGAAGAGAAGAACTCTCCGGAGCACCGTGAAACGTCCTTCTTCCCTGTTCGGCATCACGGTTTACCTTGACAATCTTTTCTTCCTGTCCATATAATTCCTGATAAACATGAATTCCGACCTTCAAGAACTTTACGACCTCGGCACCAGGCTCTACGGAGAGGGCAAATTAACGGAGGCCGAGCCTATTCTGAAGGAAGTCATTAAGATAAGCCCCCTTTACGCCGATGTTCATAACAAACTCGGTGTCATCTCCAATCTTAACGGTGACCTCAAGAAAGCCGCCGAACATTTCGAGAAAGCCCTGGAGATCAACCCGAGGTATACTGAGGCCTCTCTTAATCTGGCCGTGACCTACAACGACCTGGGGGAATTCAAGAAGGCCCAGGAAGTCTTTTCCATGGCGGCTCAGATCGCCCATCCCGTCCCTGACGCACTGGACCCCTTCATTGCTGGAAAGCTCGCAAACGAACATTTCAGGGTCGGCAACCTCTACCTCCAGTTCAACATGAACGACGAGGCCATCGAGGAATACAAAAAGGCCGTGAAGCTCCATCCGAAGCTTCCCGATATCCACACCAAACTGGGTATTGCACTCAGGAACAAGGGACGTGTGGAGGAGGCAATCGTACATTTCGTGAAGGCAAAGGCGATCAATCCTTCTTACGGGCCCGCATGGGTACAACTGGGATTGAGTTACTACATTGAAGGTCTCACAGGTCTGGCCTTCGAGGAGTGGGAAAAGGCTCTCGAAAGAATTCCCGATCTGAAGGAGGCCGAGAATTACCTCAGGCTCTTAAAAAAAGAGGAAAAGTAATCGGACGTGTCCCTCCTTGAAGTAAGGGACCTGAACATCCTTTTCAGGTCGGCCGCTGATCCCCTGACCGTCGTATCCGGTCTCGACTTCAGGATAGAGGAATCTGAAGTTTTCGGACTGGCGGGCGAGAGCGGCTGCGGAAAAAGTATAACCGCACTTTCCATAATGGGACTTCTGCCGCCCAATGCCTTCGCAAAAGGGGAGATATTCTTCAGGGGAAGGGACCTTCTGAAGCTTGACCCCGAATCCATGAGAAGACTGCGCGGAAAAGACATCGCGATGGTCTTCCAGGAACCCATGACCTCTCTCAACCCCGTGCTCACCGTCGGATACCAGATTGAAGAAGTGCTGGTAACTCATATGTCGATGTCCGGGAAAGAGGCGAGGGACAAGGCGGTCGAACTCCTGCGGTCGGTTAAAATACCTTCTCCTGAAACGAGAGTGCGCGAATATTCGCATCAGATGTCGGGAGGGATGAGACAACGCGTCATGATCGCAATGGCGATCGCCTGCAACCCGTCGCTGCTGATAGCCGACGAGCCCACAACAGCCCTCGATGTGACAATCCAGGCCCAGATACTCGAACTTATTGAGGGTCTGCGGGAAGAGCGCAGGATGGCGATTCTCCTCATAACCCACGACCTGGCTGTCCTCGCTGAAAATGCCGCAAGAGTGGCCGTCATGTATGCAGGAAGGATTATGGAAATCGCAGACACCGGTGAGCTCTTTCACAACCCGAAACACCCTTACACCATGGGCCTCCTGGCGTCGATAC
>JBJKPE010000147.1:0-4389 GCA_046706685.1 Thermodesulfovibrionales bacterium | reverse complement strand
AATGATAATCTGTTATCTCAACTTCATTGGCGTTGCCATCTTGCCACTTAAAGCAGATACGCCATTGATCATTAATCCGTATGCTCCACTGGCCGGTCCGGTTGCCCCTCAGCGATTCAAGTCTGTTATTTGGAGGGACTCTCAGTGTCTCAATTGTTGTCGCAGCTGCCAGCATCCTTAACTTTCGTCTCGCTATATCGTGCAACTGGGAGGGCAACTTTATCTTCTTTGAAAAGCTGCCCTTCCATATCAGTTTGGTTTCGTCATCTTTGAATGATGCTATCATGTACCAATAGTATCGCAAACGGACAGCATGGATGTCAATCCCCCTTTGGATGTGATTTTTACGTGAGGCAACACGTCTGACGTGATGTGATGCTGTCTTTATCGCGGACTGAACAACACGGTGTCAGCTTTGTAGTGGAGCAAAATCACAGGGTATTATTATCAGGTAGAAACCTTGTGAGGATATGAAGCCTGCCGCCGTGTCAGTTGCCGGCGGGACACTGCAAAGCGTGCAGCTTTTTCCGGAATGCGTGTTTCTTTCAGGAAGAGTTATCGAGTCCGAACACCGGTTCTGCGCAGTTGTCGGGTGCAACAGACAAAGGGGCGCTGCACGGTACGGGGAAAAACATGGCCGCTATCTTGTTAACTGTTGCAGTCTGTTTCCTCGTCACGCTGGCAAACCTTTCGTCGGAACAGGTGGCCGGATTCGCCGGAATCTCCAAAGTAGCCATGCCGTAAAGACGAGATTCTTCGCGATTCTCAGAATGACAAAGAAGACTGGAAGAGCATTTGTGCACCAGGCTATTACAGGTTTATTTTTTTGCCGACACTGATCACTGACACTGACAACCGGTTTTTAAGGGTTTGACAATGGCGTAAAATGAGATAAGGTTTATTAAGAAGATTAAGAGGAGGTCGGCGATGGCTTACACGGATGAAGCATTGAAGGACAAGATAAGGGAGATGTACCCGGAAATCAAAAAGCACGGGATAACCCTCGGACTGGATTTCGACAATGGCAAAAACGCTTACGTGGTTGAATTTAAGAAAGGTCAGCATGAACTGACCACCTATCTTGAGAAAAAGGACGCGGACGACTGCATGAACAACATAAAGTGCGTTTACCTGGGCGTCCAGATAGGGCAGTTCGTCAGGAATTTTGAAGAGGGCAGAGATCTTCCTCCGCGGTAGAAGTGCCGTGATCAGGCTATGGATAAAGCGGATTTGAGGGTGCGCCGTTATGGTCAATGAGCAGGCGCTCCGGTCCTACCTCCTCAGGGAATTTCCGGACGTCACCGGCATAGAGATCACGAGGCTCGGCGCCGGTGTGCAGGGGGCGGGGTTTCTTATCGAACTGAAGACAGAGAAAGGTGTGCGAACCTGCGTCGTGAAAGGTCTTTTCCAGGAGGGCCTGGGGCATGACTACCCTTCCGACCGGGCATCCGTATTCCTGCTCGACCTCGATGAATACGGGAATCTCCCCAGGCATGTCAGGGCCGTCGATGTGCTCTCAGAGATGGAGGACGGTACAATAAAGTCCGTCGGCGGCGGCAGGGAATACTATCTTCTTATGGAGAGAGTTCAGGGACGACATTATTTCCATGATCTCTCTGAAATGTCGGCGAAGGACCGCCTGGCCCCTGCTGACAAGGAAAAAATACGGGCTATGGCCTCTTATCTCGCGGAGATTCATACGGTCAGGAAAGATTCAAAAACGCTCTACTGGAGGAAATTGAGGGACACGGTAGGACACGGCGAATGTCTGATGGGCGTCTTTGACCTTTATCCCGACGGCACAATGAGCTATGAAGAGATGGCCGATATAGAAAAGCTCTGCGTGGATTGGAGGGCCAGGCTTAAACCTCAGGCCCACCGTCTCTCGCAGATCCACGGCGACTTTCACCCCGGGAACATATGGTTTACCGGCGACACCGATTTCGTCCTGCTGGACCGGAGCAGGGGCCCCTGGGGGGAACCGGCGGATGACGTCACGGCCCTCGCAATAAATTATATATTCTTCTCGGTGAAGAACCACGGGGACCTGAGGAAAGCATACAGGGAAGGACTGATCCTGTTCTTTGACGAATACATAAGAGCTTCAGGGGACAGGGACATCGCCAGGGTTTCACCGCTATTCTTTGGATTCAGGGCGGCTGTTGTCGCCAACCCGGTTTTTTATCCGGATTTAAGCATGGAGGTAAGGGAGAAGATCTTCAGGTTCATGCGGAACGTTCTCCTGTCCGAAACCTTCGATGCTGCAAAGGTGAACGAATACATCTCGGGATAGCCGGCCCGGGCTTTACCTGCCGGTGAATCTTATATAATTTTCCCAGACCGACAGCAGTTCGGCAGTGGCCCGCAGGTCCCCGGCGCAGTACCGGGCGATCTCAATATATTTCCCGGCCCGGAACAGGTCTTTCACCTCATATCCGGTTATGCCGGCTTCTTTAGGGCTGCTTATTCCGAAGGTGCGGCACCACATGTCAAGACTGAACTTTCTGCGGGATGCCCCGAAGAATGAAAGCTGGTCGAAGAGGTCTATGTGGATATCGCCATACCTGTTCGGCATGAGGTCCCTGGCGGGTTTAATACCATGGACCGCGGAGCGTATCATGATGAATGGGCAGTCGAACCCCCGGCCGTTGAAGGTAACGAAGCGGTCATAATTCCTGATGGTATCCCAGAATTTCTGTATTATCTCCCTCTCGGTGCAGGTTTCATATCTGAGACCGTCTTCCTCGAAGGGGAGCTGGGGGTCGTCATTGGTCTGAAAATAGACGACCCCCTTCCCGGTGTCGGGGTTGAGCATGCCGATCGTGATTATCTCCCCCGTGAGGGGATAGAAGGAGAGACTTTCCCTTACCTCCTGCCTGTCTTCATCGGATTCCGCCCGTCTGAGCAGATACTCCTGAACGGCAGGGTCGAGAGAATCAAAGTCCTTGCCGGTCGTTTCTATGTCAAATACGACCTTCGCCATTTCTCCTTACTTCGCGGCTCCATCGAACGGCACCTTCGGCAGCAGTCCCTTGAAGACATTCCATGTCTTCAGGATGTCCACGGCGCGCTGGAGCTGGACGTCGTCTTTTTCCCCCACCTCAAGAGGGACAGTCTCGACCTCTTCCGGCTTTGTCTTCCCTGTCTGCTCATTTTGAAGGTGTCTTGCAAGGTCTACTTCCCTGAGCACGGGGTGCTCCTTCTCTCCGTTCTTTGCCTCGAGCTTCACAACTATGTCGGGAGTTATTCCGGTATTCTGGATGGATATGCCCCTGGGAGTATAGTATTTAGCGGTGGTCAGCCTCAGGCCTGCCCCGTCGCTCAGCGGAATCACGGTCTGAACGGAACCCTTACCGAAGGTCTGTGTGCCGAGGATGACCGCCCGGTTCCAGTCCTTCAGCGCACCTGCCACAATCTCGGAGGCGCTGGCGCTGCCTTCGTTTACAAGTACGATCATAGGCTGTGTTGCCAGCTGGTTTCCCTCGGTATCGAATACGGTTTTCTCGCCGGACCTTGTCTTTGTGTAAACAACCAGTTTCCCCTCCGGCAGGAATTCCCCGGCCACGTCAACCGCACTGTTGAGCAGCCCGCCGGGATTGTTTCTGAGATCGACTATCAGAGAAGCTATTTTCTTTTTATCGAATTTCTTAAGCGCGGTTTCGAGGTCAGCGGCCGTCTGCTCCTGGAACTGACTGATCTTTACGTATCCTATGTCGCCATCGATGATTTTCGATTTGACGCTCTTTATCTTTATGATGTCCCTGACGATAGTAAAGTCCTTCGGCTCCTTCCATCCTTCCCGGTAGACGGTTATGGTAATCGGCGTCTTGGGTGCGCCTCTCATCCTCGCCACCGCATCCTCGAGACTCAGGTCTTTTGTTGGTTTACCGCTTATCTTTATTATCTTGTCGCCGGCCTTGATGCCGGCCTTCCAGGCCGGGGTGTCTTCTATCGGGGAGACCACTGTCAGCACCCCGTCCTTTACCCCTATCTGTATGCCCAGGCCGCCGAATTCGCCCTTTGTCTCGACCTGCATCTCCTTGAACGCCTCGGGGGGCATAAAGCTGGAGTGAGGGTCAAGGGAGTTCAACATTCCCTTTATGGCCCCGTACACCAGATCTTTTGTGCTCACATCTTCCACGTAATATTTCTTCACCATGGACAGGACTTCGGTGAACGTCTTCAGTTCCTCATACCCTTCACCCTTGGCGTCCGTCATGGTTGCAGACAACCTGCCTATGGAAACACCGGTGGCGGTTATCACTATTACCAGCAGCCAGATCAATAAAACTCTCTTCCTTGGCATTTCTTTTGCTATCCTCCTGACTATCTTCTTTTATTTGCCAGCCACTGCGTTGGATCGAGGGGTTTGCCTTTGTAGCGTATTTC
>JBJKPE010000146.1:0-28545 GCA_046706685.1 Thermodesulfovibrionales bacterium | reverse complement strand
TGATCGGCCGGGACGGCAGACTGATAGGCATAGACAGAGACGATGAAGCTCTGCGCATAGCAGCGGAGAGACTTAAGGACCCGAGGGTTCTCCTGAAGAAAGGCAGATTTTCGGAAATGGAAGACATAGTTACATCGGAAGGGGCCGGAAGGGCGGACGGAATACTGCTGGATCTGGGCGTCTCGATGATGCAGTTCAAGGAATCAGGCAGGGGCTTCAGTTTTCAGTCCGCTGAGAGACTCGATATGCGGATGGACAAGTCCCAGAGTCTTTCCGCCTGGGACGTAGTAAACAATTACTCCGAAAAGGACCTGATAAGAGTACTGAAAGATTATGGTGAGGAGTACAGGGCTCCGAGGATAGCGAGGGCTATCACGTATTCCAGAAATAAAAAGGATATTACCACTTGCTCCGAACTCGCGGAAATTGTGTCCGGTTCTATAGGAAGGCGGGGCAGAATCCATCCGGCGACAAAGACGTTCCAGGCACTCAGAATAGAGGTGAACCGTGAAATGGACGAGCTGCGGAAAGGACTGGACTCCTCGCTTGGCTTATTGAAAACAGGAGGAAGGCTCTGCGTGATCTCTTATCATTCCCTGGAAGACAGGGCCGTGAAGAATTTCATCAGAGACAATGCAAAGAGCGGTGAGCTGACCCCGCTGACCAAGAAGCCTGTCACGCCCGGCATTCGGGAAATCCGCGAAAACCCTTCTTCAAGAAGCGCAAAGATGAGAGGAGCGCAGAGGATATGATCCGCCCTAAAGAAAACTCCAATATGCTATCATTACTATATAAACCCCTGTTGGTGGCTTGTCTGGTTCTTGGTCTGTTCGGACTCGTATGGCTGAGGGCCAGAATAGTTGCCGTAAACTACGAAATACACAGCATCGAGGAAAAGAAGATGGGCGCCCTCACCGACATGAAACTCCTCCTTGCCGACAGGGCCAAGCTTATGTCACTCGCAAAAATCGAGACGTCCGTACGAAGCACGGCCTCTAACGAACGATATGCGGATAACGGATACATATTTCCGGACAGGATCAAAGTGGTCCACGTAAAAAGGAGCAAAGGTGTAACACCTTATAACGTATCTCTGGATATTAAAAGCGAGCAATGAGACGCAGGAAGCCGGGTGTGTTCAGCCTCTCATTTCGCTCCCCGCGGTGAAATGGTGAAATGACGTGAACAAAAAAAGGACCATTATCTTAAACACTGCGTTAGCTTTCGGATTCCTCGTCATATTTCTCCGCCTTGTAGACCTGATGGTTGTCAACCACAAAATCCTCTCGGAGAAGGCCAAGATGCAGCAGATGACGACAGAGGATATACAGGCCATGAGGGGGAATATCTATGACCGCAGGGGCAGGGCTTTAGCTGTAAATGTGGAACTCGAATCCCTTTACTGTGATTCAAAGGAAGTGTCTATCGATAAGGAAAGGATGAAAAAGCTGTCGACTGTGCTGAACATGGGACCTGCCGAAGTGCGGGAAAAATTCGAGAAAGACAGGAGTTTTACGTGGCTTGAAAGGAAACTCCGTCCCGACACCGTAAAGAAGGTCAAAGTGGTTCTTGGCATGGAGCCACATGACAAGGAGGCGTCCGCCCGGGGATTCGGCTTCATCCCCGAGGCAGAGCGGCTGTACCCCAACGGAAGCCTGGCATCCCATGTCATAGGCGCGGTCGGTCTTGACAACCAGCCGCTTGAGGGGCTCGAACTCAAATTCAACAAATATCTGAAAAGTGCCGGAGGCAAAGTCTGTTTTTCGCGGGACGCAAGCGGCAACCTCCTTTCTTCAGGCGCAAACCTGGAAACCAAGGGTGACGACATACGGCTTACCATCGATGATGGCCTTCAGTATATAGTTGAAAGAGAGCTGGACATCGCGATGTCAAAATGGAAAGCAAAGGCGGCATCGATCATCATGATGGACCCTTTCACCGGCGATATACTCGCATTGGCAAACAGGCCCACGTATAATCCAAACGATCTTGAAGGAACAACCAGAAACGAGATGAGAGACAGGGCGATCACAGACGTCTATGAGCCCGGCTCCACCTTCAAGATTGTGGTGGGAACTGCGGCCCTGGAGGAAAAGGCGGTCAGCCTGAATTCGACATTCGACTGCAGCAAGGGCTATATAGTGGTGGGAGGACACGCCCTGCATGACGCGCATAGACACGGCGTGCTTACCTTCAGAGAGGTGATTCAAAAGTCGTCCAACGTGGGCACTACGATGGTCGGAATGAGGCTTGGCAAGGAAAAGATTTACGAATATGCAAAACGCTATGGCTTCGGCGACACCACGGGAATCGATCTTCCCGGCGAAGTCTCCGGATGGATCAGAAAGCCCGACAGATGGTCGGCGACGTCAATTGGAGCGGTCTCGATAGGACAGGAGGTTGCCGTTACGCCTCTTCAGGTACTCAGGGCGTATTCAGCCGTTGCCAACGGAGGTTATCTTGTGCGGCCCCATGTAGTTGCGGAGATCAAGACCCATGCAGGCGAAACGGTTTATTCTTTCAAACCGGAACCGTTAAAAAGGGTGATCTCCGAAAAAACGGCGCTCCTTTTCAAAGGCATACTGAAGACCGTTGTCGAAGAGGGCGGTACGGCCACTGCCGCGGCAATCGACGGCAATGAGGTGGCCGGGAAAACAGGCACGGCCCAGTTGATAGACCCAAAGACCAAGAGATATTCGAAGACCAAATATGTAAGCTCATTTGTCGGCTTCGTTCCCGCGGATAATCCCAGAATCGCCGTGATAGTCGTTATCTACGAACCGAAAGGAATGACTTACGGAGGCGTCGTGGCGGGACCGGTGTTCAAAGGGATTGCCGATCAGGCCCTGTCGTACCTTGATGTGCCGAGGGACGACGCGCCGGAGAGAAACCTTCTTCTGGTGGCAAAATGAAGCTCAGGGAAATATTGAGAGGAGTTAACACAATAAGCCTGTCAGGGGATTCGGAAACCGAAATAACCGGCATTTCCTATGATTCACGGAAAGTCTCACATGGGCATCTTTTTGTCGCCATAAAAGGTGAAAGGTTCGACGGCCACGATTTCATGGAGGACGCGATCGCAAGAGGCGCTGCCGCAGTGATGTATGAAAGGCCCGGGGCCGCCCCATCCGCCGGCTCGCCGGAACAGCCGTCGAAGATTTCCATCATAAGAGTCGAAGACAGCAGAGAGGCGGTAGCCTTTGCTGCGAACAATTTCTTCATGCGGCCTTCGGATGTTCTGACGGTGATAGGCGTCACCGGCACAAACGGCAAAACGACCACTACGTATCTGATTAAATCCATCATAGAGTCCTGGGGCAGAAAAGCCGGGCTGATCGGGACCATACAGTACATGGCAGGCGATGCGGTCTACAAAGCCCCGCACACCACGCCGGAGGCCCTCGAATTTCAGGAAATGCTCCATGCCATGCGTTCCTCGGGGTGCACCCACGCTGTCGCGGAGGTGTCGTCGCACGCGCTGGCGCAGAAAAGAGTGGAAGGAACAGCGTTCAAGGCCGCTGTATTCACCAACCTCACGAGGGACCACCTCGACTTCCACGGGACGATGGAGAACTACTTTCTGGCAAAGGAGAGATTGTTCAGTAAACTCCTGGTTAAAAACGGCCATGCGGTAATAAACTTCGACGATCCCTATGGCCGGAGACTGGTGACGGGTCTGGACCGGGGCAGACAAGTATTGACTTATGGCCTGGAAGAGGGCTCGGATCTGCGGGCTACTGACATCGACAATTCCTTCGACGGGCTCAGGTTCAAAATAAGGATGTCAGGACGGACCTACAGTGCTTTCTCTCCTCTGATGGGGTTGCCTAATATATACAACATTCTGGCAGCAGCAGGGGTCTCGGCCTGTCTCGGCATACCCTGGAAGATAATAATCGATGGACTAAAGAATGCCGGACTGGTAAGAGGCAGGTTCGAAAAAGTCGACGCCGGCCAGAGTTTCCTTGCCGTCATCGATTATGCTCACACCGAGGACGCACTGGAAAGGCTCATCTATACCGCCAGGGGACTGACAAGCGGAAAAGTCATCACGGTTTTTGGCTGCGGGGGAGACAGAGACAGGGGGAAAAGGCCGATAATGGGCTCGATTGCAACGAGGCTGAGCGATTTTGTTATTATAACTTCTGACAACCCCCGATCAGAGAATCCGGAGCGAATAATAGGGGAGATAGAAGGCGGCGCAACGCGGAAAAACTACCTCATCGAACCTGACAGAGAGGCTGCTATCAAGAGAGCCGTCCTGATTGCTCAGGAGAGCGATGTGGTTCTGGTCGCGGGGAAAGGGCACGAAGAATATCAGGAAATTGAGGGCAGGAAGCTCAAATTCAATGACAGGGAGGTGTTGGAAAGGGCTATAAGGCAGATGATCAAAAGCAGTTAATCATCGGCTGTTATTGGCAGTGGGGGGCAACCGATAGAAGATAAATATGGGGCATTTACGACTCGACGATATAGTAAAGGCGACAGGGGGAAAGGTGCTCTGCAGACAGAGCGAGGAGTTTACCGGTCTGTCCATTGATTCAAGGACGGTCAGAAGCGGCGAGATCTTCCTCGCTTTGAAAGGTCCGCACTTCGACGGTCATGATTTCCTGCATGACGCCCTGAGGACCGGCGCAGGGGCCATCGTGGAAATCACTCCTGCCGGAGCAACTTCCGGCAAAACTATTATCCAGACTGAAAGCTCTCTGGCCGCGCTCCAGAGCGTTGCCCGTTACCTGCGAAACAGGTCAGGCGTGCCGGCTGTCGGTATCACCGGTACGAACGGGAAAACCACGACCAAGGAACTGATCGCATCCATCATGGGAAGGAAATTCAGGGTTCTGAAGACGTCCGGTAATCTGAACAACCACATAGGCCTGCCTCTGAGCATAGCTAACGGGGCCGGTGATGAGGATGTCATGGTACTGGAGATGGGGTCCAACGTCAAGGGGGATATAAAACTGCTCTGCCAGATCGCCCGTCCCGACGTGGCCGTAGTGACGAATGTCGGCCCCGCACACCTTGAGGGCTTCGGCAGCCTGGAGATGGTCAGAAAGACCGACCTCGAAATTCTTGAGTACGTCGGGGCCGTCGCCTTAAACGCCGACGACCCGTTCCTCATGGAAGGGGTGGAGGAATTTAAAGGAAAAATCATCACGTTCGGAATAAAGAGCGCTGCCGATGTCACCGCCCGGGATATTGTACTGGGCGACAAGGGCTCGCATTTCAGTCTCCGTTTACCCGGAGGGATCGAGGGAGTGGTCAGACTCGAAATCCCCGGCATGCTCAATGTTTATAATTCCCTTGCGGCGGCTGCCGCGGCCTTACTGCTTGGAGCGAATGCCGCAGAGATCCGGGAAGGACTGGGCCTGTTCCAGGGTGTGCCTATGAGGCTGGAAGTTTTGGAACATTGCGGGGCTACCGTTATCAGCGATGTCTACAACGCAAATCCTGCATCCATGGAGGAAGCGGTTAAAGAGCTTCTCCGTCTGAAAAGAAAGAGAACCATCGCTGTGCTGGGGGACATGCTTGAACTCGGCCGGCACTCCGGCGAGGCCCACAGGAAGTTGGTCGGTTTGCTGTCGGAAACCGGCGTCGATATTCTGATTGCCGTAGGACCAGAGATGATATCGGCGGCGACGGGATTTGCCGGAACGCGCTACCTGGCGGATGACTCCATCAGGGCCGCGTCCATACTGGCCGAAATTCTCGGTGCAGAAGATACGGTCCTGGTTAAGGGGTCACGCGGCATGCGGATGGAAAGGGTTTTGTCCCCATCCGGAGAGCGCCGGACGACGGAGAAGTCGCATGCTATATAAGGCCCTGTATGGTCTTCACAACATGTTCTCCCCCCTGAACGTATTCCGGTATATAACGTTCAGGACCGCCCTGTCGGTGATCACGGCCATGCTGCTCTCTCTTGTCATCGGCCCCCGCCTCATAGTATGGCTCAAGAAGATCAGCATTACACAACAGATCAGGGACGACGGCCCTCAGAGCCATCTCAAGAAGACCGGTACGCCGACCATGGGAGGAATAATCATCATCGCCTCTATCCTGATTACGGTCCTGCTATGGGGAGAACTCGAAAACATGTACGTATGGATAATGCTCCTTTCCCTTGCAGGATACGGCGCGATCGGCCTCCTTGACGATTATCTGAAGGTCGTAAGAAAAAATTCCAAAGGTCTCCGTGCCTGTTACAAATTCGGTTCGCAGATAGCCCTTGCGCTGGCGATAGGTCTCCTGCTTTATTTCAACCCGAAAGACCCGTTTGCCGACGTTTTGAGCATACCCTTTTTCAAGAAATGGCTCTTCGACCTGGGGCTTTTCTACATCCCGTTTTCTATCGTCGTAATAGTCGGAGCATCGAATGCGGTCAATCTCACTGACGGGGCCGACGGTCTCGCCATAGGACTGGTCGGCATCGCGCTTTTTGCGAATATGATACTCGTTTATATCTCCGGCAACGCGCGCTTCGCACAGTATCTGCAGGTCCTTTACCTTCCGGGCACAGGTGAGCTGACGGTGATATGCGGCGCGATGCTCGGCGCATCCCTTGGGTTCCTCTGGTTCAATTCCTATCCGGCTGACGTCTTCATGGGAGACGTGGGGTCCCTTGCACTCGGCGGTGCGCTCGGCACGCTTGCGATCATCACCAAACATGAGATAGTTCTGGCAGTAGTGGGCGGCATTTTTGTAATAGAGACCCTTTCCGTCGTATTCCAGGTCGCGTCCTTTAAGTTGACCGGGAAGAGGCTCTTCAGAATGGCCCCCATCCATCACCACTTCGAGCTTAAGGGGTGGCATGAATCAAAGGTTATAGTGAGATTCTGGATTGTCGGCATAATGCTTGCGCTGCTGAGTCTGGCAACGCTGAAACTGAGGTGATTATGAAAAATTCCCGAATAAGCAGTCAGCAGTCGAAAGTCAGCATACACGTCAATGACATGTCATTCCCGCAAGTGAAGCGCGCCTGCCTCTCCGGCAGGCAGGTCGGGAATCCTTCTTTGCCGGAAAGATTCCCCGTGAGGTACAAATCATATCAGGATTATGTCGGCAAGAAGGCGTCGTATGTTTTTTTCCCGTTATTCTTAATCCTTTGTTTTTCCCTTGTGACTTCCGTCTCTGCCACCGAAATAAAATCACGGGCCGCAGTTGTCATCGATGCTCAAACTGGAAAGATCCTTTATGCGAAGAATCCGGATGCCAGACTGCTGCCTGCAAGCACCACCAAACTGGTTAACGCTCTTGTAGTGCTGGAACGAGCTAACCTTGACGATGTTACAACTGTAAGCGCAAGGGCGGCCGGCCAGCCGGCCACGAAGGCGGGCTTAAAAAAAGGGGACAAGGTTACCATCAGGGCGCTCCTTTATGCTGCTCTTATGAAATCCGCCAACGATGCCGCGGTCGCACTTGCGGAGGCCGTGGCCGGTTCCGAGGAGGCCTTCGTCAAGCTGATGAACAGCAAGGCGATGGCCATCGGGGCAGATGATACAAGGTTCGTCAATGCAAACGGTCTGCCCGCAAGCGGCCAGCACATAACCGCCCGCGACCTGGCCATCATAATGAGGGAAGCCATCAAGTACCCTCTGCTCAGGGAGATCATGGGTACCCGGGTAACAGAGGTCTCCACCAAAAGCGGAAAAACAATGTTCATCAAGAATACGAACAGGCTCCTATGGTCGGATGACGAGGTACTGGGCGGCAAGACCGGCTACACACGGCAGGCAAGGCACTGTTTTGTATGTGCCGGCGAACGCGACCACGATACGATAATCGTCGCCCTCCTGGGCGCCCCTAACAGAAGTTTGTTGTGGAAAGAGTCCGAATATCTGATGGACGTCGGTGAAAAGGTAATGAGTAAGGCCTCGGAGCCGGTCGTATATCTTACGAAACTGGGTGAATCGCCGGTAAGGGCTGTGTCTTACAGGAAGAGGCATGGTAGGAAAGCCGTGCTAAGAAGGAGAAGCAGGAAACACAGGGCCGCCCTTGTGAAAAAAAGGTCGCGGGAAGAGAAGATACGTGCAATCGCCAGGCAGGAGGACGATGGAAACAGAGGGTAAAAGGATAACGGTTGTCGGCCTTGCCCGAAGCGGCGTCGGGGCTGCAAACCTCCTGACGGCCCTGGGGGCTTCCGTCACCGTTACAGACGTAAAGACGGCAGAAGAACTCGGCAGTTCCGTACGCAGACTTGCCCCGTCGGTACGCCTGGCTTTGGGAGGTCACCCGGAAAATGTATTCACCTCGGCGGATATGCTGGTTATAAGTCCCGGCGTCCCGGCGGGTCTTGCGCCTGTCAAACTGGCAAGGGAAAGGGGTATTCCGGTTATCGGGGAACTCGAACTCGCTTATCGGGCCACAGAGGATGGGCGGGATAAACGGCTACCCGGCACCGGCACACCATTTATTGCTGTCACGGGCAGCAACGGCAAATCGACTACGACATCGCTTCTTGACCTTATCCTCAGGAAAGGCGGGTACAGGACCCTCATGGGAGGCAACATCGGCAATGCCCTGACTGAGGAGTTCTGCAAAATGGCAGAGGACGACAAACCAGGGGCGCCGCCTGCCTCCGGCGGACCTCGTTTCGATTTCATTGTGGCCGAAGTTTCGAGCTTCCAGCTCGAGACCATAGATACATTCAGACCGCATATAGCAGCCATACTTAATATAACCCCCGACCATATGGACCGGTACCGGTCACTTTCCGAGTACGCAGAGGCGAAAGCCAGGATATTCATGAACCAGGGCAAGGATGATTCCCTTGTCCTCAACGCCGATGATCCTGAGATACAGGCTATCTACAAAAAGGATTTTCATGACATTTCTGCAGGAAAGGCCTCGCCGCATGTCTACTGGTTCAGCCGCCGCGGGAAAGTGGAAGGCGTTTATTACGCAGACGGCGGCATCCATTGCAATATGCCCGGTCACAGTGATACCCCCCTTATGGACGCAGCTGAAGTAAGGATCAAAGGAGTCCACAACCTGGAGAACGCCATGGCCGCAGCAGCCATGGCTCTCCTTGCAGGCTGTCCCGTCGCTGCGATAAGAAAGACCCTCAGCGAATTCGCCGGACTGGAGCACAGGCTGGAATTTGTGAGAGAACTCGACGGAGTCAGATATATCAACGATTCCAAGGGGACCAATGTCGGCGCCGTCCTCAAGTCGATTGAAAGTTTCAGCGCTCCCCTGGTACTGATAGCCGGGGGCAGAGACAAGGCGGGCGATTTTGCGGCCCTGGGTCCGCTTGTATCGGAAAAAGTGAAGACTCTCGTCCTCATCGGCGAGGCCTCGGGAAAAATAAGCGAAGCCCTTGGAGACCTGACGGAAACAGTGAGGGCGACCGACCTTGCGGATGCTGTGGCGATATCACGCGAAAAGGCCGTCCGGGGCGATGTCGTACTGTTATCGCCCGCGTGTGCAAGCTTTGACATGTTCAGGGACTTCGAAGACAGGGGGCGGCAGTTCAAGAAGCTGGTGAGGGAACTGGGTAATAGTGGATAACCGTCCGGCCGGCATAAAAGCACCACTCATAAGAACCTATGACAGGTTCCTTTTGTTCACCATGCTCCTTCTCCTGTCTTTCGGCGCACTGATGATTTACAGTTCAACGTCCATCATTACACCTCTTCTGGCAAAGAAGAATATTACGCAATTCTATTATTTCAAGAGGCACCTCTTCACCATGGTCCTGGGCGGAATCGTGATGCTCGCCGCCTATTCACTCAAGCCGACAGTGTACAAGAAAGCGGCCGTGCCGGCGCTGGCCTTCTCTTTCTTTCTCCTTGTCCTCGTATTTTTCCCGCATATCGGGGTATCCGCAGGTGGAGCGCGGAGATGGATACGGCTCTGGCCGACGACATTCCAGCCGTCGGAACTGGTGAAGCTGTCCATGGTCGCATTTCTGGCCAAGTACATGTCTTCTCCAGCTTATGACACGGAGAAGTTCAGTTCCTTCATCAAGCCGCTCCTGGTGATGGTTGCGTTCCAGTTGGTATTTCTCAAACAGCCGGATTTCGGCTCGACGATGAGCCTCGCCTTTATCACGTTTGCCATGCTTTTCATTTCCGGCATGAGACTCAGGTACATAGCCTCCGTCCTGGTTCTTGCTGTTCCCGTCATATACAAGCTGGCGATGGAGCCATACCGCCTCAGGAGGATCACGTCTTTTCTCGACCCATGGAAAGATCCTCTGGGCAGCGGGTTCCAGCTGGTCCAGTCTTTCATAGCATTCGGAAGCGGCGGTGTAACAGGACTCGGACTCGGCGAGTCACGCCAGAAACTTTCCTTTCTGCCGGCCTCGCATACCGATTTTATTTTCTGTCTGGTAGGAGAGGAACTTGGCCTCATCGGCGCCTCCATCCTGATCGCCCTTTTTCTCTTCATATTCATCAGAGGTATCACGATCGCCGGCAGGTCAAAAGACAGGTTCATACACTACCTCGCCTATGGGCTGACACTGATGATATCCGTGCAGGCGCTCGTCAACTTCGCCGTTGTCACCGGCCTCGTCCCGACAAAGGGGCTCCCCCTGCCCTTTGTGAGCTACGGCGGTTCAGCCCTCCTGGTCAACATGGCGGCGGTAGGCATCCTGCTCAGGATTTCGAAGGGTGATGACATGCAAATCCCGGGTGAAGAGAGTCACATAAAGGCCAGAAGAGTGGCAAGACGCAATATTTACACCAAGAAGGGATACGGCAATTGAAGGTAATAATCGCAGGCGGAGGAACAGGCGGTCACCTCTTTCCGGGACTGGCTCTGGCAGAGGAATTCAAGCGCAGGGACGCCGGCACCGAAGTGACCTTTGTGGGAACGGAACACGGTATAGAAGCCCGGATAATCCCCCGCGAGGGATATCCGATGAAATTTCTCAGGGCTGAGGGATTCGTAGGCCGCTCCTTATCGAAAAAGATAAAGACCGCCTTCAAAACCGCTCTGTCGTTTCTGGACGCACGCCGTATACTGAGTTCCGTAAAGCCTGATATCGTCATCGGCGTCGGCGGCTATGCCTCCGGCGCCATCGTACTCCTGGCCGGAATAAGGTCGATCTCGACAATGATCCATGAGCAGAATTCCGTGCCCGGCCTGACAAACAGGTTGCTGGGGAAAATCGTCAAGAGGACGTGCGTAACATATCATGAAAGTCTCCCCTTTTTCCCGATGGGCAGAACCTTCCTGACGGGCAACCCTATAAGGGCGAGGATACTCAAGGGGGAAAGGGAAGCAGCCTGCCGGCTGTTCTCGCTGGACAAGTCTACCTTCACCGTCTTTGTATTCGGAGGAAGCGCCGGCGCCAGGTCTATTAACAGGGCAGTAGTCGATGCGCTGAACCATCTCATAGACCTGAAAGAGAAGATCCAGTTTCTCCATCAGACGGGAGAAAAGGATTACGAAAGCGTGCGCGAAGCCTACAGGAAGGCCGGCTTCCGGGGAACCGTCGCGCCGTTCATTTATCAGATGGCCGAGGCGTACGCCGCCGCCGATCTGGTGGTTTCACGGGCCGGCGCTACCACTCTGGCCGAAATTACGGCGCTTGGGAAGCCGGCGATACTTGTCCCCTACCCTTTCGCCGCCGGCCGCCACCAGGAGCTTAACGCGCTGAAGCTGAAAGAGATGGGAGCGGCCTTCATGTTCACTGACGATGAACTCACAGGTGAAAGACTTGCTGAAAATATAAGGGAATTATTCGGGAACGATTCTATGAGGGCGGAAATGAAAAAGGCCAGCAAAGGCCTGGGCAGGCCGGATGCCTGCAGCAAAATAGCAGACATTGCAGTAAGTCTCGTAAAGGAAAAAAGCGGGATCACGGGCGGGATAAAAAGAGGCAGCCATGTTTGAAAAATACAGGGTCATACACTTTGTGGGCATAGGCGGCATAGGAATGTCGGGCATTGCCGAGGTACTCTGGAATCTGGGATACGACGTCACGGGCTCTGACGTGAAAGAATCGGAAACAACTGTCCGTCTGAGGAACATGGGTATGAAGGTCCACATCGGACACAGGGAAGAGAATATCGATTCAGCGCATGTGGTTGTGGTATCGTCGGCCGTCTCGCGTGACAACCCGGAAATTGCGGCTGCCGCTACGCTCTCCGTCCCGGTAATCCCCCGAGCTGAAATGCTCGCTGAACTCGCCCGCCTGAAATACGGCATTCTGGTAGCCGGGTCGCACGGCAAGACTACCACGACATCCCTCATTTCGACCGTACTTGCCCGCGGGGGGTTTGATCCGACTCTCATAATCGGCGGCAGGCTCAAGGCCATCGGAAGCAATGCGAGGCTCGGAAGAGGAGAGTTCCTGGTCGCGGAGGCCGACGAAAGTGACGGCTCCTTTCTTAAACTGTCGCCGACGATCGCCGTTGTCACAAACATCGACAGAGAACATATGGATTTCTTCAAAGACATGAGCGGACTGAAGAACGCCTTTGTGTCGTTCATCAACAAGGTCCCTTTTTACGGAGTCTCGTTCGTCTGCTATGAAAACGAAAACATCAGGGAGATAATGCCGAATATACACAGGCGGTATCTCACTTACGGCCTTTCAGACTCTTCTGATATTTATGCCTCCGGGATAGAGAAGGGGTTTATGTCCTCGAACTTTGATGTGATATACGGGGGTACCCCGCTCGGCAGATTCACGATTCCCGTTCCAGGAGAACACAACATTCTGAACACGCTGGCATGCATAGGGGTCGCCCGGGAGTTGAAGATGGAGACCGTTGCGATACAGGAAGCGCTGAACTCTTTCGATGGTATTCAGCGCAGGTTCGAATTCAAGGGGGAGGCCAAGGGGATCAAGGTATACGATGACTATGGCCATCACCCCACTGAAATAAGGGCCACAATAGCGGCTGCCAGAGAGAACCTGAGATATCTCACCGGACATTCCAGACTTCATGTCGTATTTCAGCCCCACCGCTACACGCGGACGGCAGACCTGATGGAAGAATTCGCTGTCTCCTTTGGGGACGCCGATTCCGTCATCCTGCTGGACATTTATCCGGCGGGGGAAAGACCCATAGAGGGTATCACGTCGCAGGCCCTCTGTGAAAAGATCCGTAAAACGGGCAGAAAGAATATTTTTTACGCCGGTGACCGTGAGCAGGCCGTGGCCCGTGCCGCAGGAGAGGCAGGGACGGGAGACGTTATCCTCACCCTCGGAGCCGGAGATGTCTGGAAGATAGGTGGAAAAGTGCTGGAGAGGCTCAATGGAGCTTAACAGAGAAGGTTGGGCGGCCAAATTTAAGGGCTATTACCGCGGCGACAGCCGGTTCGGGGTACCCATGAAAGACCATACCAGTCTATCGGCGGGAGGGACCGCTGACGTAATGACTTACCCGGAGGACCCCGTGTCGCTCAGAAATCTCCTTGTAGTTCTTAAAAACGAAGCTACGCCTTTTTTTCCCGTAGGTGGAGGGACGAACATTCTCGTTCGCGAAGGCGGGATAGAAGGCGTCGTCATATCCCTCAGGGCATTCACCAGGATTGAGGTGCTGCAGGAATACGACGAAACCGTGGAACTTTTTGTAGAGGCGGGCGCGCCCTGGCAGAAGCTTGTAAATTTCTGCAAGGGGAAGGGATATTCGGGCATTGAAGGGTTGACGGGAATACCCGGCACAGTCGGCGGGGCTATCTGCGGCAATTCCGGCTCCTTCGGCTACGAGGTGAAAGACGTTGTAGCTTCGGTCGTCATAATAGATTCCGACGGCCGGCTTGACAGGCACGATGCCGCTGACCTGGGCTTCAGATACAGGGGCTCCGATATATTCCCGGGAGACATAGTTCTGAGTGCCAACCTGAGGCTCAGAAAGGACGACCCGGAAGCTGTCGCCGCCAGGACTGACAGCTTTTTTTCGGAGAAAAAGCGGACTCAGCCGATCTCCGAGAAGTCCGCCGGATGCGTATTCAAGAACCCCGCCGGGGCCTCCGCAGGACGCCTCATTGACGAAGCGGGGTGCAAAGGGATGAGGAGAGGCGGCATGGAGGTCAGCAGCTTACATGCAAACTTTTTTGTCAACACAGGCGGAGGAACGGCCTCCGATTTTATCGTACTAATGGAAGATGTTGCCGCCGAGGTGCGAAAAAAGTTCTCGGTGGTGCTTGAACCCGAGATAAAGATAATTGGGAGGGATAAATGATGCTTGAGGGCGGCGCTTGCTTATGAATAAGAAAACTCTGAAAGGCAGAAAAATCGGGGTCCTCATGGGAGGGACATCGTCTGAGAGAGAGGTATCGCTAAAGAGCGGCTCAGCTATTTACGGGGCGTTGAAAGCGCTTGAATACAATGTCATTCCCGTGGACGTCGGCGATAATATTTGCGAGGTTCTGAAAAAGAAGAAGATAGACGCGGCCTTTATCGCCCTTCACGGAGGGCACGGTGAAAACGGCGCCCTGCAAGGGATGCTGGAGGTCATGAACGTGCCTTACACGGGTTCGGGCATCCTTGCCTCAGCTCTGGCAATGGACAAGGAGGCATCCAAGAAGGTGTTCCTCTATCACGGACTGCCCGTCCCACCTTTCGTAGTGGTCTCCCTCGCGGATTTCAAATCCATGTTTAAGAAGGGAGCAGGCCCGAAGGGTACGCTGAAGACCGGCTTCTCTCTCCCTTGGGTAGTGAAGCCGGCCTCCGAGGGTTCCAGTATAGGAGTAGAGATAGTAAAGAACGCGTCATCACTGAAGGGAGTGATGAACGAGGCCTTTTCGTACGGCCATAAGGTGATCGTCGAGAAGTACATCGAAGGCAGGGAAGTGCAGATCGGCATACTGAATGACAAAGTCCTCGGCGGCGTTGAGGTAAAACCATCGCTGGAATTTTACAACTACGAGGCGAAGTATACGGCGGGGCTGACTGAATATATCCTTCCTCCGAAGCTCGACAGGAAGATATATGAAAGAGCAAAGAGGACGGCCCTCGCGGCGCACGTCGCCCTGGGCTGCAGCGGTGCGACAAGGGTCGACCTGATCATCGACAGGGAAGGAAACACTTATCTGCTCGAAGTGAACACAATCCCGGGCATGACCGAAACCAGTCTCCTGCCGAAGATAGCACAGACGGCCGGTCTCTCTTTTGCCGACCTTTTGGAACAGATATTGGGAGGCATAAAGTGAGGGGCCGCATCAAGGCGAAGAAGACCTCCGGCGGGCAGAAGAAGAACAGCCCGTCCCGTCCTCTGGCAAGACTCAGAAGGACCGTTCTTCTTCTGTTCCCTGTAGCGGCCTTCGCGGCGGCTGTTTATTTAATATCAACGGTAGCCGGGTCGGCCTTTCCCCTCCGTCAAATTGTATTCGTGGGCAACACACACCTCACTGACGACGAACTGAAGAGCCTCGCGGGACTGAAAAAGGGCGAAAACCTTCTTACCTTGTCGAGCAGAGACATTTATGAAAAGATGACGAAGTCACCCTGGATAAGATCTGTAATGATCAGGAAGGAACTGCCTGACCGACTCCGCATCGTTATTACTGAGTCGGAGCCTTTTGCCCTTCTTGATATGAAGGGGCACCTTTTCATTGTCGATGACAGAGGCGAGCTTCTGGAGGAGCTGAAAGACAGCCCGATGCCGTTTCTGCCTGTAATTACGGGCAACCCCTTCGGGGACAAAGAAGTTATCCTCGACGCCATACGCCTTGCAAAGGCGATAAAAACGACCGGGCTTCTCCTGGAAAAAGATCATATAGAGATCATCGCCAGCAAGGCGGATGAGCTTTCGGTGAATCTTGACGGTTTGCTCGTAAAGGTCGGCGTCGGTGACTATGAAGGGAAACTCATGAGATTGAGGGCGCTGGAAGACGAAATAAAAAAGAGGGACATCCCTGTTGATTATGTCGACCTCAGATTCGCAAACAGGGTCGTGGTAAAAACCGCGCATGAGGTAGTCAAGAGATGAAGCATCCTATAGCGGTAGGGCTGGACGTAGGCACATCGAAGGTTTGCGGCGTGGTACTGAAACTCGGCCCTGCCGGCACGAGTATCCTCGGCATGGGTGTGGCCGCCTCGACCGGCCTTCGGAAGGGGATGATCATGAATGTCGACGCCACGGTCGATTCCATAAAGAGTGCGGTAAGAGAAGCGGAGTCTTCTTCCGGCATAAAGATCAAGGCTGTTTCTGTAAGCATCTCCGGAGCTCACATACAGGCGCACGCCAGCTCGGGAGCAACAGGCGTCAGGGGGAAAGAAGTCGCGGAAGCCGACATCGACCGCGCCCTGGATTCCGCCAGAGCGGTGTATTTCCCTCTTGAGAGGGAAGTACTTCATGTAATCCCGGAGGGATATTTACTCGACGGACAGGACGGCATTGCCGACCCTTCGGGCATGGCCGGCGTAAGACTCGAAGCCAGGGTCCGCATAATAACCGCCGGCATCGCTGCTGTACAGAACCTTATGAATTGCTGTGAAAGGGCGGGCCTCGAGGTCGCCGACATCGTCTTCGCCCCCCTCGCCTCCGCGGCGTCTTCTCTAAGGCAGGACGAGCGGGACTACGGAGTGATTCTCCTGGACATCGGAGGCGGCACAACCGATTTCGCCCTCTTTTGTGACGGCAGCCTGCGGCATGCCTCCGTGTCAGGAGTGGGCGGTCATCACATAACCCAGGATCTGGCAGTGGGTCTCAAAGTCGGTCTTTCGGAGGCCGAAAAGATAAAAAAGACCTGGGGGACCGCCGTTCCAGCCGGCTCCGCCGCTTCCGAAGAAATCGAGATCACCCGGTCCGGGGGGCAGAAGGACAAACTGCCCAGAAGATATATACCTGAAATTATACAGCCCCGGTGCGAGGAAATACTGGAACTTGTCAAGGATGAGATAGAAAGATGTTCAGGGTATGACAAGGCTGTCTGCGGCGTCGTCCTCACCGGCGGCACAAGCCTTCTGCCGGGATTCGACAGGTTGTCCGAGGCCGTTCTCGGCCTGCCCGTAAGGATCGGCGTTCCCCTGAACATGGAGGGTGCAAAGACACAGGTTGAGAGCCCGGTATATTGCACCGGCGTGGGCCTTGCAACCTATGACTACGAGCCAGATACCACTGAGGCGGTTTATGCTGAAATGATGAAGGGTGTCTTCGGAAGGGTAAAAAACTGGACGAGAAATCTTTTGAGATATACTGAAAACCTGAAACAAAACAACCGAAAGGAAGGGGGAATCTTATGTTTGAAATCGAAGAAGTAAGGGGTCAGAAGGCAAGAATCAAGGTAATAGGGGTTGGGGGCGCAGGCGGCAACGCTGTCAATAATATGATCGCTTCTACGCTGCAGGGGGTTGAGTTCGTAGCGGTCAACACAGACCTCCAGGTACTCGAAACCTCGCTGGCTCCCAAGAAAGTCCAGATAGGACGCGAGCTGACACGAGGGCTGGGGGCGGGGTCGAACCCGGAAATCGGAAGGCAGGCCGCTATCGAAGACAAAACGGCAGTAATGGACTGCATGGACGGCTGTGACATGGTCTTTATCACGGCCGGCATGGGCGGCGGCACCGGCACGGGTGCGGCCCCCGTAATAGCGGGCATTGCAAGGGAGCTCGGAATTCTCACTGTAGCCGTGGTCACAAAGCCCTTCTTCTACGAAGGGAAAAAGAGGCTGTTGAACGCGGAGGAGGGAATAAAGGAACTTTCCGGCAATGTCGATACACTGATAGTTATTCCCAACGACAGGATAAGTCTCGTGGTCGAAAAAGGCACCCCCATGCTCAAGTCTTTCGCGATCGCCAACGACGTCCTCAGACAGGCCGTTCAGGGCATATCCGATATCATCGTCGTCCCGGGACTTATCAACGTCGATTTCGCAGACGTTAAGACTATAATGGAGAATATGGGACGGGCTGTGATGGGGGTTGGTACGGGAAAAGGTGAAGGCGGAGCCTTTGAAGCCGCGAAAAAGGCGATATCGAATCCGCTCCTCGAAGACTCTTCCATTGACGGCGCCAGGGGCATCCTCATTAATATCACGGGTGGCCTCGAACTTTCACTCAGCGAAGTTCAGGAGGCAACCGCGCTGATATACGACTCGGCGCACGAAGAGGTCAACGTAATCTTCGGCGCTGTCATCGACCCTGACATCAGCGACGAAGTGAGGGTCACCGTTATCGCCACCGGATTCGAAGAAAAGAGGGAAAAGGCGGAACTCCCCCAAATCAGGAAGTGGACACCGGTCAGGGAACCTGTAACCTTTAAGGGCTCCGAAAGACTTCTTGCGAAAAGCCTTGGCGGCGCCTGCGAGGCAGGCCTTGGCAGTCCGGATGTTATTAATTATGAAGAGGCCATCGACCTTCCTGCATTCCTGAGAAGGTCGGCCCAAAAAGAACTCTGATTTCCCCCGGAGGGACTTCCTTTCCCCCACCAACCGGGAAGTCCCTCCCCCCCTTTCCCTCGCCCTACGGGCGTTTGAACGGCTTAAACCGTTTGAACCGTTTGAACCGTTTGAACCGTTTAAGCCGTTTGAACTGTTTAAGCCGTTTGAACTGTTTAAGCCGTTTGAACCGTTCACTCGATTTGACATCGCGGAGAATTCAGGTATACTAGGTATAGTGATGAACGGAATTTCATCGCTTTCAGGAGGCGTCACCTCGGAAGTGTTTGGACAGATAATCTGATCACTGATTTCAGACGGGAGGTTGCTGTATGCATGCCGATGTCGAAACCGGAAGAGGCCCCGCACTCGGAGGTCCGGCGCCACTCATTGAAGCAATATCTCCGAAAAAGGCGCAGCAAAGGGATCGCTTTAAGGGCGGCTGGATCATCCTTATTTCCCATCCCCAGGACCTGTTGCCTTTGTTCAAGACAAGGACGATCAACTATATCCTGTGCAAGAGAAAGACGCGAATCGTGATGTTGGAAGACAGCGGCACGGCCGGGTCAATTTCCGGGGGCAATTTTTTCACAAGATATATCACCAGGCACAACGTGACATTTCTCGACGATCCGGATAATGTTGTCTCTTCCGGCTACGGACTGACTGAAGGCGGGCCTCATGAGCAAGTCAAGGGCGTTTTTGTCATAGACCCCAGAGGAATTTTGAGAATGAAGTTATACTTTGATACGGCCCACCCCAGAAAGTTTTATGAGATTCTTAAACTCGTGGACGCCCTTCAGGACACTGACAGGCAGAGGAAGAGAAAACCCGCTTCCTCCGGTGTCTGGAAACGCAGGCTTAGCATAGTGAGCAGAACCGGCTCAGTGGCGGAAGAAGAAACGGTTTAAACGGTTTAAACGGTTTAAACGGTTCAAACAGTTCAAACAGTTCAGACGGTTCAAACGGTTTTTTCTCTTCTGTCAGGGATAAGAAGTATTAACGTGCGTCACATCGCCGGTTGCCGTATGACATACAAGAGTGCAGCTGCCTGAAAAAGTCCCTTTGTCGGTAAAGGTTGGATACAGAGCGCCTGACGCCGGCGATACGTAGCGGGTGTCGAAGTTTATAAGATTAGTGTGGTCTCCCGTACCAGGCGTAACAGCTATCCCGTGCGGATCGTGGCAGACGGAGCAAGGGGTATTAGCCGCCAGATGTCCGCTGTGCCCCCCCTTCATTGTCGTCATATTCTTTTTGAAACTGTCATCTCTCAGAATGCTGTCCCGGTTATGGCACCTGTAACAAAGTGCGTAACTCTGAAAACTCTCGGGGGTATTCATCGTCGTTTCATATTCGTCCCTGAGTATGGGGGAGTACCTGGATCCATGAGGTCCGTTGGAAACGCCGCCGTCATCAGCATGGCAATCCGTGCACTTTATGATGCTGGAGGCCGTCAGCGTCGGCAAAAGGGGTGAGGGAATGCTCGGAACCTGCATGTTGGCCCCGCTCCCCTCAATGGGATGATATGCCGGATTCGACAGGTCAAATGCCGATTGCATGTTGGTGTTGCTCACCACGCGAGGGATAAAAGGAACCATCTGGTTCAGGTCGGCATGGCACTTGAAACATATTTCATACTCATATGCGGCAGGTATGGCGGCGTTCCTGTTCTTGTCCATACCGCTCACGTTTTCAGTCATTCCCGATACCCCTCCAACATCGGGGCGTGACGGCGGGTTTGGGTTTACCGTATGCGGGTTGTGGCAGTCCACACACTCCACGTGCCGGCTTGTGATCGCCGTAGGAGATTCCGTCGGCTGATGAACACCGGTCGTAAGCTCAACGGGGTGCCTTGATATCTTTTGAAACTGGGCGTATATATTTTTCTGTGCCACTGTGCCGTTATGGCAGTCATAGCAATTTTTTTCCTCTTCCTGATACCGGAGAAGCCTTTCCTGCCCTCCGGCGTTGTGGGACACGTGGCAGCTCTCACAGCCGTAATCGGCAACAGTAGTCCAATGCGTCCATTCCAATCCCGGCAGCGGGGAAGTCAGGGTTTTCAGAGAATTCTTATGCGAAGACAACTCCCAGCCGGGAATAACGTGACATGCCACGCACAGTGCCGACTGCCTGTTATCCATGACGAGAAATTTTCCGTACGTGTTGTCATGGGGATCATGACACGTAGAGCACTCGATGAAACCCTGCCCATAAAGAGTGAGGTTGGCCGGCGGGACCGCCCTGATATTGGGATCGGACGTCGCAGCATAGTACGAGAATGAGATAGGGTGGTCGGCGGAGAGGGACCCTATATAGGAACGAAGATTGGGCGTGATCGCGCCCGCCACATTTATACCCTTGGAAGGGGTGAGCACCGTGCCGAGAGCTATGGTCCCGTCATGACAGCTCAGGCAAAGCCTTGACGGCCCGCTGGGCTGAGAGAGGCCGGCAACCATGGTGCCACTCTGATAGAGTTCGTAGCTCTTCGCCGTGACTGTCCTGTTCCAGAGTGGGGTCCTGGGCTCAGCATTATGAGGTGTATGGCAGAAAATGCATATCCTCGTTTCTGTCAGGGCCTTGATCGGTCCGGGTCCCGTCACGGAAAGATTGTGCTTGGTCATGTTTATCCCGGTGATCGCAGCACCCGCGCGGCGCCCAAAACAAACGACGGAAAGAACAAGGACAACACATACCGTGTATTTATTCATCGAGTGTCTCATAAATCAGTGCCAGTGATTGTGTCATTACAGGCAATGCATCTTTTGAAAACTGACGACTGACACTGCTGTTACTTCTTCTCACTGCTATTCCCCAGTATCTGATAAACCTGTATCCGCTGATTATACGTATCGCACACGTACAGTCTATCACTATCGTCAATAAAGATTCCAGACGGCAGCCAGAAATCGTCTTCTCCTGTCCCCCTGCGGCCAAGAGTAAGAAGGAAATCGCCGTTCCCGTTAAATAACTGAACATTGTCGAAGAGCCTGTCCACTAAGTAAATAACGCCGTTTCTGTCAGCTGCAATCCCCTTCGGCATGGATAAGTCACCGGAACCGTCACCGTGATGGCCGAAGGTGCCGAGGAAACCGCCGGAAGAGTCAAAGATCTGCACCCTGAAGTTCAGAGCATCGGTCACATAAATCCTGCCTGGCTCGGACCAGAATATATTCGTCGGAAAGTTAAACTCACCGTCCTTTACCCCCCTCCCGCCGAAAACAAAAACAGCATCCTTGTTCCGGAAGGCGTATACCTTGTTCTCCAGCGTATCGACAACATACAGGAGCTTCCTGTCGCTGTTGTAAGCCAGGCCAGTCGGCCTTTTCAGCCTGAGCATGAACGCTTCTTCGATTGGATAAAGAAAATTACCGTCCTTATCGAAGACCATAACTTCGGCCCTGGCGGAATCCGAGACGTAGAGTCGCAACTGATCATCGAAGACCACGGAAACAGGAGAAACCATATCTGCGTCGTTGACTGTAGTCAGCTTCATATACTTCCCTTCCGAAGGAATATACAGATGCACACACCTGCCCCCGGGATCAGCCACAGCAATCCTTCCGTCGGCTCCCGTGGCCACCTCGACCGGACGGACAAATTTTACCTCCTCTTTTCCGAAGATGACAGTCTTGACGGAGCCCCCAGTCTCCCTGAATCCGGTCAGATTCTCTATATGCTTCAGTCTGGCTTTCTGGGGGGCCGGCGGCCACACAAACGAACTCTCAAGAGGCTGTTCGGTCACGGCCCATTTCGTCGCGCACCCGGACACGAGTAAAGCAGCCATACAAAGCGCAAGCAACAGGGCAAATGCATTCCTTCCCCCTGACTTATGGCCTGCAGGCCCGGTCACTTTTTCTCTTTGTCCTGCCTTCCGGCCATGAGTATCTCTATCCTGGCGCCCTTTTTCAAATTCTTCTCCCACTCTTCCATGATCTTTCCAGCCTCCCGCGCCCTCACCCTGCTTTCAACATAACCTTTTACCTGATCGAAGCCGGCATCCCTTGCAGGCTGGTATTTCTTTAACTTGATAATGTGGAAACTGTCGGCTGTCTTTATTACGCCGGAAACTTCACCCTCCCTCATTTTGACAGCCGCATCATAGAGGTCCTTCTGCTTGTTCCTGTGAAGCTCCATCTCCCTGACTATGAAAGTGCCGTCGGAGGGTATATGCCCCGGGTCCTTATCTTTATCATCGTTGATCTTCTCGCGGAGAGCCTCGGCGGCTTTCAGAGAATTCTTGTTTGCAGTGTCCATAAACAATACCACGTCGTCGATAAGAACCTTCTCGGGGATGACAAAGTCGTTCTTCGTTCTTTCGTACTCCTTCTTTACATCCCCTTCGGATATCACCACCTTCGAAAGGACATCTTTTTCGAAGATGCGCTTGACCAGTCGGTTCCGCTCCAGTTCCTTCCTAAGTGTGCCCTCGGTAACATTATTCTTTTCGAGCATCTCCCTGTATTGCTTCTCTCCCCCGGCCCTCTCCTTAAGCGCTGCTATTGCAGCATCCAACTCTTTCGGCGTCACCTTCAAGCCTTCGGCCTTCGCCCTTTGATACGCGAGTTCCTGAACTATGAGCTTGTCGAGCGCCTTCCGCACAATGGCGTTATAATCTTCCTGCCCGGCGCCTGCCCCTCCGTGTCCCCTGGCCTTTAGGACCCTGGAAACTCTCGCCTGAAGGGCAGCAGCCGTTATGGCCACTCCATTGACCCTTGCAACGACTTCCCTCCCCGCAGGGGCGGCAAGACCTTCATTTCTCTCAGTCTGAGGGGCTTTACTTCCCCCTTCATCAGCGCGAGAAGCGGCCGGCAGAACCGCCGTCAGTAAGAAAACCATACACGCTGCCGTCACTATCGCCGTCTTTTTCATGCACATCACAAACTTCACCTCGATTGAATAATTGTAGTCTTTCATTATACTCCTTTCCATCTTCTATACAAAAACTGGAACCTGTCTCAAATCAACCTTTCGGTAAAATTCGTCACCCTCGCGGAGGCGGGGGTCCACTCTTACCCTTCGAAAACATGGATTCCCGCCTGCGCGGGAATGACGCGGCTAAACCCGATAATGGCAAAAAATCAATTTTGAACCAGACTCGGATCACTGACACGGTCTCAGAATAATCTCCTTTTTATCGAGAGATAATAATATTGATCGGTCCGATTGTTCTTCCCGCCGGCGAACTCGCTGTTTGAGAGGCTCCCGGTCGCCCCCGCGGTCACATATATCTTGCCCACGTTCCAGACATAATTCGAACTGAGAGAATAGGAGTTGGCCGAGGTCAGCGACATTTCACGGCTATACGCGCCTACGACGGAGATATACATGTTGTGTTTCGGGAATTTCTGCTGGACCGCTGCGCTGGCTCCAAAGAGCCTGTCCGTATAGCTCACGCCGCCCATGCCGGTGCCCTCGGGATAAAGAACGTTTGAGTAACTGGCCGATCCCTGCAGATGCGTGGTCAGCGTCAGGTCCTTCGAATAAGTCAGATCGGCCTTCCAACCCTTGGAGGGATTGATGTTCGAACTGACCTTAATATATGACGCGGATACTGTAAACGGCAGTTTCACAAACATGAATCCAACGGTGTCGGAGGTAAGATTCCAGGGCACCTCATCCGTGAGGCCCGACAGCACCTTCTGCCGGCTTGTACTGTGATTGTAATAAGGATAGAACATATCCTTGAACAGTTCGAAGCTTAAAGAGTAATTAAGGTCCGTTGTCCGGAGCTTCGATTCCGCATTATTAAGGGTATAGGACACGACAAAATCATATGTTCCGGGAATAACAAAATCAGAGGGCAGGTTCAAGATAGTTATCTGGTAGGTATTTCCAAAAGGTGCGACAACGTAATCGGTGTTCTCCGTGAGAGGTACCAGCTCCCCGGGTACGTCCACAGACCTTACTAAAACAAGTATTGTCGCGGCATTTACATCCTGATTGTTCAGCGTAAATGAACCGGGCACACGGACCCCTGAATGTGGCTCGTTCGGCACCGAAAGAATGCCTTTCCGGTCCGTGGTAGTGCTCCCTACGGAAACCCCGGACCTCATCCTCCCCCAGGGGATATTTTTTGAGTAGGTAAAACCGAGGTTGTTAGACAGCGTCGTGGTTCTGCCGGTGTCGGAGTTCAGGGCCCCGTAGCCAAGACTGTAATTCGAAAAAAGACTGTTGTAAAGCTTGTGACTGATTGTGAAGGAGGCGTTTCGCGTCGTGGCTGAAAGGTCCTGCTCGGCAACGGTCCCGCCGGAAGTCTTCAAGGTGTTTTTGTTCCAGCCGAACGCCACGGCCGAACTGAAGTTCCACGGCAGTCTGAAATAGGCGCGCTCCCCCCAGTTCATCGTCTTACTGGAAAGAGACAATGAGTAGGGGCCCTGTCCCTGACTGGAATGCTGATAAGCCACGTCCGAAGAAATGCTCACCGTTTTCAGAAAATAATTATTGGCCAGAGCGGCCTCATCTGTCGAACCTCCGGCAGTATAGGAAGATACAGTATGGTCGTACGAAGCCGAGTATGAATAGAATTTTTCCTGGCCTAATTCCTTATAGTATGTCCCGAGAAACCCGTACTTTTTATTGCTGTAGCTGGCCACCGGGGAGTCAGTAGTATTATCGATATAGTGGGCGTTAAAGAAATAGGGCTTCTTCTTGTACCTGAATATGACTCCCTTGCTGTAAGCAACCGATTGAGACTGCAAAAAGGCCCTCCTGGTCAGCGGCTCCACCCTGAGCGCGAAAAGCTCCAGGTTATATGGATGCTCAGGCAGGACGATCATTCTGAAGGTGTATTCACGGGCAAACATGGTCTTGAAAGGCTCCGACGTGGCACCAGTGGAAAAGCTTTCGTGCTTCACCCCACCCGAAAACTTCACCACAAAAGTTATGAACCTGGGGTCAAATACGTATCCAAGCGTGTTGAGTTGAAGCGTCTCCCTCAGGAAGAGGTCCTTGCTTTTTATTCCCCTGCCGTTAGTGGTGTCCTCCTGTTTCTCATATGACGCGTCCAGCGTAAGAAACCCGCTATAGTCGGATATCCTAGGCACAAACTGTCTAAAGTCCGCCCGAGCCTCCGGGGGGACCATCAGAATGAGCATAAGAACGGCGATCAACCCTACAGTTCTTTGCATATCTCCCAAGCAAGCCGTCAGATTTAGTCATGCATCCGGACATCAGATGCATTCCATAATTCATAATTATTACTGATCCGGCAAATCCAGAACAAAAGACCATTTCACCGCAGAGACGCAGAGATCGCAGAGTTCAAACCAGTTTTTGTTTTCCGCTGAGAGGCCGGAAAACAAAAAGTTGCCACATGTTATGTCCCATTTGGCCCGATGTTGACATGGCCGCACCGATAGAGGTTTATAAATTTCTGCCCTCTCAGCAGAAATTTATAACTATAATCTCTCTCTGCGATCTCTGCGCCTCTGCGGTGAATCATCAAATATGTTACTACCTACTTCAACAAAAATTCCTTATTCGACGCGTGAGCGTCATGACACGTCGTACACTGTTCGCCGTCTATTCCCTTATGGGCCTCGTTCTTTGCGATGTCCTTCTTGTTATGGCAGCGCAGACAGAATGTAGCCGGATCTGCGATAAGAAAATAGGGATAAGCGGAACCGTGCGGATCATGGCACATGAGGCACCCCCCTGCCGCAACCGGCCCGTGGACATATTTTTTCGAAAGGTCCAGCTCGTGACACCTGAAGCAGAGCTTGTCCCTGGGCAGGACCAGAACATTGCTGCCGGGCGTATGGCAACCGCTGCAGTTCCTGGATGCATAAGGGCCATGCATACGGTAAGTGACAGCCTTCATGGACGACATCTCGTCATTCTCATGCTTGCCGGCATTCGCTTTCTGAGCGATCATCTCGGGATTAGGCACCCCATCGAAAAAAAAACTCAGCACCTTATACCTTGTTTGCGGGGCGCAACCGTACATGCCGAGAGCTGCGAACAGCAGCACACACGCTGCCATACGCGCAGCCCTTTTTATCAATTCAGTAAAGGACATGCCTGACCGAACCCTATTTCTGCTCCTTCTCCCCTCCCTCTTTTGCCGGGGGTTCTTCCTTTTCCCTCTTCTTGATGATCTCCTGCGACTGCTTGAGGAGTTCCTCATAAGTGGGATATTCCACCCCTTTCTCCTTCCCATAGGCAAATATATTGACCGGTCTGTTGCCGAACTGGCTTACCACGGCCAGAAGGTATTGCGGCTGGAAATTAGGGTCGGCATATTTATCGAAATACCTTAGACTGTCATAATCAACTGCAATTCCGGCCGGCAGGATCAGTTTTCCGGGGTTTGTTCCGCCCTCGCCAAAGAACATGAGGAGCTGGCCTTTGCTGTTGAACATCTGGACGTTATAAAAAGAGGCATCGACAACGTACACATTGTCATTCTTGTCTATTGCTATCCCCCTCGGCCTCCCGAAATGTCCCAGGTTCGTCCCAAGGCTCCCGAGGGTAGTGATTAAATGCCCGTCCCTGTCGAACTTCACGACCTGGAACCTGCCGGCATCGACTACATAGAGATATCCTTTACTGTCAAAAGCCAGATTCACCGGCAGAACGAGTTGGTTCTCCGGTTTGTCCTTCCGCCCGAAGGTCCTGACGATCTCGCCGGTGCTCTTGTCAAAGACCCTGATTTCGCCGTTCTTTATGTCCGCCACGTAGACCAGGCCGTCATAATAAACGGCGTCGACGGGCTTCCAGTCGCCCGGACCGCCCAGTGCCTTGACATAAAAGTCGTTCTTATCAAAGATCACCACCTGCTGCCGGATGGGGTCGGTTACATACTTATTGCCCTGACTGTCTATGCTTATATTTAAAGGCTGGATCAGCTTGCCCTGGCCCTTGGCCCCTTGCAGCGGCTCGAAGGTCTTTTTTTGCATATCGAAGACCATGACCGTCGAATTGGTGTCGCATACATATATTTTGCCCTGGTAAATCGCAACTCCGTAAGGCTTATCAAGTATTCGCTGGCTCTCCTTCTCCCCCGTCACGAAGGTTTCGAAGCCCGACTTTTTTTCTTCGATGTCCTTCGCTCCCTCGTAGGACTTCAAAAACTGGATTCGGGGAAGACTTGGAGGCGGCGGGAAAAATACGGCTGCCTCCTTTTCCACGGTCGGTTGTGTTGTTGCGCAGCCCGCAATCACGAAGAGCAGCGCGGCCAATCCTGCAAATTTTAATACTTTACGCATCACTAAAAACTCCCTCTCTCAAATTCTCTCCGGACCGCTGATGCCCGGAGGACCTATGTCTTGTATTATACAATATGTCTATCTGCTCACGATAGCTCGCCGGAGAACGAAGAGATCAGCCACAAAAAGCACAAAATGAGATTCTTGATTTCCTTCTCGACGCACTGACATGTTCCATAATGGCCTAGCGTTTTTGTCAATTTTTTTGTGTTCTATGCGCCTTATGTGGGCAGCATAATATTTTGGAGCCTCTTCGCCAAGCAGATCTGAGATGCTGCCGGTTAACCTAACAAAAAAAAGGGGGGAATGATCTCTCATTCCCCCCTCCGTGAAAACAATTGCCCGCTTTAAACTAGGGGGCTATTGTAGCAGTCTTTGTGCCCTTGTTGTGGCAGGACAGGCAGAGGTTACTGTTCATATTGCTGACATAGAGCAGTTTCTCACCCGTGTTGCCCTTGTTGTGGACAGCGTGGCAGGTAGAACATTCCATCTTGCCGCCCCACAGCAGTGAGGATACAGGAATGATGTTCGTTCCGCCGTCGAGAGTCTGGTCGAACACTGCCGTGTCGGCCTGGTAGATCTGGTCGTCAACAGCCGCAACAGAGGCATAGTCGAAGCCGATCGGATGATGGTTCGAGAGATAACCCTGAGCGCCAATGTTGTATTCAGACCCAATCGTTGCGCCGCCGCTGCTCTGAGACTTAGTGCTCTGCGGGGTGTGGCCGTATGTGTTGACAGCAATCGTTCCGTCATGGCAGCTGAGGCAAAGAAGTGAAGCTGCGCCGATCTTGTCGAAGTTGTCAATCGCCTGCGAACGTCTTGCGCCGTCTATCGGCTCGTCAGGACCGTTGTTGTAAGGCGTGAAAACCGTCGTGGTGATCGTGTGGTTCCAAAGCGGCAGGTATGTCGCATTGGCCGGGGCGAGCGGGCCTGTGCCCGTTGCGCCTGCAGTGGTAAGTCTGTAAGTATGGTGCGGTGCGTGGCAGAAAATACAAATCCTGTCAAGATAGTCCTTCGGGTTGGATTTGTAACCCAGCTGGGTGTTTGCCCTGCGAAGGTC
>JBJKPE010000145.1:0-3252 GCA_046706685.1 Thermodesulfovibrionales bacterium | reverse complement strand
AGATAGAGGTCATCAGCATGAGCGCCACAGGACTCGGCGGGATCAAGGAGGTCGTGGCATCGATCCAGGGGAAGGGGGCTTACAGCCGTCTGAAATACGAAAGCGGCACCCACAGGGTCCAGCGAGTGCCCGCAACAGAGGCGTCGGGCAGGATCCATACGTCGGCTGCAACAGTGGCGGTGCTTCCCGAGGCTGAAGACGTTGACATCAAGGTCGACGAAAAAGACCTGAGAGTGGATACGTTCTGCGCCTCAGGCCCCGGCGGGCAGGGGGTTAACACGACATACTCCGCAGTCAGAATAGTGCATGTGCCGACAGGGCTGATAGTTCAGTGCCAGGACGAGCGGTCCCAGATAAAGAACAAGGACAAGGCCATGAAGGTTCTACGTTCCCGTCTGTATGAAATTGAGATGGAGAGGCAGGAGAAGGAGAGGTCGGAGCAGCGCAAGTCGCAGGTGGGCACTGGCGACAGGAGCGGGCGGATAAGGACATACAACTATCCCCAGAACCGTGTGACAGATCACCGCATAGGCCTGACCCTCCACAAGCTTGAACAGGCCCTCGAAGGCGACCTCGACGAAATCATCGACAGCCTTGCCAGTTATTACAACGCCGAAAAGCTGAAAGCGCTCTAAGGCTGTTTTCCTCCATCCCCGCCTTCATTTTGTAAAATTTATGCGACTGTAAGGTTTATTCTATTCCAACTGTTCAAGGTGGGTTCGTGCGTGTACTGGACATACTGAAGTCGGCTACTCAATATCTGGATAAATCCGGCATAAGCGATTCGGGCTTCGATGCGGAGGTGCTGGTGCTGCATGCCGCCGGCATCGACAGAATGACCGCCTACAGGGACAATCCCGAAGTGGACGATGCGGTGCGTGCCGGGATCATCGGACTACTTGAGAGGAGGGCCGCCGGGGAACCGGTGCAGTACATTGCCGGCTCAGTGGATTTCCTCGGCCTCAGGATAGATGTAGGACGGGGGGTTCTGATACCGCGGCCGGAGACAGAGCTTGTGGCCCTGGAGGGGATACGCCGGCTCGGAAGCCTCCCGCAGGGACCGGCCGTTGTCAGGGTCCTCGATCTCTGCAGCGGGAGCGGCTGCATCTCTTTGGCGCTTGGGCGTGCGTTCCCTGAAGCCGCTGTCTTTGGGACCGATATTTCGGATACCGCCATAATCTATGCGGAGAGGAACGCGGAGATCAACGGTATAACCAATGTAACCTTTCTGAAAGGTTCACTCTATGAGCCCGTGGGAGGAATGCCGCCTTTCGACCTGGTCATATCAAACCCTCCTTACATCGCTACTTCCGAGATAGAGGGGCTGCAGCGGGAGGTCAGGGAATGGGAACCGAGGAAGGCACTTGATGGCGGCAGTGACGGCCTGGCTTTCTACAGGAAGATACTTCCCGGAGCGAAGGGGCATCTGAAGAATAAGGGAACAGTTGTACTGGAACTCGGATTCGGCCAGGCCGCGGAGGTCACAAGGATTGCAGAAAAGGCCGGGTTCAAAGATATCGATATCGGGAAAGACCTTGCCGGAATATACAGAGTGCTGACAGCGGTAAGCGGGCCGGCCGTTTAGTCCTCGCACCGGCAGGGATAGAAAATAAGGATGGCGGACTTCATCTTCTCGATCGCTTCCTCCCTGGTCCTGCCCCTGGCCTGGTAGCCCGGCAACTCCGCGCACTCGGCCACCCACTGGCCGTCGTCGTCCTCGAATATCAGGAATTCCCTCATGTCTGAATATAACACATCTTTTGCGGCCCCTTCATTCGTATCCGACAGTCAACCACGGATGGACACAAATGAACACGGATAATCCCGGGAAAAGCATTTGATCGCAAATGCGGCCAAAAGACCTGTTTATATGCCTAATCTTTCAAGAAAAATATGAAAGATGGATCGCCGGCAAGTCATTAAAAAGTACGGCTCAGTCCATCCGTGTTGATCTGCGGCTAAAATGCTTTTTTCAAGTTCATCTGAAATCGATGATAATCTTCAGGGATTCCCTGTCAGTTGCCTCCCGGAAGGCCTCTTCCGCTCCGGCGAACGCGTGGACACCTGTTATGAGCGGTCTTACGTCTATGCGCCTCTCCGACAGCGCCGACAGCGCCGGGCCGAAAGGTCCGCATCTGGAGCCCACAACGGTTATTTCATTGACCACCACGGGAAAAAGGTTCATCGTCTTTCCGGCGGCTACCGTGCTCTTCAGGACTATGATGCCCCTGGGTTTCGTCATCCTCAGCGCTGTCTCCAGTCCCCCGGCTGTTCCTGTCGCCTCGACAACGATATCGTACGCATTGCCGGGTGTTTCCTCATTGAAAACAAGGACTTTTATATCCTGCTTCCCGGCTATCTTCAGTTTGGAACTGTGTTTTCCCAGGATGGTGATGTCATCATGACACGTGCGGATAACCAGGGCGGCCAGGAGGCCGAGCTTTCCGTCGCCGAGGACCAGGACCCTATCGGCCGGCCGGATATGAACCTGTTCGAGGATCTCAAAAGCGGCGGCGAGGGGCTCTGTAAATACCGCCTCTTCGTCGCTGAGGCCTGCCGGTACCTCGATCAGATTTTCGATGGGAAGGGTGAGGTATTCGGCCATGGCGCCGTCTTTGTCGACGATTCCAAGGACCCGCCTGTCCGGACAGTGGTTCTTCAGGCCTTTCAGGCAGTAGCCACATCTTCCGCAGCCGCAGTTGATCTCGCCCACAACCCTTTTCCCGGCGAATCCCTGCGCCGGACCATGGACAGCCTCCACTACGCCCACAAATTCATGCCCTATGACCCCTCTGAACCGGCTGTAACCCTTTGTGATCTCTATATCGGTATTACAGATTCCGGTCAAACGTACCCTCACGAGGGCCTCATTCTCTTCCGGGAGGGGTGCAGGGTAATCCTCTGGGAATTTGAGTGCACCGTCAAAAAGAACAGCCTTCATTGCCGTATTTTATTCCACGTTCAATGAATTATTCAATTGGCGTCCTTACGGATAGCTGCCCTCTCAACAGGCGAACAGGTGCTATCCATGAGAGTCATTGCCGCCACGGGTTCTCAAGATCTTCTTCCCCGGATAGAACACCTGCCTTTATCTGTGTTCAACCGTGGTTGACTGCTTATTAGAGGCCTGTTGCCTCACGTAAAAATCTACACGAAATGGAATTCGTTGCCTCACAAGAAAATCTATTCCAAATGCGTATGAGTTTAGCATTCCTGAGAGGCCTTCTGGAAGATGGTTTCGCCAGAAGCCGT
>JBJKPE010000144.1:0-5873 GCA_046706685.1 Thermodesulfovibrionales bacterium | reverse complement strand
TTTTGTTCCTACAAACTTATTCTTAGCAGGAGGTTTCTTTTTTGGATAGTCTATAAAAGCAGCCTCATTTATGATGTCATGGGAGAGTCTAACCTCATGCTCTCCTTATATATAACGTTGTGTCCGGCGTGTCGGGAATCATCGCAAAAGCGTCAGCGCGTGCGGGAGATCTCGCGTGATACGGGCCGAATAACAAGGACATTCCAGATACAACGTTCCCTGCTTTTTTCACTCAATAAGCCATCATGTGAACATACGGCGTCCCGCTTTTTGCCATCAAGAAAAGCAGGATATATATACTCCCCCCTACCGCTTCTTTTGGCCTGCGTTCGGGACAGCATCCGGATAAAAAAAGACTAACACCCTGCTTTGTATAACCGGCGATAAGTTTTTGCCCTTCGAATGAGGTCACATATCCAATGAAGTCCATCGCCTCCCTGTACTTCACATCCGGGAACTTCGCGGGGGGCTTAAAAGCCCTTCAGTCAAGCATTTGCTGGTGTTTATTCGAAGACTTTTTTTTGAATCTGTCTGGTAACTGGAGTACTTAGATTGATATTGTACGACAAGAATAGAATATGGTATATTGTAGCCGCCGTTTCGCAATATAAAAGGGGGATTCGTGATGCATACTGAAAGCTTTAAGTCTTTCTTCGTCTTTTTTCTTATCTGCTTTTTCGTTAGTGTTTTTTCTGGTAATGGCTATAGTAGTCGATTTATTGGCCCAACTGAGCAAACCTATACGGTAAGCGGCGGTAACGGGAATTTAATTTGGGATGACGGCGACGGTACTTTGTGCTTTAGTCCTGCGCCCCCGCACGTATCGTGGTCTTCGCTATGCTTTTTTCCTGAGCCGGCCACAGGCAATTGTGCCCCTTGGATTACTATCACCTCAGGAACGGGTGATAGCTATAGTGGGTCAATTAATTACAGCGTTGCTGAAAATCTCTGTTCCACCCCGCGATCGGCTTCTTTTTATGTTACTTGTTCCGAGCAGTTCACCCTTATGCAGCAAGGCTCATCAACGCCCAGCGAGACTCTAGTGCCAAGTACTTTTACTTTTACCGCCGGTGGAGGAGCAGGAGCCGTCGCCGTCACTTCCCTTTCGGGTGAATGCTCGTGGGTTGCACAGAGTAACGCAGACTGGATAGCTATTGGTTCGGGTCAAAGCTACACCGGTAATGGGACAGTCTCCTTTACCGCAACACCGAATACCGGGCCGGCGAGGACAGGCACTTTGACGATTTCCGGGCAAACCGTTACCGTGACTCAGGCTCAAGCGACCCCACCTGCCGATGAATGTGCCATTTTAGTTGATCCGCAGACCTATGCCTTTCACATCCCCTTTCTGAAATATGAGCGCACCCTTTTTACCAACGACATAATTTATGTATCCCTTGATATGGCGTTAGTAACTATCGAAGGCAAGGCACATTTTAGAGTGACGAATTACCGGGTCCTGTCGAATGCGAGCGCCTTGGCCAGCTGTACCCCCGCCACGATGTCGCCGATATTGAACATCCATCTGCCGGCAGTCTCACTCAACAATACAATCTACTGGCTGAACCTCAAGAACGTTGAATCGAATACAGGTGATCTTTTGTTCGACATGGGCGACTTTGGTCCAGAATGATTCATGAGCCACTTTGCAGGATGCCTTGCCACTTGAGGCGGGCAGCCACATCTAAAGAGTTTGAGGCATGAAATACTGTTAGGGCGGGGCCGAGGGGACGATGATGAATTAGTGAACTTTCTGATTTCCTCCTCATCGTTAGACAGCCCTCGCCCTTCCTCAAAGAAGTCAACTAATCCATCAACGTCCCGAAGTCCTCTCGTCACTTATCAGCCCCTCGTTGTGAATAACCCCGGCCACGAACTCACGGACCATCAGCGGGGTGCAGTAAAGGCTGAGAACATGCCTGCCGTTCACAAGTATCCTCACCCTCTTTGAAAATCGAGAAGCAAGCGCACTATAAAATAGTGCGATCAAGTCTCCGTACAAGCAAGGAAGCGATTTACTTCCACGACAACTATATGCTAATATTGCGCCGAAGGGATCAGGAAATGCCGTTGATTTTAGTAGTGATGCAATTGTCAGTTTGGCGTGAGATATGCGTTATGAATTATCTTGGTCCGTACTAGCGACAGCACGATAATTTACTAGCTGGCGGAGGAGGGTCTATGAAGAGATTCATTATTTTAGGTGTGATTATTGTAGCACTTGCAGGGGGCTCTGCCTTATACCTTCAGAAAAACCCAGCTTCAGTGGACAAACTCGGCGACCTTGCGTCAAATCTTTACGGACATATCGAGAGATTACTTCCCGGCCGTCATAACGATAAGAAGATGCAGGTGGCAAGGACGCTCCTAAATGTCCCGCCGGGCGAAATGCAGGAGGTCCTGGCGAAAAGTTACCGGCTTCGCCCCGATAATAGATTCATGCTTGCGGTCGCGGATATAGACCATTTCTTTTCCGGGCGGCCAAAAGAGGCCGCCTCTGCAGAGTTTGTTTCCGGGCGCTGGTTGATCTCCTATAGGGATAAACGGGTCGGAACATTGCCCGAGTTGCCCGATTTTGACGATTTTACGTCCGTCCTTTCCCAATGGGTCCAACAGCTCAATGGAAGATATTCCCTCAAATTGTTCGCATCTCACGCTGATACGTCAGTTTTCAACAGACTCACCTCCGTACTTGCCAAATGGATACCGGGAGTTACAAGGAAAACCGCCCCGGAACCGGACGAGAAGCAGATTGCCGCATGTACTCGCGACATGAATAAAGAACTCGCTCAATTTCTAGCCCCGCACGCGATGGCGGCAGCCCGGCAGGCCGATTTCTTGTGGAATAGCGGGCAACACAATCCTGCTCTGCTGTATGCGGCCACAAGGGCGCTTGTGCTGCTCGATTTCCAGAGCATGGACCGGTTGGAGATCGGAGATGAATTGCCAGCGAAGGCGCTTGCGCTCCTTACCATTACAGAGACCTTAACGGGGAACAAGTGTCGGGACGAAGAGGCACTTCTTTCGTATCATATGGGGTATTCAAACCACGCGGTCTCCATAGCCAGAACCCTGCCACAATCCGATCCTGTGGGCGCATACGTGAACGAAGACGATCCGCGACTTTCTCAACTGGCCTCAGCCGATAATAGCAGTGTAGAGTCTCATTATCTGCTTTTACTTAGCATTTCGAAAAGAAGAGATGCGGATGCATTTGCGCAATGTCTGAAAACGTATTTCCGCCATTCCTGGCTCTCCCTGCCGGTCTTCAAGGCGGGCTTGGATATGAACGCATTCTCATTGACGCCGGATATGGCCGAGACGATGCCATCTATGGTACTCATGAGGCTGAAACTCGACGAGGGGACTGTGCCCGATTTGGCCGATTATGTGAAGAAGGAAATAACTCATCCTGACAAGGATTTCGTCTTCGTTATGGAGTACTTTTTCGGGGATATCCAAGCCAAATTCCCCCTTATTTTAAAGGACTTCGACTCAAAGCTTAACAGCCTCGAAGCGAAATACAGCGGGCCTTTTCTGGGCGGACAGACATACAGCGCATATTACAAGGGGTATTTCTACTCAGCCCTCTCCGATTTGGGCCTGCATTATCTGGACGCGCTTTCATCATCGGAAGCATCTGTTCAATTTGCCCGCGTCCTTGGCACAGCCACAAACGGGACAGCAGCAGATTTTCGTGCATGGTACACCAACCTTGCAAAATCGCAACAGGGGCGGATAGATCTTGCGACGTTGCGTGCCCAGATAAAGAAAAATACGAGCCTCGGTGCTGCCCCATTTATGAGGACGTTTAAGGAGCAGCTAGAATATTACCGGTTGGCCGATCCCGCATTGCTCCAAGGCGCAAAGGATATAGTACCGCATCTCGATACCCGTATTAACCACAGATTATTTTTATCCGCTGTTGCCTATTCGGGCCTGCTCGATCTCAAGCTGACTGAAAAGTTGGACATAAGCACTCTGAAGGCCGCCAGTGCAACAAACAAGGGCCTTCAAATCTGGTATGCCAATCTGAACGGAGATGTAGGACAGATATTCGACATACTGAAGACATCTGCCGAAGTCGATACGAAAATTCGGGCCTTGGAATTTCTGCAAAAACAGAAGGACGCGGATCTTAATTTGATATGCACCAATTACCGGCAGATTGTGCAAGAGGCGCCCGATAGATGGTTCGCATCTCAAAGTTATGCTTCTTTCCTGAGAAAACAGAAGAAATATAACGAGGCGATAGCTGTCCTCAGGAACTGGCTGAACCGGAAGGTTAATACGTTAGGACTGGAGGACATAGCCACACATGAAGAAATAGCCAACATCTATTATGACGAGGGTCGATTTAAACAGGGATGGGCTGAAATAAAGCCGTTCATTAAAAGCCAGAAGGGCGGAGCAATGAGGATAGGGGCATTGCTACTGGATAAATTAGGGCACAAGATGGAAGCTGAAAAATTGGCGCTTTTTCTTGTTGACAGGTATCCTGATAGCCTGAACTCCAGATTGGTTTTAACGGAGCTCTATTGGCGACATGGAAAGTACAGTGAAGCCGCCGATCTCCTAAAATCATCCGTTCACGCCCTCAATACTGCGCAGTGGGGGTGGACAGTCGGACCGGTCTTTGCGGAAATATTTAAAAACAAACCTGAAGAGGCAATTGCCGCATTCGCTCAGCTTTGTTCCAGAGGGTTCGACCCTGTGGGCTTAACTGGGATTGCTGGCGCGGTTTCGCGAGCTGGAAAAAACGAACTGGCATTTGATATGTATTCGAACATAAGAGGACGAAGCGGTCTTGAGAATTTAGAATATCTCGTCGACGCCTATAGATTGTTGACTTCTTACAAGTCAAAAGAAGCGGCGTTGGCATGGCTTCGTAGTAAGGTTCCACCCCAGATGTACAACCCATTAAGCATGATAAGTTATGACACCAACGAGTTTGATTTGCTCTGGGATTTCGACCCAGGCCCGGGTAACCAAAACGAGGTAGACTGGTTTTGGATCACCCGTGCGGCGGCCTCTATGGTAAAGCCGATTAGCGCCCAGCAAAACCAGGCTATTTTGAGATATTTTTCAATTAACAGTAAGGGCGATTGTGCTATTGGCCGATATCTCGTGGGCATGGCAAAAGAGCAAGATGTCTTTTCGCTGATGACGGACGTCAGAGATAGATGCGAGGACGCTTATTATCTCGGCTTGAAGGCATGGAAAGAGCGCCGTTACGGGGACGCCTCGGACTGGTTTCGCGTTACTCTTGAAATCGGCCGTTGGCAGACTCCAGAGTACCGTTGGGCCTATAGCATACTATATAATTGGTTCCAGTCAGGTAAATCCTTAGATCAACTAGCAAAGGAGAGACTTTAAGAGTACGCCGTATATCTTGTCAGCAAGACAACAAGTCATAGTCGGATATTCGTGCCCTTCTCAATGAAACCTTTATAGGGCGTCTTTTGGCTGACTATTTATCGCCAGAAGAAATGTAAATATCGTTTCCTTAGGAACGCTGTGTCCGGAGTGTCCTATTGCATCGCAATAGCGTCATCGTGTTCGGAAGAACCGGCATGAGACTGGCCGAATGGAAATGACATTCCGGACACAACGTCAGCGTCCCATTGTACTTATTACGAATTGTGATAAATTGAATCGTCAGTTTTGTGCGATTGAAAATAGGAACGCACCATCACTGCCGCACGGACTTCATTCGATGATCCATCTTATTGCATCAGTGAATTCTCGGTTGTGAAACACGCGAACATGCCCTGGAATTGCCAGACTAAAGACCCTGATGATTCCGCGGATCCACTCTATATCAGAGACAACGGCTATCCTTTCCCATCCCGTGAGATGTTTGAAGCCTAATT
>JBJKPE010000143.1:0-9929 GCA_046706685.1 Thermodesulfovibrionales bacterium | reverse complement strand
TTCGCTGCCAATGGGTGAATACGCCGGATTCGGGGGGAGGGCGCTGACCTCAGCGATTGTTTCAAAAGAAGTCCCGCCCCTGTGCCATCCTCTGGGGACCGAGAATAAGCTGGTCATCGCCCCTGGGTTGCTTAGCGGCACCACGGGCGCAATGTCCGGACGGATCTCGGTCGGCTGCAAGAGTCCGCTTACCGGTGGGATAAAAGAGGCCAATGCGGGGGGGCAGCCTTCCCAGGTGCTGGCTCGTCTTGGTTACAGGGCGATAGTACTCGAAGGCAAACCTCAGGGCGATGACCTCTACAAAATATTCATCAACAAGGACGGAGTAAAGATAGCTGTAGACAACAGCCTCAAAATGCTCCCTAATTACGATCTCATCGCGAAAATGAAGGCCGAATACGGCGACAAGATCGCATGCATCTCCATAGGGCCGGCAGGAGAAATGAAGATGAGCGCAGCGTCAGTGGCCTGCACCGACATGGAGTTGCGGCCAACACGACACGCGGGACGCGGCGGGGTCGGCGCTGTCATGGGCTCCAAGAAGGTTAAAGTGATCGTCCTGGACGACACCGGCATGCCGATGAGGACGCCAAAAGACCCCGAGAAGTTCAAGGAGGCGAACAAGCGGTTTGTCGACGGGCTCAAATCTCATCCCGTGACCGGTCAGGGCCTGCCCGCTTACGGCACCAACATCCTTACCAACATCCTTAACGAGGTGGGTGGATATCCCACCTATAACTTCAAGCAGGGCCGATTCGACGATGCCGCAAAGATCAGCGGAGAGACACAGGCCGAAGTGGAAGTCAAACGGGGCGGACTTGCCACCCACGGCTGTCATCGCGGGTGCGTCATCCGGTGTTCAGGGGTATACCACGACAAGGACGGACACTATCTCACCAAGCAGCCGGAATACGAGACGGTCTGGGCCCACGGCGGAAACTGTGGCATTTGCGACCTGGATGCCATAGCAAAACTGGACTTTCTGGACGACAACTACGGCCTTGACACGATCGAGATGGGAGCCACCATCGGCGTTGCCATGGAGGCTGGACTTGCGAAGTTCGGAGATGCCCAGGCAGCCATCGACCTGGTGCACGAAGTAGGCAAGGGCACCTGCATCGGCCGCGTCCTCGGCAACGGCGCAGCCTTTACAGGAAAGGCATACGGCGTTGAGAGGGTCCCGGTGGTGAAGGGACAGGCGATGCCGGCCTATGACCCCCGCGCCGTGCAGGGAATGGGCGTGACTTATGCCACCAGTACGATGGGAGCGGACCATACGGCGGGATACGCGGTGGCCCAGAACGTTTTGAAGGTCGGCGGAGACGTGAATCCGCTGAAACCTGAGGGCCAGGTGGAACTATCGAGAAATCTCCAGATCGCCACAGCCGCCATTGATTCCACTGGGATGTGCCTCTTTATCGCTTTTGCGATACTGGATCAGCCCGACACGTTCCAGGCCCTGCTCGACATGCTCAACAGCTTCTACGGCCTGAACCTCACCGGTGACGGCGTAACGGAACTCGGGAAAACGGTGCTCACGATGGAACGTGATTTCAATGCAAGGGCGGGCTTTACTTCCGCGCAGGACCGGCTTCCGCGCTTCTTCAGGACTGAACCGATCCCGCCTCATAATGTCACCTTCCAGGTCAAAGACGAAGAGTTGGACAAGGTCTTCAACTGGTAAGCGAAAAGGGAATTGTTTACAAAGAAGGAGAGACTGCTGAGGGTCTCTCCTTCTTTCTTTAAAAGGGCGGCGACCAGCCCGCAATAAAGATGAAGAGTGGTGCTGCACGAATGGGCGACGACAACAGATCAGAGATGGGTTGCAGCGGGTACACGCATGTGGCCTTTATTGCGGACGCTTCGGTTGTTGCGGTATTTCTTCTTCTTCTGCAGAGAGGCTTTATGTTCCGGACCCATGTGGGCTGCAGCGTTCAGGACTTCCTGCGCAACGAGATGGGGCTCACCCCGGATTCAATCGAAAGAATACAGAGCGTCTTCCTTGACGGCAGGCCCGTAGATGATCTCGGTTCCGCAATTGTCAGGGACGGGGCGACACTTGCACTTTCAGCTGCCATGCCGGGTGTGGTCGGGGCAACCATGCGAAGAGGGGGAAGGTATTCCTCTTTCCGGGGTTCGATCACTTACAGGGAGACCGGTATTGCGTGCGCGGCGGGGGACGGCGTTGTTCGCCTGAAGTTATTCAATCTTCTTCTGGAGGAGTTGGGCCCCGGTTTTCTGGAAAGGGGGATACTGGTGAAATCCTCTGATATCAGGGACTTTCTTAAAGGGCAATCCGCGGAGTTCTGGCGGGGATGCAGGGATGTATCGCTGGACGGCACCTCCATCGAGCCGGAGTCACTGAAATACGCTGAACGGCTTTCTCTCTGCGATCGAATCTTTCTGACGGTCACCGTACCGGAGGAAGATTCCTCTGCGATCAGTTAGCCGCCGCCGATGGGAGGAAAGAGTGCGATTTCGTCTCCTTCCCTGAGGCGATGATCCATCTTCCTGATCTCTCCGTTGACGACCTTGAGCAGTGGAATTCTTTCCGGCAGCTTAAGCCTCGTTACTACGTCTTCGAGTGTGCCGCTATCCGGTATTTCCATGACCTGCTCTTCCGGCCCGAAGTCCCTCAGCGAAGCGAAAAGTTTTACCCTTACAGTCATGAGTAAATTATATCAAATATGGCAGAATCCGCTTTAGAGTAAGACAATCCCCTACAGAAAAAAGCTGACCAGTCCTACGTGTCCGGCGCATGTTCGCTTATACCGTTTGATCAGTGCCTGTATTATATTTAAAGAAAAGGCTTTGAGCCGGAACAAGCACGGCCGTAGACAGGCGGCGGATGGAGTCAGGATATGAAATGCGGTTTTTTTACGGGTAATTTTATGATGACATGCAAGGCGGGTGTAAGCGTTTATGTCCCCAGTGCCTTTGAGACACAGGAATACTGCGGGAGCATCCGCCACAAGGTGTGTCCTCTTTACTCCAGGGCCAAAAACCTGGAACAGAGGCTTCTCCTATCAGCCGGGGGTACGCCGATCTTTCCAACGGGTCGACAAATTGAAGGCAGCTGAAAAAAGATCGATCTTCGGATTAAGGCGCCTCCCGGAAGCCGGCGAGAGGTTAATTGACATCCGGCTCTAACAGTAGGGATTTCAATCCTTTTACCGCCCTTTCAGGCGAAAGGTATACGGGGATACCTGCTTTTTCGATCAGACTGATCAGCCTCCCCGATTCACAGCCGCAGGATGTGTGAAAAACTACCGGTTTGTTGACCCTGCTTCTAAAATCCTTCAGGAGCCCGGCCAGAGCCTCGGTGATGCCCGTCAGGCCGGTCAGGGCGATGATTACAAAGCCGTCGTACTCATCGTGCAGTTCATCCAGGGCGACAATGTAGTCCTGGTCTTTGACCTGGGCGGTCAGGTCTACAGGGTTGTGGATCCCGTAAAAATCCGGGAATTCCTTCCTCATTTTTTTTGCCCTGGAATCGGACAACTTCGCGACCTCCAGCCCCTGCCTCATGCATTCGTCCGATGCAAGAACGCCGGACCCGCCGCCGTTAGTCACGATGAGGACCCTTCTCCCTTTTGCGGGTCGCTGATAGGAGAGAGCCTTTAAGGAGTCGGTCAGTTCGTCGAAGTCGCGGACTTCCCTGATTCCCCACTGTTTAAGTATCGAACTGAATACCTCGTACCTTCCGGCCAATCTTCCCGTATGGGAGTATGCGGCCGCCTGTCCGCTGGATCCTTTGCCCGATTTCAGCACAAGAAGAGGCTTCTTTTCTGTCAGCAGCCGCGCTTTGTTGATGAACCTTCTGCCGTCTCTTACGGATTCAATGTAGGAAATGACGACGTCTGTCTCAGGGTTGCCGGCGAGATATTCATAGAGATCAGATTCGTCAATGTCCAGGGCGTTGCCGTATGCGACGGCCCGCGAGATCCCGATTCCGGCGGTATGCATTACGCCGAAAATGCAGTGGAGAAAAGCGCCGCTCTGGGATACGATAGCCACATTCCCCTTCTTCGGTCTTGTCACCTTCTCAGGAGGCAGGAAGAAGGTGTCCAGATTATCATAAGGGTTGAAGACACCCATGCAGTTAGGACCGAGTATCCTTACGCCAGCCTCTTTTCCTATTTCCCTTATCTCGTCCTGCAGGTCTTTGTGCCCGATCTCGGCGAATCCCGAACTGATGATCACAACAAATCGGGCCTTGTTCCTGTGCTCCCTCAGGATCGCCGCAACTTCAGAGGCTGGCCGGGCGATCAGGGAGAGATCAATCATCCCGGGGACCTCGCTCAGAGAGGGATAGGACCTGAGTCCCATCAGCTCATCGTGGCTGGGGTTGACGGGGTAGACCTTTCCCTTGTATCGGCGCAGGTTCTTCAGAATCACCCCGCCGAGCTTTTCCTCTGTGTGGGCAGCCCCGATGACGGCGATAGTTTTCGGACGGAACAGGAAATCCAGGGAATTCATGCGCTCTCTATGAACAGCAGTGCGGGATCTTCCAGGTAGTTGGAAACCTTTGTCAGGAATTTCGATGCGTCTACCCCGTCTGTCACCCTGTGGTCGAAGGTAAGAGATATAGGGAGTATTTTCCTGATCACAATTTTACCGTCTTTCACCCAGGGCTTTTCAGAGATCTTCCCTGTCCCGAGGATGGCTGATTCCGGGTAGTTGATGATCGGTGTTGCGAAGGTCCCGCCGAAATGTCCGTAGTTTGTGATCGTGAAGGTCCCGCCCTTCATCTCCTCCAGTTTTATCTTGCGCTCTCTCGCCTTCACACTCAACTCCTGCAGTTCGTCCGCGAGTTCGATTATCGTTTTCTTGTCACACTCTTTTATGACCGGCACCATCAGGCCGTCGGGGGTATCGACGGCGATGCCGATATGGTAATACTTCTTAAGTACGATCTCCTCCCTCTCCTGGTCTATAGAAGCGTTGAGGTAGGGATGTTCAGCCAGGGAATGAATGACCGCCTTTATGAAAAAGGGCAGAAACGTGAGATGGACTTTCTTGTCGGCCAGTGACTTTCTTTCCCGTTCCCTGAGCTCCCAGAGTTCAGTTATGTCTACTTCATCCATCCCGGTCACAAAAGCCGTGGTTCTTTGTGAGATGGTCAGGTTCCTCGATATGGTCCTTCGCAGGCCCCGCAGGGGTTTCCGCTCTTCTTCCCCATGCGGCGAAGCCGGTTTCCTGGCTTTTTCAGCGGACTTCCTGACATCTTCCATGGTGACGCTGCCGGCGGGTCCGGTACCTTTCACCTCAACGATCCTGACGCCGAGCTCCTTGGCATATTGCCTTGCGGAGGGGGTTGCAAGGACCGCTTCTTCTCCCTCCTCCTCGGGTACTGATCCGACGACAGATACCGATTCTTTCCTTATCCTCGCCCCCTCAACCTCCTCTCCCTCCTCCTCTTCGGGGACCACACCGACCACAGATACCGATTCCCTTTTTTTCTTCGGAGGAGCCTCCGGTGACGCCATCGCCTTTTCCCCTTCTTCTGCTATCGTCATAAGAACTTCTCCGACTTTGGCGATATCCCCTTCTTCCTTGTTGATCTTCAGCACGACGCCTTTTTTTGGCGAAGGCACCTCTACAACGGCCTTGTCCGTCTCTATCTCAAGTACGTTTTGATGCTCTTCTACTGCATCCCCCTTCTTGACAAGCCACTTGCGTATCTCTCCTTCCGTAATGCCTTCACCCAGGTCGGGCAGTACAAAATCGTGCGGCATAAGACCTCCTTACTGCTCGGGCCGCAGGCTGTCGTCGTTGTCGGAAGAGACCCTACAACGCTTTGCCCCGGCACCCTCCGATATTTGATCCGTAACAGGTAAAGAATATCATGCAAAATGGCTGCAGTCAATTTGGCCGTTCGGTGTCGGAAGTCCCACTTCCGCTTTGTCACCGCTCTGCTGCAGATGGCGGTGAAAGGGCGGATATAATCTGCTTCCTGTCTCCTGCCGGTATCATATTTATTGCATAAGGGAAACTATTGGAATAGACTTAAAGAGGGGCTTTTCCCTTGTCTTGATATGCTTTTTGGGCCATAATTTATCGAAAGACGGATATGATGACATTTATACGAAAACTGGGAGTGCTTACCCTCTCAAAGGTGAGAGGCATGGGGCGAATGTTGCTTTTTCTGCTGAATTCGCTCTATCTCATCTTCGTGCCGCCTTTTAAATTCAGGATAATGCTGAGGCAGATCAGGTTTTTCGGCAACAAATCGCTTGTGGTAATACTGCTGACAGGCTCTTTCACCGGCATGGTCCTCGGACTTCAGATATATTACACGCTAAGGAAGTTCGGTTCGGAGGCCATGCTCGGTCCCGCTGTCGCACTGAGCATCATAAGGGAGCTGGGACCCGTACTGTCGGCACTGATGGTCACGGGGAGGGCTGGTTCCGCGCTTTCCGCGGAGATAGGGATCATGAAGATTACAGAGCAGATAGACGCTCTTACCGCTATGGCCCTCAACCCTTTCCGTTATCTGATTGTCCCCAACATCGTCGCGGCAATAATTGTCTTCCCGCTGCTTACGTCGATCTTTGACCTTATCGGCATATACGGCGGGTACTTTGTGGGAGTCAAGCTCCTTGGACTGAGTTCGGGGACCTACTTTTCCCAGATGGAAAGCCTGGTGACCATGCAGGACATCCGGATAGGCCTGTACAAGGCGGTCAGCTTCGGCATCATAGTGTCCTGGGTCTGCTGTTACAAGGGCTTTTATACCGGCTACGGCGCGGAAGGGGTGAGCAAGTCCACCACCTCGGCGGTCGTGACTTCATCGATAGTGATACTTGTCTGGGATTATTTTCTCGGTACGCTGTTTGTGTAGAAAGGCATCAGGATGATCAGAATAGTCAACTTGAAAAAATCCTTCGACGGCCAGGAGGTCCTCAGGGGTGTGAACCTGAAGATTGCCAATAAAGAATTGACGGCGATTATCGGGAAAAGCGGGGGAGGGAAGAGCGTTCTCCTGAAACACCTGATCGGACTCGTCAAGCCGGACGAAGGAGACATCGTAATCGAGGGAGTTGATGTGACGGTCGTCCATGGAAAGCAGCTCGACAGGATCCGCGAAAAATTCGGAGTGGTCTTTCAGGGAGGTGCATTATTCGATTCCCTCACTGTTTACGGGAACGTCGCGTTTCCCCTGAGGGAGAAGACGAAACTGGGAAGCAAGGAGGTCAGGGAGCGGGTGTTGAGGGCACTTGACGACGTGGGACTGAGGGGCATGGGCAACAAGTACCCTGCCGAAATAAGCGGCGGAATGAAAAAAAGAGTGGCTCTTGCGAGGGCGCTGATAACCGAACCTTCGATCGTCCTCTTCGATGAGCCGACAACGGGTCTTGACCCGATCAGCCTCCATTCGATCCATAATCTGATAATGAATACCCACAAGAAATACGGGTTCACGGGAGTGATCATCAGCCATGAGATACCGGAGATATTCGGGGTGGCGGACAAGATAGCGATGTTGTACGATGGAGTTATTGTCGAGTCTGGCAGGCCTGACGAGATAAGGAATTCTTCCGATCCGGTGGTGAAACAGTTTATTACAGGTTCGCTTGAAGGACCGATTGAAATACTTACATAGCGAGCAGTCCGAAGGAGGTTTGGGATGAAAAGGAAGGTCGATCTGGAACTGGTGGTAGGTGTCTTCCTGCTGATCGGCATGTTTTCGCTTGCGTATATATCCGTGAAGCTGGGCAAACTTGAAGTCCTGGGCGGTGCAGGATATACTGTGGTTGCGGACTTTGATAACGACGGCGGGATCAAGGCCGGCGCCTCCGTTGAGATCGCGGGTGTGCCCATAGGCCGGGTGACAGGGGTAAAGCTCGATCCCAATAGCTATCAGGCCGTTGTGGCGATGCAGGTCAATGAAGGCGTAAAACTTCAGGATGACGCGATTGCATCGATAAAGACCAAGGGCCTTATCGGCGAAAAATTTGTACAGATTACTCCCGGTGCCTCGGAAAAAAACATACCGGACGGTGGAAAAATCAGGGACACCGAGTCTGCTATAGATATAGAATCAGTGATCTCCAAATTCGTCTTTGGAAAGGTGTGAATATGAAGATAAGGAAAAGCTCTCAGGTGCTCTGTACTCTCAGTGTTCTTGTCATTCTCATCAGCGCAGCGAATGTTTTTGCAGGCGTGCCGCTGGACGAGGTGAAGAAAACGACCAATGAGGTGCTCGACGTGCTGAGGAACAAGGAACTAAAGGCACCGGGGAAAGAGGAATTGAGGAGGCAAAAGATACTTGAAATAGTTTCTCAGGTATTCGACTTCAGGGAGATGGCAAAGCGCTCACTCGGCATATACTGGCGGAAGCGGACGCCTCAGGAAAAGGATGAATTCGTTCCGCTTTATAAGGACCTCCTCAACAACACCTACATGAGGAAAGTTGAACGGTATACCAGCGAGAAAATTCTCTACACCGACGAGTCGATTCAGGGTGACTACGCAGTGGTGAAGACGAGGATCATAAGAAATACGGGCACCGAAATACCGCTCGAATACAGGCTCATGAAGGAAGACGGCAAGTGGGTTGTCTATGATGTGGTGATAGAAGGGGTGAGCCTCGTGAATAATTACCGTTCGCAGTTCAGCCAGATCATACGTTCCGACTCATACGAGGAACTTGTGAAAAGGCTGAAAAAGAAGACGGCGAGGGATACTAAATAGGGCAATAATTTACTTGACTCGCCCGTGTATTCCGGAGTAACCTATGCATAGGGAATATTCCGAGTACCTATGGTGGGTAATGCATCATTCAGATGATCCAGACCGACAAACATTAGCTGTAACGTGCTACCTCGATGAAAGCGGAACTGATTCTCATAATCCGCAAGCTGTAGTCGCCGGAATTCTTTTTAATAAGCAGAATTTTATGTACTTTGAAGATCAATGGGTAGAGCTTCTTTCTCGCTATCAAATATCACCTCCGCTTCATATGAATGAATTTGTTGAAAAAGGGAGATTCGGTCATATTCGCTATAAGGATAGATTCAATTTCTTTTCGGAAGCGGTGGACTTAATAAATAACTGCAAGATATATAGCATTGCTGCTACTTTAAATAAACAGGAATATGAAGGACACATACATAAAGAGATAAGAAAAAGTTTCTCCGTTTATGGTTTCTGTTTTATGTTGTTGGCTTATATAAATGGCTGTCAGGCCCGATATATGCATTTCAAAGAGAAAATTGCATATCTCTTTGACAACGGGGCACAACATAAAAATCATATCATTGTTGCGCGAGATAGAATATTGGAATGGGAGAAGGACCAGGCATTTGCTAACAATATGGGGTCATTAACTTTTGATGGTGATGTAAAAATTTCTACACTTCAAGCTGCTGATATTGTCGCTTGGGGCGCTCGCAGAAAAATTAGCAATATCGCACTTCATAAAGGATTCGAACCCATAGGAAATTTGTTTAACGCTGAACACCATCTTCAATATGGATGGGATAGCGATTTTCTAAAGAACTTCGCGCAAGAAATCAATAAAATAGTAGGAAGAGAGGATCTATGAAAAAAGAATTTAAGGATTTCGATACTACCATGCGAAAGATTCTTTCTGTCCCACGTGCTGAATTACAGCGCCGGGAAGAGAAATGGAAAAAAGAAAAGCGGGAGGTTAAGTCCTCCGGCAATAGCAAAAAGCAATAGTGCTCATTTTGAATATTAGAGTTATCTCAACGGTCGTTTGAACACCGCAACAGCCGTTTTTTCATTATATGGCTGGAAGTCGTCTGTTAGAATTTCCTCCTGTGTAGAAAGCGTGGATAGTGTAAGCTCAATTCTGTAAATATAAATCAGGGTATAATTCTCATTGGCAAAACACAATCTCTCAAGGAGAGAAAGGAGAATTATACCCGTGAAGAAGAGTTTATCAAAGAAGTCGAAAAAAG
>JBJKPE010000142.1:0-21156 GCA_046706685.1 Thermodesulfovibrionales bacterium | reverse complement strand
TACTACAAAAGTCTCATCCTTCCGCTCGCCCGCAGTCAGGGGAGTGCTTGGAGAGCTGCGCCTGCTCTCAGGATACCACTGTCCCAATATTATCCTTTTTAGGGCAGTTCAAAATATCCCCTACAGTAAAGTTGAAACAAGACTTTTTGTAGAGAAAAAAGTGAAAAAATCACTATGGGGTATTTTGCCTTTGAACCCATAGCAGGTTTGATTCATCGCCATAGGTACTCCGGATAAGGCCAGTTTGCCAACTGTACCTCTGGCTGAGATTATAGTAGTCCCGGCAGGCAGTATGCGTGTTGATGAATTCTCGACCCCGGCTCCTGTAAGCTTCTTCGCAGTATCAATAACAAAAATATCTTTCTCTCTTGGTGCATCTCCAACCGCATACCAAGGGATATCCCCGTCCCAATATTCGGGCACCGTGGTTTTAGGTGTTCCTCCACCTAAGATTTCAACGGTTTCAACAAAAGGCACTACATGCCACCCTTTCGGAATTGGCCCAAGCTCCGAATCCTCGAATCCGTCGGGGAAGAGGTCGGCAATTTTCTTCGACAAACCAGTATCGCGGCCTTCGGCCTTTGCGCGGACCGGGTCGAAGTCTACGAACCATGATTTGAAAAGGGCCTGAGCCATGGCCTCCAGCGTCTCATTCATTCGGCGGTTCATCTCGATCTTGTCATCAAGAGCGCCGAGAATGCGGGCAATATCGCGTTGCTCGGCGAGTGGCGGCAAGGGTAGCGGAATCAGACCAAGTATTTCTTGATTCAAAGATGGCATAGTAGCTCCGTGCGCATGTCGCGCAATCCATCCTCGATAAGCCAGCGAGCCAAAAACGTAGGAGATGAATTTTGCGTCAGCGGCACCCCGACTGAAACGGAGTCTAATGCAGTCACTTCCCTGAAGCCATCCTTCCTCTTCCTTGCTTATAAGCGCTCGTCTTTCAACCGCTCCTTTCCGGCCGAAAAGTATGTCGTTTTCCATAAGCTTATAACGATTCAGTCTGTTGGCAGTTTCGGCATCGACGCAGGGCAAAGCGTTATGTCTTAGCTTATTCTCGCCAATGTGCTGGACGGCCACTACGGGAGTTCCAGTTGGCTTATATGCTGAAGCGTGAAGCATTGTGCCGAACGGACCTGTCTGCAAATCTGCGGTCCCGCCGCTTATTAATTCGCGGAGTTGAACTATGCGCCACTCAGACGGCATTGCACCATAGATATCTTCCGTGGCAGGATTAATCTTAGCCGCCATACCCCAATCCCTTCAGATTCTCGGCAATAGCCTCAGCAAGCTTAAGCGCCTGGCCATGCTCGCAAAGTGACAATACTCGCCGTGTGTTTCCGTGCTCCATTTTGGTTCCTATCGGCATCTATCACACTCTCCAGCTAATCTGCCCGAAATAGTCTTATTCCGGCAGCTTTTTCGAATTCGCGACAAATTACCTCAAGCCTATGCTTGTTAAACTGACGGTATCCCCTACGGACATCATAATTCCAGAGGCCGCTATCCGATTTATGAGGTATGAGATGGCTCTTCATGACTCCCGCAAAGTGTTTTCGCCTGCGATATTCGTCAAGATATACTGTCGGCTTATTACTGCCGATAGATTGATTCTCCTCGGCTACTATATAACAGATGTTGCAGAGACTGTTTGCTTCACGTGGTGAAAAACCGTTTCTGCCTAGCAGCGCCTTTGGAAAAATATGATGCTTGTCCTTGCGGTTTGCCATCGAGGCTGTTTTATCGAGTGGAATGGTATTGCCTGTCTCCAGGTAACGCGGCTGTCGGTGAATTAAGAGAAGGAAAAAGGCAGTTGTGAGACTGCCGGATACCAGATAATCGGTGCGTTTCAACTCGCCAACCGGCACAAGGTCACGAAATACGAATTTCCCAGAGCGACGACGCCCCAGATTCTCAAAAAAGGATATATCGCTCCGAATGTTCTGATAATATCCGCGACCTGCATACCTTCTTCCAACGCCGGTCGACCAGAACCATTTTCTTATCTCGCGCCGCTGACTTCCCTTGGGCTGTGCGCCGTTATTAGCAAAGAAGAAATAAGAAAGCACTGCGACCATGTTGTCAGACGGGAGAAAGGTGTAATTAATGACACCCAGTTCGCTCACCAAATAATCTACTGCTTTCCGTATGCACTGGTCGATTTTATGCCAATCTTTCGCAAATCGACGTGATACTTTGCCCGACTCTATTCCTTCGTTTTCCAGTTTTGTAATGGCAGATTCGACTGCGCTTGCACTAATTTCCTTTTGGCCCACGATGAGGGCCATAGCGGACTGCAATACGCCATAATCAATCTCCGAAAACCCACAAGGCAAACTGCTGCGAAGTTCTACCATTAGTCGCCTGAGATTCAGTTTGGACGCACGGGTGAATGCCCTGTCGGCCTCGCTAATTCTTAAGCCGCCGGAATTGATGCGCAGAAACGTTTCTCTCACCTCTTCAATTTCATTAGTTTTAACAAAAATTACGGGCACTTCATATTTCAATATGCTGTCTCTGCATCTCTTGATTTTGAGTAACTTGTTTTTTGGTAAGGACTTTAGCCTTCTCTGCCAGTTTGCGGAAAGAATGTCAACGAGAGGAATGTGCAACTTTGGCAAAGGACGTTTCATGAAAAGAAATCTTGTAGCATAACGCTCGTCGAAAGAAAAGCAAAGCTTGCCGAAATCAAGAAGTTTACCATTCCAATTCTTTACCGTATGCCCGGCCTTTGCCCGATATATGACAGATAATCTCTGCTGGCCATCAATAAGAAACCATATTCTGTTACCGTTATTTCGATGCGGAGGCAATATTTCCTGTGCATGTCTCAATAGGTGTCGACGGTCAGACGCTGTTTCCCAAACCAGCATGGACCCTATGGGGAGCTGAAGATATAGACTATCCAATAGCTTGCAAGACCGTTTGGGGTCCCAAACAAACTCTCTCTGAATTTCCGGCACGGCGAAGAGACCTTCCTCACAGAAATTCCATAGCTGCTTAATTTTGTATTTCTTGAGAACGATCTTACTCATGGCTAAGCCTTGCAAAGTCCAGACTCTGCGGGATCGCCCTACCCATTATATCCCAGCCCTTTCAGATTCTTGGCTATAGCCTCATCTATCTTATGAGCTTGGGTCGTCTGCTCGCGCAGCTGCGCGGTAAGCCTCTTCATCTTTTCCTCGAATGGTTCTCCGTCGTCTTCCGCCGCCTCTGCACCGACATATCGACCGGGGGTGAGGACATGACCATGGGATCGCACTTCGTCAATCGTAGTGCTCTTACAGAAACCGGGAACGTCTGCGTATTTTCCCGCGTTCTTCTCGCCGCGCCATGAATGGTAAGTGCCGGCGATTTTCTGTATGTCTTCTGCTGTCAGCTCGCGGTGGACACGATCTATCATACTGCCCATCTTCCGGGCGTCGATGAAGAGCATATGACCGCGCCGGTCGCGGAAGCGATGGTTGCGCTTGTCTCTGCCGATGAACCAGAGACAAACGGGAATCTGTGTTGAATAGAAGAGTTGTCCCGGAAGCGCCACCATGCAATCTACGATATCCGCCTCGATGATCGTCTTGCGGATATCTCCTTCGCCGGAAGTATTCGAGGACATCGAACCGTTTGCAAGGACAAAACCAGCCAGGCCGGTAGGCGAAAGGTGATGGATGAAGTGCTGCACCCAGGCAAAGTTTGCGTTTCCCACGGGAGGCTTGCCGTACTTCCACCTCACATCTTCCTTCAGCTTATCGCCGCCCCAGTCAGACATGTTGAAGGGCGGATTCGCCAGAATGAAGTCGGCCTTGAGGTCCTTATGAAGGTCCCTATGAAAGCTGTCCGCCGGCTCAGGGCCGAGGTTGTTATCGATGCCCCGAATGGCAAGATTCATCTTTGCCAGACGCCAGGTAGTGGGATTGCTCTCCTGCCCGAATATGCTGATGTCTCCGATCCGGCCGCCGTGGACCTCGACGAACTTCTCGCTCTGCACAAACATGCCGCCGGAGCCGCAGCAGGGGTCGAAGACGCGGCCTTTGTAAGGCGAAAGCATCTCGACAAGCACCTGCACAACGCAGCGCGGTGTATAGAACTGTCCGCCCTTCTTTCCTTCCGCGCTCGCAAACTGGCTAAGGAAATATTCATACGCGCGACCAAGGATATCTTTAGACCGGCTTTCCTTGTCGCCGAGGCCGATGTTGCCGATTAAGTCGATTATCTCGCCGAGACGGGCGCCTCTTAAGTCCGGCCTTGCGTAGTTCTTTGGGAGCACGTTCTTAAGAGACTGGTTCTCGCGTTCAACAGCGACCATCGCGTCGTCTATGAGTTTGCCAATAGCAGGCTGCTTGGCGTTGGCAAGAAGGTTCGCCCACCGGCCCTCTTTTGGGACCCAGAAGATATTTGCCGCAAGATATTCGTCCCGGTCTTCGGGGTCCGCTCCCGGCTCGTCAGCAAGGTTCGCGTGATATTCCTCGAAGGCGTCAGAGATGTATTTCAAAAAAATAAGGCCGAGGACAACATGCTTATATTCGGCGGCATCCATGTGCCCCCGGAGGAGGTCGGCCGCTTTCCATAGCTGCTGCTCAAAGCCAAGATTTGCGCCGTTCGCCGCCGCTTTCTTATCTATACTTTTTCGTGCCATATCCCATCATTTCGTCGATGCCCGCAAGATCTAATACGGAGGATCTTTCCCCTTTTCCTCCTCCAAGAAGTCATTGAATTTTAGCATAAAGGCTATGGCCTGCGAAATATCCTGTTTTAAAACAAAAATTGCAGCTTCGCAGCCGTTAATGGATTCATTCACGAGTGTTCTCTAAATGTGTGAGTTGAAGGAAAACAAATGAAATGGATATCAAAACCGGATGGGGTCTATAATTGAGCAGAGTGTAATGATGAATAATACTGGGTCTTGACAGATGAGGGGTTGAGCAGAAAGACAATACCATGGAATTATCGGAACTTGAGAAGATAAGAAAGCTCGGCATTATAGCCATGTTTTCTGATGACGACCTCATGGAGATGCTCGTTCTAAAGGGCGGGAATGCCATTGCATTGTTTTATGGCGAGTACTCCCGTGCCTCAATTGACCTTGATTTCTCCCTGTGTGATGACATTGATAAGGAAAAGTTTCATGTAATCGAAGAAAAAATAAGAAGGGTTTTGGAAAGTACCTTCCAGGAGCACGGATATCTTGTTTTCGATTACAAGTTCTATGAAAAACCAAAAGTAAGAAAGGCCGGACTCAAGGATTTTTGGGGCGGTTACAGGGTTGAGTTTAAATTGATGGAAAAAGAGCGCCTTAAGGATTTCGGCGGCGACCTTGAGAAGATGCGTAAAAGCGCCATAGCCTTGGGAAGCGGAGAGAAGAAACCGTTCACAATCGACATCAGCAAACATGAGTTTTGCGGCCCCAAGACCGAAAAGGAAATCGATGGATTTACGATTTATGTGTATACTCCTGAAATGATGGTGGTCGAAAAGGTTCGAGCGATTTGCCAGCAAATGCCCGAATATCCATATGGGACTAAGAGCGCTCGCGCAAGGGATTTTTTCGATATTTTCATCCTTATGGAGACGCGTAAAATTGATCTATTGACAGAGGAAAACCTTGAGCTGTTCAGGCTCATATTCAAAGCGAAAGAAGTCCCTTTACAGTTGATAGAGCGGATTCCGGAAAGCAGAGAGTTTCATGAGAGAGATTTTGCCTCTGTAGCTGCCACGGTTCATACGGGCTTCGAGTTGAAAGACTTCGATTATTACTTCGACTATGTTGTCGAGAAGACCAAAGGGCTAAAAATTCTTTGGAAAGTATAGTCTCCATTCTTTGGAGTAGCTGGTTTCTTTCATGCCATAATCCAGATAGAAGTCATACTTCATCTCAATCTTTCTAACGAGGCGTAACTGGGCCTCCTGATATCCGGCTCTCTCCATGTAAAAGCCGATAACCTGGTGATAGGGATAGATGTAATCAATCTTCTTCAGGGTAGCCAGCAGCTTGTTAACTGAGAACTTACCCTTCGCTTCCCTGAAGGCATTAAGAACTTCATAAATGCCGCCCGCGTAAATAGGTCTTACAGCCACGTCTATCAGAGTTCGTTCAATATTCGTTACAGGGACCTTCTCGGCCTCAGACACCTGAACCTCTTCCACGCCCAGATTATTTGTATTTTTCCCGCTGATACAGCAGACCTTCCAGTTATCATAGTTAAAAATGTACTGCGAGACCCTGCCTTTTCCCTTAAATGCCAAATCGATTCTGCCTTGTTCTAAGACGGAGGGTCTTGAAGGCTTTTTGCTCTGTTCCGTATTGAGGTAAATTGTTTTGGGAATTTGCTGCGTGAGATTGTGAAGAAACAATGCCGTGTAATGTGACAAATAGGAATTGGGCTTTAATGAAAGGGCGACTTGGTAAATTGATGGGTTGGTCCCCCATACATAGCGCGAGATAGTCTTATTGTAATTTGGTGAGAAAAGAGATATTTCCTGAAGCTGAGCTGTTTCATGCAGAAGCTCTATAAATTTATCAGTCGACATGGTCTTGGTCAGCCGCCAAAACTTCCGATTATCCTCCAGAATTTTCCCCAAATCTTTTCTCAGAAAAACTTTATGAGATAGCTTTTCGAAATACGCATCGATGTCGGGTTTTGCAATTTTTATCCTGTCTAAGGTATCCGCTGACATTTCTTTATTTTCTTCCTTGTTACAAGTATAGACGTATTGAAGTATCCATTTCAAGTAAAAGTGTATATATACCTTTTTACTTGAACGGAGACCCGAGGTATAGCTGTGAGATATAACTACCTGAAAAATAAGCAAACTTATGGCATTAAAAAGACGAAGTGATTGGAAACAATGCGTTGACAATATGGTATATATACATTATTGTCAGCTCCCGGATCGTCAAGGCGATAGATAATGGCATAATAAGGTATATATACCTTATTATGACCATTAAGAATACCCCCAATAAATGTGGCAAGTCCTTGTAAGTTAAAGACAAAATGAGCTTTATCAACAATGGCGTAAACTCATTAAAAAGGTATATATACCATTTTAATGAGGATCATGCAGGATCGAAGGTGAAAGAGATCGTCAAAGTCAATACTTACTCAATGAAAACGATTGCGGAACCTATTTGCCGCAACACTTCTTATACTTCTTCCCGCTTCCGCATGGGCATGGCTCGTTTCTGCCGATCTTCCTGGAGCTTGCCGGCACCGGTTTCTGCTCATCTATAGCATTGGAGCAATTTGTTGCTTCCCTCGTAAAGTTCTTGTATCTTTCTTGTCGGGCCTTCTTCTCCCTCTCTTCGCTTTCAACGACGGTATCAGCCTCGGCCTCTCTGCCCAATTCCCGTAACAGGGGAACCAGGCGTTCAAGTACCCCGTCCCTGTCATAGGACAGAGGCGAGGTCATACCATATGCCCGGTTATAGAGCTCAAACGCCTTATCCGTCTCTTTCAGCGTTCGATAAGCATCGCCGGACTTTATTATTACCCATGCATCATCAGGGAACCTTTCAAGATTTTTTGCGATCCGCTCAAGTGCCTCTTCACGTCTGCCGGCCTCGGCCAGAATTACCGCCATATCGCCGAAGAAATTATCCGGCGAATGGAGTTCCGCAAAGAGATTGCATATTTCGATTGCCTCATCGACCATACCCCCGTGATCGCTAAGGGCGAAAGGGAGTTCAACGATCCATCCCATGACATCGGCATCCATGGACATTGCGATATCTTCGAATAACCGGCTGTCAGGTGTTCCATCAGGCTTCAGGAGAAACTCATAGAACCGCTTCGCAAGAGCATATTGCTCCCTGAGGGACTCCTTGTACGGATCTCCCTGAAGACCTTCGTAAGATCTGAGCTTATCGTCGAGCTCCTCAGTGAATTTTCCGAGATCCGGCTTATCCAATCTTTTCTTCTCCCAACTCTCTGCCGAGCACTTCTGCAACAAACCGGACTCCTGAAGTCCGGGCCAGCCTGCTTATCCGTTCACGTGTCTCCCTCTCGCTGCCGGCGTTTGCAGCGGCTTCCATTGTGTGCCGGTAAGCGGCCCAAATATCCATAGAGGTAATTTCATATCCATATCCCTCGCACAGCCATTTGAGTGCCGCCATCCCTGCTTCAACGCCAAACGCCGGATGCTCTTCTGCAGTTTCTTTCGCAGCCCGTGTCAATGTTCTCGGGTCGCAAGGCGTTTTGTTGGCCAATGCGATTGCCTCGTCATACAAACCTGCGGATTTCGCTGAGGCAAACCACTTGCCTTCATCTCCGGGTGTGCTTTCAACCAGATCGTTGAGAATCTCACTGGCGGCCTTTTTAGGGTATTTTTTTGCGATAGCCCGGAAGGTGGCCAGATTTGTAGTGCCCCGGTTGGCTTCGATGGCATATCTTTCATACGCCTCATCGCTCATGCCGCTCGAAAAGAGGATCTCCTCACATATCTTCGCGATCTCACCCCAGGGATCGTTGATTCCGCGGGAATCCTCTGCGTAACGGATAGCCTCCGCCTTTTTCCCCATGGCACTGAGGGCCATCACTCCCCATTTCCGGTCGTGCCAGAATTTATGCGGTGCGAGTTCCAGCAAAGAGAGGAGTTCCTCATTCCGTCCGGCCTTGAGGAGGGCACTGAGACATGCGGACGTGCCTTTGAAATGGACGAAATGCCCGGAAGAAGTATTCTTCCATGCCATCCTCACCCCGTCGACAAATGAATCTGCCCATTGTGATGCTCGCTCAGGGGTCGCACAGAGTTCTCCCCAATATTCCGGCAATAGCTCGATATAGGGGATATCGTCATCCTCGACCGCCTGCCAGAGGCGTTCCAGCCACCTATCCCGAACGGAGATATCTGCCGGCGCCTTGGCTATAATGGTCGCAAGGACATCGATGGCATTGTTCACCGCCGTGCCTATTGCACCTGAGGAGCTATCGACGTGGGCCAATGCAGGCGATACCTTCTCCAGAAACAGCACAGCGCCTTCGGCAGCCAGAACAGGATCTTTACGCGCTATTTTCTTTATCTCCGACACAGCCTCTTTTACCCGCGCCTGGGCGGGCCGAGAGCCACGCCACCCGAAGGCATTCTTTCGGAAGCGCGGGGCAAAATTCCATTTATGAGCCGGCAGGGAACTCATTCTTTCATTTCAATTGTAACCAATTAACACTGTTGGTGTCACACAGACGACCAGAGGAACGTTTTGAAAAGGTCGGGGCAGGAAGAAGAGACCGGACTTGAAGCGCTGGCGAAGAACTGAACACGATACGAGGTTGAATACTGTCGCCGGATGGCAATAACTTATCCTTGATACTGGTGCATTTCCCCGAAGGAATTCACTGGTTTAAACGAGTTTTTGTCGAGCAAGAGATCGTCCCCGCAGTCTTGAGTTTCGCCTATAATTATCATATGACAAAACTAAATGGTAACAGAATCAGGGAAGGGCTCGACGTCCTCGGGATTGTACGGGAAGACCTTGCAAACGCTGCGAAAGTGGAGGTTTTTTTCTGAAATGTCTGAAGGAAAGATCATTCTGAATCGCGCTGAACTGTATGAGCAAGTATGGTCACTGCCTATAACTCGGTTAGCCGCAAAGTACGGTTTATCAGACAACGGCCTTAGAAAAATCTGTCGAAAGCTCAACATTCCAACCCCACCGATAGGATATTGGGCAAGACTGCAGCATGGGAAAAAAGTGGTCAAGAAACCATTGCCTCAGCTCAAATATGGAGAGCCAGATATTTACACCACGGGAATCAAACGAGTCGCCGAACAGTTATTAGAGAATGATTCACAAATAAAGGATCTTATTACAGAAGAGGAAAGAGAAGGGAAGATCACAGTCCAAGAAAGATTAGCTTCGCCGCACCCTCTGGTTGCCAAAACGCTGGAAGTCTTATCGGAAGTAAAACCAGACGAGTACGGTGTTTTGAGACCGTGGCGACAAAAGTACCTAGATCTGCGTGTCAGTCCTGCCAGTCTGAAACGAGCATTACGTATCATGGATGCTATAGTCAAGGCATTCGAAAAAAGAACCTTTAAAGTTGAAATCATAACTGACAAGGTGCCGGTATCTTACGTAATGATCCATGACCACAGACTATATTTTTCATTGTGGGAGAAGATAGATCGCGTAGAGCATATACCTACCAAACAAGAAATAGAGGAACAAAAGAAATATTCATGGAACAGGCCCCCTCTCTGGGACTACAAGGCAACCGGCAGGCTGAGTCTTTACATCAAAGAATATAGCGCAGAAGGGCTCCGAAAATCATGGTCGGACGGCAAGTCAAAACGTCTTGAAGATATGCTTAATGATTTTATCGCCGGCGCTATAAAGGTTGCCCTTGTTAGCAGGGAGGAACACCTGCAACGTGAGAAAATATGGGAAGAAGAGCGACGGAAGGAAGCAGAAGAAAGAAAGCGACAGATTGCGGAGGAAACATTTATCAAAGACCTTGAAATGAATGCGGCGCGCTGGGCCAAGAGTCGGCAGATTCAGGCCTTTATAGAAAAAGTAGAAGAAAACTTTGCACAAAAGGCAAATCCGCCGGAAATTCAAGCTGCGTTTGAAAAATGGGTGAAAAAAGCAAAACAGTATGCCTCCCGGATGGATCCGCTCAGCAAAGGATTTCTATCCGAATAATACCTGGAAGAGGGTGTGGACTCGACAGATAGCGAGCCATCGCCGGAGACAACATCGAACTCAAGAGTTCGATCACCACATCCGGTGGTATCTCAATAGTATTTAGATATATCTTGCAGTAAATGTCATTTGGCGTTAAACTAATGTCAAATGGCACTAATAATGTAATCCCGTAAGCAGGAAAGGAGTTATGAATGAGCACCGCTTTGGCTTTTGAAAATGATGAGATAAAAATGAAGATTATTAAGACCCTGGGACTGAAAGACATCGATCTTAAGTCGCAGGAAAGAGACAAGGGGATGTTGACCTTTGATGCCATCATTCGGAAAGGAATTCCATATGCCAAGGTCCGTCTCGTTAAGACGGCCTTAAATCTCACGGACAACGAATTTGCGGATTATTTGGGCATTAGTCTCAGAACGTTACAGAGGAAGCGGGACTCCCGTGAGAAACTCTCAATACCGGAGGGTGACAGACTATTCCGTATTGCAAGAATCTTTGCACTCGCCGTTTCCGTTCTTGAGAATGAAGAAATGGCACGGAAATGGTTGCACAGGCCGCAAAGAGGACTGGGAGGAAGGGTGCCTATTCAAGTTATCCAGACAGAGGCCGGCGCACAGGAAGTAGAGAGTCTGCTTGAGAAAATAGAATATGGGGTCCTTGTTTAGTGTTTTGCTGGCGCATCGCCAAGAAGAAGTATGCGGCTTCGGCTTTTGATGGGGAAGGCTCCAGGAGAAGGGGAGGGCGCTGGACCCCAAAGGGTGTTCCCGCTGTCTATACTGCGCAGACCGAATCGCTGGCAGCGCTTGAGCAGTTCGTTCAGCTCGGAGATGAGGGACAGCACATTCACTTTGTCTGTTTCAAAGTTGAAATTCCGGAAGAGCTAAGGATTGAAGAAATTGAGATTCGTTCTTTGCCGGCTAATTGGAGAGATATCCCTGCCCCGGATTCACTAAAGGCATATGGCGCCGGTTGGTTGGCGCGAGGTGAAACCTCTGTCCTCAAAGTGCCTTCCGCTTTAATATCCTCGGAATGCAATTTTATCCTGAGCCCTCTTCATCCTGACTTTCAGAAAATAAGAATCTCCCGCCCGGAGGACTTTTGTTACGATCCCCGCATGTGGAAAGATGAAACATAGAACAGTCTCAAATCGACTGCCTTGACCGTGAAGAAAACGTGAAAAAATGGATAAGAATTTGCCCCTGTTTTTCCCTTTTTTTTGCGTGTTAGCCCTGCAGATGACATCAAATTACCGTGAAGAAAACGTGAAAGAATGGGCAAGAATCTGCCCCTTTTTTCACCTCTTTTTTCCGTGTTGGCTCTGCGGATGACATCAAACTAAACGTGAAGGAAACGTGAAAAGAACGGCGCTGAAATTTCCGTTTTACCCCTCTTTTCCCCTGTGTTGGCTTTGCGGGGGACGTCAAATTACCGTGAAGAAAACGTGAAAAAAGGGTGTCAAAAAAGGTATAATTTGATCAAAATACAGGCAAACATGAAAACGGTCCAAGTCCTTGAGATAGAAGGTTTATTCGAGCATTTTCAAGTACTTGTTAAGTCCCTTAAATTATAACTCTCAAGGCTAAAACACGGGTTCGATTCCCGTTGGGACCGCCATTACCGGTGCCTTGCCGTGCAACTGCAAGGCTTATCGTATTCCCCCTCCGCCCGACAGTTCTTCCAGCCGGGACCTTACCCTCGCATCGGAGGGGTCTAGGCTGAGCGCGATTGAATATTCTTTTATGGCCTTATCCCTCTGTCCCAGAGAGAAGAAAACTTCCCCCAGAACCTCGTGAGCAACTGCGTAGTCCGGTCTGATCATGACGGCTTTCTTCGACTCCTCTTCAGCTTCGGCCAGGCGGCCGCTTCTGAGATAGATAATGCCGAGATTGACGTGAGGCTGAGGAAGGTCGGGCTCCAACATGGCCGCCGTTTGATATTCCTCCAGGGCTTTATCCGGGAATCCCTGGTCGCGGTAAATATTACCCAGGTTATTATGCACCTGTGCGTAAGAGGGATCTAAAAACAAAACCCTCCGGTATGCCTCTACCGCCTGACTAAGGGCACCGACATTCTTATAGGCGTTGCCGAGATTGTAAAACGCGTCACGGTAGTCTGGTGCGATGGCAGCGGCTGTGCGGAATTCCCTTATCGCATCGTCCGTGTCTCCTTTTTCCAGATATGCTGTCCCCAGATCATTGTGGGCCTGAGCCTTGCGTGGGCTCTTACTTACAGTGTCCTGCCAGAGCCGGATCCGGCTGGTCCACATATCGTTCCGGGCGTAGGCTGCTGTTGACAACATCAGGACGACGAGCGTCAGCGCTCCAGCCGCAGCCCCGTCGGCCCGGAACGTTCGGCCCTTCAGATGCTCTGAAATGAGGAAAATACCAGCAGTCACGGCGAGGAAAAACCCCACGGACGGCAGGTAAACCCTGTATTCGCAAATTATCATCGGGATTGGTATTATGCTTGATTCAACGGACATCGTTATGAAAAACCAGAAAACCCCGAAAGCGGCGACCCGCAGTCCGCGCTCTCCCTTGCCTGCCCGGCGGTTAAGGTAAAAGGCAAAACCAAGAATGCAGAGAAGACCAAAAAAAGACGCAAGGACTTCAGGATCGGTGAAGGATTGGTGTAGAGGATAATCGTAGTCCAGATTCTGGTTCATCGGGAAAAAGAGAAGTCTTAAGTAAGTTACGATCACTCTCAGCTGCGTGAAAAAATACGTATCCCTTGTCATTCCATGATAGCCCAATGCCGCGGGATCGGCCATGCGGCTGATGACTTCAGCCACCGGTTTATTCAGCCCTATGAGAGTAATGGGGATTATGAGCATGGTCGCAAAGAAGGGGAGGAGGAAAAGAACTCTTCGCCTTGCAGGTCCGCTGAAAAAAAGGAAATCGAAAACCGCCAAAGTCACCGGCAGAGTAAAGGCGTTCTCCTTCGTCTTCATGGCGAGTAAGGCAGCGAAAACAGCCGCTGCGTACCACGCTGCCAATCTCATCTTCCGCCTTGCCCCCCCGGAAGACTCTCCTTCACCGGAACCTTCGCCAATAAGCCGCGCCTTGCCGTAAGCCAACAGGGAAAGAAGATAGAACAACGTCACAAGGGAAGCAAACCTTTGAAATATGTATGTGACCGCCTCGATCTGAAGGGGATGGGCAACAAAAAGCAGAGAGGTGAAAAGAGCAATGAGGGTGACGTTATTCCTGAGAGTTGATCCCTTCAGTGCAGGGCTTCCCATTATCAGGAGTACAAGGAAGTATACAAGTATGGCGTTTATGATATGGATGGACAAATTGACGACATGGTATCCGGTTACGTCCAGTCCGTTTATCCTGTAATTCAGTGCAAAAGTAAGAAAGCCGACATATCTTGATCTTAGAGCGCCGTACTGTTCAAAACCGCTGGCACGCGACAAATCAGTGAAATAATGAAGATCTCTCAAAATAGGATTGCCTTTGAGGAGGCTATAGTTGTCGTCCCATTGAAAAGGGCTCGAAAAAGTATTTGAATAAACTATGAGCCCCAGAACAACTATGATGAGCAGGTGAACAGACGATCTTCTGAATAATGGCTGCCGGTTGTTAGCGGCCCCTTTCGACGTATCCTCTTCAACGGCGAAAGACACACCGCCCCCAGCGGATTTTCCATGGATGTGTTTCCGTTTACCCATCGGCAGTGCCATACCGGCGGGCAGAGATCACTGGGAAGGCAAACATCGTTCGGCTTTTCCGTGCATAGCGTCTTATCTCAGATTCCGGTCTGTTCTCAACGGACAGCATATTCCATCGATTCCCAAGCCTGCCCATGGCAGGTAAACTCCAGGCATTTCCTGGATGTCTTAAGTGTCCTGCATCCGAATCATACAATAAAACCGGCCAGTAGCTACTTCTTGCCGCAGGTCGGACAGTCCGGGTCTTTATGGGCCTTGAAGGTCCTGAAGCTCATGTCGTTACCTGACCAGACAAGCAGGTTCCCTTTGAGGGGCTTGCCGATGCCGGCGAGATACTTAAGGGCCTCAGTTGCCTGTAGCGTCCCGATAACACCGGGTGTGGCACCCAGTACGGGGAAGACTTCCTTGGGCGGGGATTCGGGGAAGTAACATCTCAGGCAGGGTGTTTCCGGAGAATGAATAAAGGTCAGGCGGCCGTCAAGTCCCCATATGCTCCCGTGAACGAGGGGGATATTCTTCCTTATTGCCGACTCGTTGAGCAGGTAGCGGGTGGGAAAGTTGTCCATGCAGTCCATTATGATGTCGGCATTTTCCACAAGTTGGTCGACGTTCTCGGCCACAATCTTGTCCGGAAAGGCGCTGACTTTTATGTGGGGGTTCATTTCTTCCAGGGTCTGTTTTGCCGAGAGGGCCTTGTTCATTCCTATCCTGTGAGGGGTATGAAGGATCTGCCGGTTCAGGTTTGACCAGTCGGGTGAGTCGAAATCGCATATCCGTATATTTCCAACGCCAGCCGCAGCGAGATATATCGAGACCGGCGAGCCGAGCCCGCCCGCGCCAGCGATGAATACCGTAGAGTTCTTGAGCTTCTTCTGGGTCTCAAAACCCCAGCCCTCGATCATCATCTGCCGGTTATATCTCTTCAGCTCTTCTTCTGTGAATAGCATCAGCCGTTCCCCCGGATTCGATATTTAGAAGTATAACAAATGACGGAAAAGGCGTTCAATAAAAAGTCCATGAAATAAGAAGCATGTATCCTTTCTGGAAAGAAATTGACAGAGGGTCGGGACAGCGGTAGGCTTTTCTTAAGTCAGCCTGACCTCTTGCTGAAGAACGAATCTCAGGGCCCGGTGTCCAGACCTGCGGCGAAGGCGGGACCCGGGCCGGCAGCTACTTTTTCTCAGGACGAGGGTGGAACTGCTTGCGATTCCCCTGAGCTGTCAAGTCAAGGGGATTAATCTCTTCAACTGACTGAACGAAAGGAGGCATGTATGATCTCGCTCGATATCAACAGGAAAAAGTACAGCGTGGACGTGGAACCGGACGTCCCCCTTTTGTGGGTGATAAGGGAGTATCTGAAGCTTACCGGCACCAAGTACGGATGCGGCATCGGGATGTGCGGTTCCTGCACGGTCCATATGGATGGAAAGGCCCGCCGTTCTTGCCAGATTTCCGTGGGCGACGCCCAAGGGAAAAAGATAACCACGATAGAAGGGCTCCCGGAAGACCATCCTGTAAAGGCGGCATGGATAAGGGAACAGGTCCCGCAGTGCGGTTACTGCCAGTCGGGACAGATCATGCAGGCTGCGGCCCTGCTGGCCGAGGAGAAAGACCCGTCCGACGCAAAGATTGTTGAGGCGATGAACGGCAACCTCTGCCGCTGCGGTACCTATCCCTATATCAAACTGGCTATAAAGTCGGCCGCAAAGGGGGGGAAAGGATAATGAAAACTTCATTGACACGCCGCGAATTCCTTCAGAAAACCATTGCCGGTACGGGCCTGGTTATCGCAGCCGCTGCAACGCCTTTCGGCACCAGGCTTCTGTCCGCCGCTGAAATGGAAAAGGAGGAAGTGGCTTTCAGCCCCAATGTCTGGCTGCGGGTTGCACCGGATAATATGGTTACGGTCATCGTGAACAAATCGGAGATGGGCCAGGGGGTGGATACTTCACTGCCCATGATTGTGGCCGATGAACTTGATGCCGACTGGTCTCAGGTGAAGTTTAGTGTAGCCCCGGCGGAGGCCAGATATATAGACCCGGTGTGGGGGAAACAGTCCACCGGGGGAAGCACGAGTATCAGGCACATGTACGGGCCTCTGCGGAAGGCCGGTGCTGCCGGCAGAGAAATGCTCGTCAAAGCAGCGGCAGAGACCTGGGGAGTCCCGGCTGTCGAGTGCGAAACTTCAAAGGGAACGGTTAAACACAAGTCTACCGGACGCACGCTGACTTACGGTGAACTTACATCCAAGGCTGCCTCACTGCCTGTCCCGCAGAGTCCCACGTTGAAGAAGGAGAGTCAGTTTACCATCATGGAGAGGCCTCTGCAGCGCCTGGACATCCCCGACAAGGTCCATGCAAAGGCCAAATTCGGGATCGATACCTTTGTCGACGACATGCTGTACGCTTCTATTGAGCGCCCCCTGGCTTATGGGGCCAAGGCGCTTGCCTATGATGAGCCGGCGGCGCTTAAGGTGAAAGGGGTCAAATATGTCGTTCCGATAAACAGCGGCATCGCCGTCTGCGCCGGGAAGCCGGACGAGGCATGGAGGGGCAGAACGGCGCTCAATGTGAAATGGGGGAAAGGGATCGAACCTGACCTGAGCAGCAAAACCCTGGAGGTAAAATTTCTAAGGGCCATGAACACCAGCGGTGCAGTCGCAAAAAACAGGGGCGATGCCGGATCGGCCCTTGAAAAGGCGGCAAAAAAACTGGAGGCGACTTTCATGCTGCCCTACCTCTCCCACGCCACAATGGAGCCGATGGACTGTACGGCTCACGTCAGGAAAGCTGGGTGCGAGATATGGGTGCCGACTCAGAACCAGTCCGGGGTCGTCGAGGTAGCCGGGAAGGAAACCGGACTTAAGCCGGAACAGATAACGGTGCATACAACCTATCTGGGCGGAGGGTTCGGGAGGCGGTTCGAGACCGGGGTTGTGAAGGAGGCGGTGGCGATATCGAAGAGAACAGGAAGGCCGATAAAGCTCCTGTGGACCAGGGAAGAGGATATGAAAAACGATTACTACAGGCCGGCCAATTACTCGAAGATCACGGGCGGTCTGGACGGAAAAGGCAGTCTCATCGCATGGTCTCATAAGATCGTCTGTCCCTCGGTCTTTGAGCATGCGATGCCGCAGATGGTTAAACACGGGATCGACCCCGAAGCGGTCGAGGGCCTGGAAAACATGAAATACGGGATACCGAACCTCCATGTGGAGTACGTGAAATTCGATGGCCCTGTTCCGGTCGGCTTCTGGCGTTCGGTGGGAAGCTCGCACAACGGCTTCACCGTGGAAAGCTTTATGGACGAAATGGCCCATGCGGCGGGAAAAGACCCCCTCGATTTCCGCCTTGACCTCCTTAAGGACCAACCCAGGGTCAGCAGGGTGCTGACGACGGCAGCGGAGAAGGCTGGGTGGGGCAAGCCCTTTCCCAAAGGGGAGGGAAGGGGCATCGCCTATGGCTTCTCCTTCGGAAGTTACGTTGCCCAGGTCGCCGAGGTATCGGTGAATACAAAGGACGGAACGATAAAGGTCCACAGGGTTGTAGCCGCGATAGACTGCGGCCCGATTGTTAACCCCGCCATCATAGAGGCACAGGTAAGAGGCGCGATAATCATGGGCCTGAGCGCTGCACTCGGAGAGCGGATCAACTTTGCCGACGGGGGTGTGGAGACGTCGAACTTCGACTCTTATCAGCTCCTCAGGATGAGCCAGGCCCCGGATAAAATCGAGGTCCATATAATAAAGAGCGTGGACAGCCAGGGGGGCGTCGGGGAGCCCGGTCTGCCGCCGTTGGCTCCCGCTGTTGCCAATGCGGTCTTCAATGCCGCCGGTATCCGTCTGAGGGACCTTCCGATGACGCCGGATGTCGTTTTGAAGGCATTGAAGGAGGCGTAGCGACCCCTGATGTTGCACGGGGCGGAGTGAGGGCATGCATAAAAAGCCCATATATGGCGACAGAATTTATTTGATCACGGAAACCGCAGACATAACGCCCGGTGATTTCCCGCATGACGTATTCGGCTGCACCGGGGCACATTGCGGAGTCGCGCAGAATATGGATCTTTTTACGCACACCCGCACTTCCTTTTTCAGAATTGATGCAACTGCGAGATGAAGACAGATTTATGAATAAAACCGGGGTGGGAGACAATGGATATCTATGAAGAGATACTGAGGTTAAAAAGAGACTGCCGGTCGTCCGCCCTCGCCACGATCGTGCAGTGCATCGGTTCTTCCCCCCAGAAGGAGGGATCGAAGATGCTCGTCAGGGACGATGGTTCGATAATGGGGACACTCGGAGGCGGATGTCTCGAGGCGGAGGTGATACAGGCATCACTCATGACAATACGGGACGGGAGACCCGTTACGGTTCCCTTTGAACTGACGGAAAAGCACGGCGGGCTCGTCTGCGGGGGCAATGTCCTCGTTTATATCGAACCGCTGGTCCCTGAGCCGGACCTCTTCATCCTCGGTGCAGGCCATGTAGGTAAGGCCCTGGCGAAGACTGCCAGGTTCTGCGGATTCAGAGTCACAGTAGCTGACGACAGGCCGGAATATGCGAACAGGGAAAGCATCCCGGAGTCTTCCTTGGTCATCGTAAGGGATTTTAAAGAAGTTTTTGCCGGTATTGTTGTGAAGAAAGAGTCTTATATAGTGATAGCAACGAGGGGACACAACCACGATCTGGACGCACTCAGGGCAGCCCTCAGGACGGAGGCGGGCTATGTCGGTCTCCTCGGCAGCAGGCGGAAGAGGGCCCTTCTTTTCAAGACCCTCAAGGAGGACGGGTTTTCGGATGAAGATATCGGGAGGGTGATTATCCCCGTTGGTCTCCCGATCGGTTCCGTAACGCCCGAGGAGATATCGGTCAGTATCATGGCTCAGATTATCCAGTCGAGGAGGGAAAATGCCACTTCAGGTCTCGGCCGTTCTTCTTGCAGCCGGCTCGGCCAGGAGAATGGGGAGGTTGAAGCAGCTTCTTCCTCTCAATGACAGGCCGGTCATCAGGCATTGCCTGGATTCCATCCTTTCGTCCGGCTTGTGTGACGTGATAACCGTGGTGCGGCCCGGAAGTGAAAAAATCATAAGGGCCGTGGCTGGGTTTACAAAAAAGGTTGCCTTCAACGAAAGACCGGAAAGCGGGATGGCAGGGTCGGTAAAAGCCGGCATAGAGATGATTGATCCGGCGTCGACGGGGGTCCTGATCTGTCTTTCGGACCATCCCCTCGTGCGGACTGGCACTTACAGGGCCCTGTTGGAAGCCCATTTTGAAACGCCCCGCCATATCATCATCCCGGTATACAGGGGTAAGAAGGGGCATCCCCCTCTTTTCCCGACGGATACGGTCAAGGAGATTTATTCGGGTTTTACACTGAGCGAGATTGTAAGAAAAGACGATAAAAGAGTGAGATATATGCCGGTGCCCGACGAGGGGGTGGTCCTGGACATGGACACCCAGGAAGATTACAACATGATTCTGATTAGGCTGGCAAGACCGCAATATGACGAAGGTAAGGAGTCGGAAAATTTCGTAAGACCACAGGGCGAAGGCGGGGGCTGTTTGCATTGATTCCGGGCCATTCGTTATGATATTCTCTCATTGGTGCGTGAGTTGCAGCCGACAACCGACAGGCATTCATGCGCTATAGAACTTTCGGTTATGAGAGGGAATGGAACCTAATTCATATAAAGCCTGGTTTCAATGCATCAACGAACAATGCCGGGCGACCTATCCGCTGAACTCGGTCATTTACCGTTGCAGGAACTGCGGCTCGCTGCTGGAGGTCCGGCATGATATGCAGGCCCTCTCCGGCCGTGATGCCGGTTCATGGATAAAACTCTTCGAAGAACGTTACAAGTCTACCGAGTGGCCTTACGGATCAGGGGTCTGGGGAAAAAAGGAATGGGTTCTTCCGCAGATAGACAATGATAATATCGTTTCGCTCTATGAGGGCGGTACAAACCTTTTCTGGGCCGAGCGGTTCGGCAAAATCATCGGCATAGACAACCTCTGGCTCAAGCTCTGCGGCAACTCCCACAGCGGCTCATTCAAGGATCTCGGAATGACGGTCCTCGTATCTCAGGTGAAGCAGATGATCAGCGAGGGAGCGCCGATCCAGGCCGTTGCCTGTGCCTCAACCGGCGACACTTCGGCTGCCCTGGCGGTCTATTGCGCCGCGGCAGGCATTCAGTCGATCGTGCTCTTGCCGAAGGGAAAGATATCGATTGCTCAGCTCGTGCAGCCGATCGCAAACGGGGCGCTGGTACTGTCGCTGGACACCGACTTCGACGGCTGCATGCGGATCGTAAAGGAAATCACGAAGGACGAGACGATCTACCTGGCGAATTCCATGAATTCCCTCCGCATCGAGGGACAGAAGACCGTCGGCATTGAGATCGTCCAGCAGTTCGACTGGGCGGTGCCCGACGTGATCATCATCCCGGGGGGCAACCTTGGAAACGTATCGGCCCTGGGCAGCGGCATGCTCATGATGAGAGATCTCGGACTGATCTCCAAGCTGCCCCGCATTGTTGTGGCCCAGGCCGAGCGGGCCAATCCGCTCTACCGCTCATATATGAAAAATTTCGAGACCTTCGAGCCGATCGAGGCACAAAAGACGCTGGCAAGCGCGATCCAGATAGGAGACCCGGTCAGTATCCAGAAGGCCATCCGCACACTGAAACAGTTCAACGGCATTGTCGAGCAGGCAACGGAGCAGGAACTGGCGGATGCGTCCGCACTCGGCGATACTACCGGCATGTTCAACTGTCCCCATACCGGAGTGGCACTGGCCGCGCTGATAAAACTGATTAAGGCCGGTAAGATAGATAAATCCGAGC